>DEIH01000016.1 GCA_002352375.1 Spirochaeta sp. UBA2779 | reverse complement strand
AATCAATTCGTTTCTTTCAGCATGGGGAGAATTAAAACCTGTCAGAATTGCGGAGCGGGCTTCATCAAGGAGTGTTTCAGGGAGCAGGGACCGGGCTGCAGCCTCATGAATCAAGATTTCTTTTTCTCCGGATTTACATCCAAAAAGCAGGAGGGTTATTATTACAGCGGACAGATATCTCATTTTCCCCACCAAGTTATCAATTCCCATATTATAGTCCAATTTATAGCGGAGAGCTTGAACGGCAGGGCGTCAGAGGTCATTATCCATACATGAACTTTGACTTCGAGAGCCGTATCAACCGCCGGGGAACCTCCTGTTATAAATGGGATTTTGACAAACGTCTTACCAGGCGTGAAGGCCTGCTTCCATTCTGGGTTGCCGACATGGATTTCCGTGTGGCGCCAATGATAGAAGAAGCTCTGAAAAAACGTCTGGACCATGGAATTTTCGGTTATACCGCTCGACCTGAATCCCTGGATGAGGCCCTGATCGGCTGGTTCTCCCGCCGTCACAAATGGAATATCAAGGCTTCTGAAATCCTTGAGACTCCTGGAATCGTTCCCTTTATTCATATGTTTCTGCAGGAGTTTACCAGCCCCGGAGATACGGTGATTATTCAGGAGCCGGTTTATTATCCCTTTAGAAAGGCTATTGTGAATAACAACCGTAAGGTTGCAGTAAATCAACTGCTTAAGGATGAAAACGGCAGCTGGACCATGGATCTGGATGGACTCTCCAGGTTTATTGATGAGAGCGGGGCGAAAACCCTGATTTTCTGCAGTCCTCATAATCCGGTGGGCCGGGTGTGGAGGGAAGAGGAGCTTTTAAATCTTGCTGACCTCTGCCGCGCTAAAGATGTGACTGTGGTGAGCGATGAGATTCATGCCGATCTTGTACACTCAGGATACCGTCACATTCCCTGGCTTTCTCTCCCGGAAGAACGGCTGCCCCGGTCTCTGGCCCTGGTTTCCGCTACAAAAACCTTCAATATCCCCGGGCTCACCACGGCCTTTGCCATCGTACCCGATCCTGAATTCCGACTCGGCTGTCAGTCTATGCTCACCGCCCTCGGTCTGGGGGAGGGCAGCTCATCACCCCTTTCCTATGCCGCAGCTGAAGCCGCCTGGCGGGAGGGTGAACCCTGGCTGGAGGCTCTGCTGGAAAAGATAGATAAAAACGACTTACTGCTGAGAGAGCGGCTGACTGATGAACTGCCAGGTGTTCTTCCCGGCAATCTGGAGGGCACCTATCTGGAATGGCTGCATATGGATTACCCGGGGAATCTCTGGAAGAAGCTGCTTGATGAGGGTCTCTGGCTCAGCAGAGGATCGGATTTCGGCCGGAGCGGGGAGGGGTATATGAGAATGAACATCGCCTGTCCTTCCACTCAGCTGGAGGAAGGGATTGATATGATGGTGAGGGCTCTTTAGCGGCCTTCGAAGCCTTTAAGGGTTTCTTCGACAATGTGATTCATCAGGGGCATGTCTCCTGTCCGGCTGGCTTCCAGCAGACGCCGGATTTCGGTGTAATCCGGCTCAAGATTGAGAATCTGATCGAAAGACAGCGGATTGTCCTTACGGTCCCGGTTGTGGATTCTGGCAATCAGATAGGGGGAGAACTCAAGCCAAGTATGAACAGCAACAGCCAGGGGATAAATATCGCTATCTTCACTGCCCGGCAGAACGGCCTTTCGGCTGTCCAGGAGCTGTGTCCCAAGGTTATTTACAAAATCTCTTAAATCATTTTCCGTTACATCCTTTTCAAAGCCAAGCCGGGCTTCGTACATACCCCGGGCAACCGGGAGAGAGAACCGTTCCAGGTAGAGGATAACGCTTGCCAGTTCGTCTTTCTCGAAGCTGTCAAGAATGTAGCTGTCATAAGGACTCAAGAGGAAGCCTGAAGGTAAAAGGCGGTCGCGGATCAGCCGGGCCTGCACATTGTACATATCCAGCTTCATAAAGAGCCGTTCCATGGTATCACCTTTAGATTCTCCCCAGGAGGGAGGGTCCTGGAAAAAATTCGAGGCATCACGGAAGGCCGCGGTGAGAATTGCATATGAGGTTGATGGAGTGACAGACCAGATATCAAGCAGGTTGGTTGTTACAAGAATATGGGTAACGTTATTACCCGGTTCGGCGAAAAAACGAGCTCCCTGGAGCAGACTGTCGGAAACCGGATCCACGGTAAACCTCAGAAATCCTTTATTGATGGCCTGAGAGCAGATATACCAGGCGTAACCAGCAGTATCTTCAACATCCGAATCAAGGGGAACAGACATAAGCTTCTGATACCCTTCAAGTACCTGAACGATTGTCTGATCGTAATTCGCATCTGATTCCTGAGCGGAAAGAGAGATGCTGAGAATAAGAACTAAGGAAATAAAGAGAAGACTGCGGATAGCTGATTTCAGTCGAAACATGGGTTCCTCCGGAGGGCTTATCATAACGCGTCGTTGGTGAGTCGTCAGCCCCCGGGATAATTACAATATGGAAATGTTTTTATCAAGTGAAAGGCTGTTAAACGCAGGTTAGTCAAATCTTAATTGCGATATACTCTTTTTCAGTGTATCCTCAGGATATGATCGGTAGATCATTTTTCATTGTATCAACCTTTATTTTTTTGGTTGCCTTTCCAGTAGCCGGCAGTCAGCTTCCAAAACCGAAAAACAAGGCGTCTTCTCTGTTGATGATTGTTGTTGCCAGAGACTCAGAAGTACCCGGGAATCGAGGCGTCCGTATCGTCGTAGAGGGTGATCAGCGGAATGTGAAACGTATCGGCGGTGAAGACTGGGATCTGCTTATTCTCCGGGTACGCCCGGGTGAATATTCTGTCCATCCAGCTGGTAACACAACCTTTAACTATTCAGGCACTGATAACTTGCTGCAGGTACATCCGGATACTGTTCTACTGGCACCATTTAAACTGCGGTTAACTGAGGATGATTCAGTTCGCGGTTCAGGTACTCCAACGTTAATCCTGGAACCAGATAACGAAGAGGACCGGCAGAGAGCCGGGCGGTTTCTGGCTTCTTATGTCAGATTCCCTGACTGGGCTGTAAAAGACCTCAAGGGGTTTGGTCTTATCCGGCCTGCATTGATTTCAGCTGAAACTCTTCACCAGCTCAGCATTACGAGTGAACCCGCTGGTGCAGAGGCCTATGTTGATGGCTTGCTGATGGGGAAGACACCCTTGAATATCAGCTTAACCCCTGGTAAGAAACAAATTCAGTTCAAGATGTCCGGCAGAGAAGATGTTATACGGTATATCAACCCCGGTGAATCTGACTTAATTTCAGGGGAACTGACCCTCCTGGACGAAGGAGCAGATGAAGATATCAATACTACTTTTACATTGGTTGTTAGCCCGTTTCTGAGCATGAGAGAAACGGATCCTCAGCTTTCCTTATTATTTTCAGAGAGTATAATGTTTGTTCTTGAAGAAGATAACAGGTTGTCTGTTGGACTAATGGAGATTCCCTGGATAAGCCGCGGAGCTCTCATGCTTCCGGATTTTTCTGTATTGGAGGATGCCGGTACCGATCTTGTGGCTTCCGGTTTGTTTCGGAGAGACGAAAATGGGCTCACAATTCAGGCGAATCTTTATGATGTGCGTAATGAAACGATTAAAGCGGGGACCCGCTGGTCCGGCTCTGTTGGATTGGATATATTTGATGCAGTTGATGAAATCTCTGCAGCTTTTGAAAAGGAAGTGGACCGTGTATTACCTGATGCTGGAAAAACGCTGATTACCAGGCAGGAAACCATTTATTCCGGAAGCTCAAATGATGAGCGGCTTCTGGCGCAAAGAAGGGTGATACAATCCCGGCAGTCATGGCGGCATCTGCTTTCAATTGATATTGGTACACCTTTTATCGACGAAGAAATTACTCTTGATAATGGAATCTCTACGAGTACCTTCAGCGGAAGATTCGGCGACTCCTCTTTTACAACCGGCATGGAATGGGAGTGGCTGGGAACAGGGCATTATCTCGGCACCATGGCGGGTTTCAGAATTATCAATGCTGTAAAATATTCAGAGCCGGCAACGGAAGATCGTTTTACAGATTACATGTTATACGGAGCAGCGAGACTCAATCTGAGTTCCTCCCGGTCTGATTTGTTTTTCGGGATTGGCAGTGGTTTGTCATTCTCTCCCAAGGAATCCTACACAGTCAGTATTCCCTCAGTTATTACTGACGAAATAGGTCCATTTCTCGATTTATCAGCAAGAATGGATTTGGGGTTCAGAGGCTATATGAATCAGCGTGCTGCAGCCCGGCCAGTATTCTGGTCTCTCAAAATGTACCTGTCCCTCTACGAATACAGGTTCGATCTTGCCGGGGATGGGAATAATGGAAGAGTCCCTGTCAATTTCGGGATATGTATTGGAATGGGGATGGGGTTATGAAAATAGGTTTAACCGCGGCAATACTGATACTTTCTATACTGAGTCTCTGCGCTAATGAAGATAATTCCATTCCCAGACGAGTTCGATTTGAGCTGAAAATCCAGGAAAGTGCTCCGGAGTATCTGAGTATGACAGCTGAAATCCTTTTTGCTGAAATTGCCGCCCGGAATACTGTAATACCAACAGATCGGGAGGATGGACGTATAGATCTCATTCAAATTGCTGCGGATGATTCGAAGCTAACCTTCAGTCTTACAGCAGAGGGTACTAATTTTTTAAGTGAATCTTTTTCATTGGCTGATTTGACAAATTTGGAGGATCTGGAGACCATCTGCAGTCATGTAGCCGATTTATGGACTCCTTTCCTTGGTCTTATCGAACCTGATGTTCAGGAGCTTGTCGTGCGGCAGGAACGGAAGATGACCGACGAGATTGCTCTGGAACGCTCCCTGGCTTCTTCGTTTCAAATGGTTCTGTACAGCCCCGCTTTCCGTGTGAAACCATTTACCAGCAATTCTTATAGACGCAGCTATCTGGGATTGATGCCGATTGTATTTGACTTTCAATGGTTTATAAATTCCAATATCGGTATCAGCTTTTCCATGTATTTGGAGTATGGTTCCTTCTATCAGTTTGGCGGATTAGAAACTAACGAACAAAATTTATTTATATTGCCGGGGGTTGGTTTTATATACAGAACGATTGGCAGGTTATCTGGAGAATTCGCTGCAGGATATTATTTCGGCCCTGTACAAATGACCGCTGGAAGCGACATTCCGGAGTTTGCTCTGCTTGCCGGGGATATCATCTGGATTACAACGTCCATGCTTGATTTTCATCTTGCCTTGTCATGGAATTTTACAAACCGCTTTTCAGTCAGGATGAAGACAGGCCTTTCTCTTCTGCTTGATACCCGATGGGGAAACTACAATTCTGAGCCTGTAGTCATGGTACAGCTCGGGGCCGGATATCGCTGGTAGCCCC
>DEIH01000092.1 GCA_002352375.1 Spirochaeta sp. UBA2779 | reverse complement strand
CCTTGCCCTCATCGCAGTATCAACTCTGCTTCTCCTATCCGGATGTAAGCCCGGACCCACCACCATTATCGGTTCGGTGAGTTTCCGGAATCCTGCAGGACAGTACCGGGCCTTCCCACCGGCAGGATATGTCGGCCCCATGAATGATGATGTGGCCTATGTGAGACTGCTGGACAACGACGGCGCCGGGGTGACGGTTTGGGAGTCCTCGGCGATTCCCGCAGGTACCGTGATTACACCATTCTCAGGTACCCACACTTCGGATGAAGGGGAATACATCAACTCATTTGTTATCACATTAACTGATGCCCAGATGGCAGCATTAACCATGCCCCTGCGGTTTGAAGCCTTTTTGTACGATGTACCGACAACTCCTCTGAATCCACTAGCTGATGCTCCCAACAGATATTCTTACTATAGTACTGCATGGGAAGGCGATCCGGGTTGGTTTTATTCTTTTAATATCTTGGAAAATGAGATAAAAACCGCCCACCTCTTTATTACCATACCCTTCTAGTAATCCCGCTTTTGAGCCGGGGCGACACGGATTGTGGGCTTTTTTAACCCACCATCGGTAATTTTGACACAGTTTGAAATGACACTGAGGCTTCTGCATCAAATTGACACAACTAAGGCAATTAACCGAAGTGTCGCCAGAGGTCAATCTAAATAAATAAACTCTAATTATATACACTATAAATATTTAAAGAACAGAACTCAAAAGTTGGCACATTTAATGCTCATAGACTGGTGTCGATGAATATCGGCAGCAAACTAAATACAAGCCTTAAGGAGGCATACAATGAATTACTTAGAGATGAACCGCATGCTCAACCAACTCCATACCGGACGACCGGCAGCTGTGCAAAAGGGATTCAAAGTGGATATTGCAGAATCCGCAGACGGTTACCGCATCGATGCAGATCTCCCGGGTTTTACAGCAGGGAATGTGGATGTACGGGTTGAGGAAAGTCTTCTGATAATCGAGGCCATTGCACCTGAGAGTAAAACAGAAGAGAAACTTACCTGGCATGCCAGAGAAAGAAGAGAGGACAATCTCAAGCGCTCCTTTATCCTTCCGAAAGATGTGAACAAGGGTGATGTCGAGGCTGATATGAAAAATGGAGTACTCTCGGTTAATCTGAAAAAGAAACCGGAGGCCAAACCTTTTACTGTTAAAATAAACGAAAACTAGAGGCCCATATTTTTTCTGGAAATTGCCATGAAAAACAGCCGCTCCCGGTTACATCCGGCGGGCGGCTCTCTTTTTACTTATCTATAGATCTACAAACGGTTCTTTGCAATATGGGTTTACCGCGCTATATTGGAACTATGAACAGTCGGTTTTTTTCAATCATTACAGGTTTTGTCGTTTTTGTCATTTTCGCGGTACTGCCTTTGGCTGCTATCAGCCTGGATATAGACTACCTCGACGGGACACTGGAATATCGGGATGGACGGAATACCTGGCTGGAACTCGGTATCGGGGATTCTGTTCCCGAGAATCGTACCATCAGGCTCTCCGGAAGGGGATTTGCCGAACTGTCTGCCGGGGATAAGAAAATCACACTAACCCAGGACGGTTTGTACGAATCAGCCGATCTGATCGGTACTGAGCCTGAAAAGGCCGGGTTCCGCAAGGTACTGGGGTCTAAATTTTCATCTTTATTCAACCGCTCGGAGAATGGACAGAATACTGCAGCAGTTGTTAGAGGCGCCGAAGCTGAATCTGATGATTTTATTTCCTGGGAAGATGATTCAGCCGATTATCTGGCAGACGGTATGGGTCTTTTCGATGAAGGTGATTATGCCGGTGCAAAAGATCTTTTTGAGGAAGGTTCTCTCTGGGAAACCGGAGCCGTCCAAAGAGAATGCACTTTTCGCCTGGGCCTCAGTGAGCAGGTTCTCGGCGATCCAAGAACGGCCAGAAAGACTCTGACTTCAATCAGTCCCGAATCTGACGATCCTTTCCTTGGAGAGTATATGATTACCATGGCAACTCTCTATATTGAAAGCATGGATTATCAGAATGCCAATGATGTTTTATCGATGTTTCTGGATACCAGCCCCTCAGGTGATGCGGCACAGGCAGCCTGGCTGTTATCCGCATACAGTCTGGAGGGTCAGGGCGACAGTGCCGGCAGACGGAGAAGCCTTCAAAAAGCCATAGACCTTGGACCGGATACGGAAATCGGCCGTGCTGCTGCAGAGATGCTGAACTAAAGAAATATATGTTGGGATATTCAATCGTATTCTTTCAGATACTTCTCTATCGCCGAAAAATAATTGCTTTCACAATTTCAATTTTACTGCTGATGTTTGCTATTGACGGGTGTTCCGGCCAGGAAAAGCCCGATATGAACACTTCTCCTGTTCCCGTTACTGCTGAAAGTGTTCCTTTGCCCAGAGGCAGCCGCCAACTGAGCATTGATATTACTGAAGGACGGGATGGTGATTTTAACAAGGCTTTCGACCTAGCCGCTGATATCGGCATAGATGTAACCGAACTCTCCATCTACTGGGATGAAATTGAAACCAGCCCCGATGTTTATAACCCTGAAACCAATTGGCTGGCCATCGCCAACGCGTTCTATTCTGCAAATAACACGGCAGTCTCTTTAACCATTTCTGTTATTGATACCACAAGCGCACGCTTACCGGCAGACCTGGCAGACAGACCATTTGACGATCCAGAGATGATTCAGCGCTTTAACAATCTTCTGGACTATGCAGCTGTCCAGATACCCGATATGAGCTTAACTTCTATCTCAATAGGAAACGAGGTGGACATTTATCTGAGAGGAAGACAGTGGAAAGAATATGAGCAATTCTATCAGGCTGTTTCGGTTCATGCCCATGAGTTATGGCCTGATACTCCGGTTGGGGTTAAGTCAACATTCGACGGGCTAACCGGCAATAGTGGAGATTCGCTTTTCAGCCTCAACCGGAAAAGCGATGCCATTTTCATCACCTATTATCCCCTTAAAAGTGACTTCACCGTTAGAGAACCGGAGACGGTTCTTAGTGACTTCGATACAATCAGCCGGCGTTACCCGGAGAGGCCGCTCTACTTTCTGGAATTGGGCTACCCATCCGGTAAAGGCAATAACTCCTCCGAAAGCATGCAGGCCGAATTTATACGCCGAACCTTCCAGGCCTGGGACTCACATATGGATCAGGTTAAGTTAATTTCCTTCGCCTGGTTAACTGATATCAATCCGAGAGCCGTAAAGGAATATGAGCGCTATTATGGAATCTCAAATGGTGGTTTTTCTTCCTATCTGGGAACGCTGGGTTTACGGACTTTCGATGATGAAGATAAAAAAGCGTTTCAGGCACTAAGAGAAGAGACTGAAAAAAGAAACTGGTAATTACCGCCGGCAGAGCCGGCAGCAATTCTTTAAACATTATGACAGGCCACAAGATGTCCGACTCCCCTATCGATCAGCACCGGAGTTTCCCTTCGGCACTGCTCTGAAGCAATGGGGCAGCGGGAAGCAAAACGGCAACCTTCCGGGGGGTCGATGGGGGATGGCACATCACCCTGGAGAATGATGCGCTTATTCTTCCGTGTCAGATCCGGATCCGGGACGGGAATAGCCGAAAGCAGGGCTTTGGTGTAGGGATGCTGTGGATGATGATAAAGCTCGTCGCTGTCTGCCACTTCCGCCAGCTGACCCAGATACATTACCCCGATGCGGTCTGAGATGTGTTTTACCATGGACAGATCGTGGGCAATAAACAGATAAGTGAGTCCCATTTCATCCTGGAGATCTTCCAGCATGTTCACCACCTGAGCCTGAATAGACACATCCAGAGCTGAGATAGGTTCATCGCAGACAATCAGATCCGGTTCCACCGCCAGAGCCCGGGCAATACCGATTCGCTGCCGCTGTCCACCGGAGAATTCATGAGGATAACGGTTGGCATGTTCCCTTTTCAATCCAACCCGCATCAGCAGGTTGAAGATACGTTCCTGTCGCTCTGCCCCATGGGATATATTATGAGTAGTGATACCCTCCCCGATGATGTCTGTTACCGTC
>DEIH01000033.1 GCA_002352375.1 Spirochaeta sp. UBA2779 | reverse complement strand
GCCATGGCCGGTGGAGAGCGGATATTTGACATGCTTGACACCATCGACCGTATACCCGATGAAGGCCGGGAAGCAAAGGATCGATCTAATGATGATCTCTGCGGTGAAATCAGATTTAAGAATGTATCCTTTTCCTATGTTCCCGGAGAACCGGTACTGAACGGTCTGGATTTCCGGATCAAGCCCGGAGAAACCATCGCCGTAGTCGGAGCCACCGGTGCCGGAAAAACTACCATAGCTAACCTTCTCACTCGGCTCTGGGATCCTGATGCCGGAAGTATACTGCTGGATGGTAAAGATGTCAGGGAAAGAGCACTGGAGGAATTGCGCCGTACTGTACAACCGGTACAACAGGATGTCTTTCTTTTTGCCGGAACAGTAGCTGAGAATATCGATCTCGGTATCGGACTCACTGAAGAAAAAATTATTAATGCGGCCGAAATATCAAGGGCCGATTCCTTTATCAGTAAAATGCCCGAAGCTTATTCGACTCAGGTATCAGAAGGTGCGGGAAATCTCTCTGCAGGTCAGCGACAGCTAATCGCTTTTGCCCGGATTATTGCCCACAATCCCCGAGTAATCATACTGGACGAAGCCACAGCCAATGTTGATACACAAACCGAGACTCTGCTTCAGGAAGGATTGGAACGACTGCTTGAGAACAGAACCGCCATTGTGATTGCCCACCGGCTTTCAACCATCAAAAGAGCCGATAGAATAATGGTTATCGGCCATGGCAGGGTAATTGAAGAGGGAACCCACTCAGAACTCATTGCTCAAAGCGGGGTGTACAGCAAGCTGTATAAGCTTCAATCGGGAGACGGAATCCTGATGAATGAATCATAAAAAAGGATTGATCTGAAAATTGAGTAATCAGAACTATGCAAAAAAGATTTAGAGAGAATACCTATTAAAGTTCTGGAAACCCTTGAATCCAGTAAGTGGGTGATGGAGTGTTTTCTCAACAACTTCAGTACAGAAATGGATTCCTACCAATCCCATAAACGTTATTACATCGCCCATGGTAATCCGGAAACAATGTGACAGGGATATACTCAAGTCCACCCTCTTGAAATGTGGCAGGGACCGTTGGCTCGATTAATCGCCATGTATGAATCCTCATCCGAGAATATCTACCTGAAAGAGTATCCTCAAAACCTGGTTATAATACCCGGACAGGTTCTCTTCATTCATCTGGATCTTCATCCCATTATCAGGCGCTCAACCATCTTCCAGATTTCAGAGATAAACAAAGAGGAACTTCGGATTGTGTTTAATTACGTCAAGCAGAACCCCACTCAGGGACGGCAGGAAATTACCCTTTCCTCTTTTCCAGCCTCTCAGGGAGAAAAAACGCTTATCTCTCATAAAGCCTGGTTCAAGGGTCCATCGAAATTGTTTGATAAGGTTTTTTATCCGACATTCCATTCCAGGGTGATTGATGAATTCCACAAACAGATAGCAGCGAATAAAGGTTTGAAACTCGAAAAAAAAGGGACTGCCCGGCCGGACAATCCCTCTATCATCACTTAAAAAAGTTTAAGAAGCTAGAAATGCAGTCTTACCATCAGATCGCCGCCGATGGGTACATCGTTGATATCCGAGTTGTAAAACACCTCTTCATGAACCTTAACCTCACCGTAAAGCTCAAGGAACAGCAGATCCAGACCGGCACCGACACTCAGGTAGTGATCGTAGTACTGGCTACCGATATTCAGAAAATCAAAGAAGGTAAAATTGGCACCGAAACGCATATGGGAAAGAGTTCGGTTCATGGCCTGTTCAAAATTATCTCCGTTTTCAGCAACATCTTCAGCATATCCGATGACATTGTACATATCAAAACTCAGCTTGGGACGTACAAAACGCCAGTCCGGCTGCCATGTAATACCCGCATCCATGTCCATGGTAAACTCATATTGAACATTGTCCATCAAGTAGGCACCGGAATCAATAATTCCCATGATTCCATCAGCTGTATAAGGTGTATCGACTTGGGTATAACCGATAACATCGTTAAATGTTATACCGACACCCAGAGCAGGAGTCGGACGCCAGACAGCTCCCAGATCGACACCCCAGGTGTATCCGTAGTTTATTGTGCCGGGGTCGCTTATCAGGCTGTTGAAATTGTCAAATCCCACTGGTGAAGAGTTCTTCATCAGTATTCCGTAATTTCCGGAGAACCCGATAGCCAGTTTTCCCTCATAAAGATTGAATCCACCACCGGCGATAACACCAAGCTCGTTGTAAATGGTTTTAAGACCGTATTCCTGGCTTGCCGAATCCATGAAAGCCACACCCATTGCATAATCGTAGACGCCCAGCCCGAAACCCTTGATAAGGAAACCGGTTTTGAAACTGGCCAGGGCATCGACAGATATTTCACCGGGCAGAGCAGCATAAAAAGCCGCATTGCTTCCATCAACAACACCGTCAAGATTAGTTTCAATAGTGGTAGTTTCAGCACCGGAGAGACCTTCAGCAGCTGTTTGGACGGCAGCAGGATCAGTCCAGTCAACACTGGCCCAATCAAGAGAGGTGCCCCCAAAAAGAGAATCAATCAAAGCCTGGTCAATAACTCCGGAGTCAACAAGTTCCACCAAAGTCTGTGACGCATCGGCGATGTTGTCCACTTCACTTGCTCCGCCGGAGCCTACAGCCATGGCCATGTCAGTCATACCCATAAGCAGTTTTGCATCATTCACCTTGGTTCGGGCTCCCACGTTCACAGACAGTTCAAAACCGCTCTGCCCGGCTGCTCCTGCAGGATTCACAAAAAGGGAATTGAATCCACCACGTTCTCCGACATAGGGGTCGGAAGTTTTTTTCTCATCCTCAAAAAGAGTGCCGGCAAACAGGGTTGCCGGTAGAATCAGTAAAACAAACAGAATAATAATTCGATCTCTCACGAGAGTACCTCCAGACCGGTATGGAAATCGGCCTGCTCCGATTCAGCGGAGCTGTAATTAAAAATAAGCTTAGATTCTTTGGTACTTTTCGTAATAAATGATTTTTTAAATATCATGTCTAAACTCTATCACGACCTTTTTATCTCATCCAAGCATAATTCTTTTTCATTTATTTCCCCGATGATGCTCCCATGTGAGAGTATATTGATATATATGTTTTCGTTGTAATGATTTATACAGTTATAGTCATTATTAAGCCCCTTGTTTTGGTTATAGTTTTTATATGTAGAAAATATGAAGCTGGCTCTTTTGCAAAAAATCACTAAAAAAGACCATCTTGATTGGTATTTTACCTCCTTCAGGAATTACAGTTACTGTATGGAAAGAATTCCCCTGGATATGACAGAAGAAGTTGCTGACGCACGAAGTGAAAATCGGCCGGTACTGGCCTTGGAATCTACAATAATATCTCATGGGATGCCCTATCCTGAAAATGTTGAAACAGCATTGAGAGTTGAAGATATTGCCCGGCAGGAGGGAGCTGTCCCAGCCACCATAGCCATTATTGAAGGACGATTGAAAGTCGGTCTTAGTCATGATGATATTGATAGAATCGGTCGTAAAGGACTTGAAGTTGCCAAAGCCAGCAGAAGGGACATACCCCTGCTTGTAGCTTCAAATGCCGATGGTGCCACTACCGTTGCTGCAACTATGATTGTTGCGGCTCTGGCCGGTGTACGTGTTTTCGCAACAGGAGGCATCGGTGGTGTTCACCGTGGTGCATCTAAGTCATTTGATATCTCCGCCGATCTTGAAGAGCTGGCAAGAACCGAAGTTGCCGTAGTTTGTGCCGGTGTTAAATCGATACTTGATATCGGATTAACTCTTGAATACCTGGAAACAAGAGGCGTGCCTGTAATCGGTTATAAAACTGATGAAATGCCGGCATTCTACACCCCGAAAAGCGGTTTTAAGCTGGACCGCAGAGTTGATAGTCCAGAAGATATTGCTGAAATATTACACGCTCAATGGTCTTTGGGGCTTGGTGGAGGCATTGTTATTGCACAAGCGGTACCAAACGAACTGGCCATGGATGAAGCTGTTATAGATGAAGCAATTGATTCCGCTCTGTCAGAAGCAGATCGGCAGTCTATAAAAGGGAAAGATATTACACCGTTCCTTCTGGCTAAAGTTTCCGATATCACCGGTGGAATGAGTTTGAAATCCAATATTGCCCTGGTTGAGAATAACGTTCGTCTGGGTGCAAAAACAGTTACATCCTATACAGCCTTGGGACGTTGAGAGCACAACAAAAAAGGACCGCCGAGGCGGTCCTTTTCATACCTGATGACAAGAAGCGTCAGGCAACGCGATTTGCAATATCAACCATCATATAGTTTAAAAAGACATCGGCCAGATCGTCCGACTTACCCTTTTCAGATCTTAAGATTGTGTTAAGACCATAAATTATTGCTGAAGCAACAGGCACGGCAATTTCAGGTCGGCGGTTGTTTTTCTTCAGAACGTCCATCAGCGTATCCTGTAATACTCCGTGAAGATCGTCGGCAACTTTCTGGTACTTTGTGCCGGTACTACCTCCGAACAGAGTAAGCCACTCCGAGCGGTGATCTTTCTGAAGCTCTTTGAAACCGTCAAGAAGATAGTTCAGCCTGGCTTCTGGCTCTTCCGGCATATTTGCTTTTAAGTTGCTTATCTCGTCAAAAAGACTCCCGATAATCGCTCCGTAGAGGTCTTCCTTGTTTTTGTAATAGCGGTAAAGATTACCGACAGTCATATTCGCACTTGATGCGATCGACCTCATTGAAGCTTTCTCAAAACCGCGTTTTTTAAATTCGCGCCTGGCAGACTTGATTATCCGCTGCCTTACTTCCTCTTTAAGAACCTGCATATTAATTCCTCCAATCAAATTTTCTTATCGACGCTGATAAACTACACGATCAGAAAGCGAACGTCCAATATTGGAATGTATTTTGTATTTCGAAGGAGAACACATGTTCTCATTAGAACCTTCACACGAAACACAAGAAAACCACCCCCCGGGATTCTCTGATCAATAAAAAGACGTTCTAAAGCGTCTCAAAGACTTTTCATTACCAAGTTGCATAAGTTTCACGCAAATTAGTTAATGAAAATCAACTGAATTATATATTAGCTTAATCAAGGGATCAAGAAAAAATCATAAAAAGCACACAATATAATTCACAATGCTTTATTTTTATGTGCACAAAAATAACACAAAGGCAATTATTAAGACTTACTTGCCTCTGTTCGCTTCATGAATGATATCTTATGATGCGGGGGCGGAATTTATTAAACATGAAAACAGTCCTGGTATTCGGCACATTTGACATAATACATCCCGGCCATCAATGGTTTCTCAGTATGGCTTCCAAACTCGGAGACCATCTTGTAGCTGTTGTTTCCAGAGATAGCTTTGTTCAGAAATGGAAGGGCAGAGCTACTGTTAAGGATGAAAAAGAGCGGATCCGGGCCTTAAAAGAATCCGGTATGGTAAGTCAGGCGGTTCTCTCTGATGCCGAAATCAGGACTTACAAAATCGTTAAGGAAGTACAACCGGATATCATCTGCCTGGGTCATGATCAGAAAGCCCTGCTGGAAGACCTTAAGGACTGGCTGCACAGAACCGGGGATAGTCACATTAAGATAGAAATACTACCTCCCTGGAAACGGAATCGGTACAGTTCCTCACGGATCAACGATCAGAACCGGTAATTACTGCAATTATTCTATTCAGACTTGTTCCCCTCTCCTGAGGAATCCTCACCCTTAACAATTCGGGTAAACAACGGAGGCTTTTTCCCTTTTAACTCTCCAGTCTTACCGGCATTCCCCATCACCCGGGCAAGAATAGATAAATCTTCAGAACGCTCCAGCAGCAGCCGGATCATCACCATCAGTGGTACAGAAAGCAGCATACCGGGAATGCCCCAGATATACCCCCAGAACAACAGCCCGAAAATAACGGTAACGGTATTCAGCCTCAACCGGTTACCCATCACCATAGGGTCGATCACACTGCCGATTACAAACTGGAAAATACCCAGAAGTATGGCCAATGAAATGATCAACCCGAAATTGTCAAACTGAATGATAGCCATAGACACCGGAAACGCGGTTGCCAGAAGGCTGCCGATTGATGGAATATAATTCAGAATAAAAGCCATAAAGCCCCAGAATAAGGCATACTGCAGACCGAAAGCCCAGCAGATGAGTCCTGCAGATATTCCCGTTGCCAAACTGATAACGGTTTTTATGCTCATATATGCGGAAATGCTCTCTTGAGTAAGATCCCACACCTGCCGGGCACTGCCGGTATTATCAGTGCCGGTAACATATTCAACATAAGCCTTATAGCCGGTAGATCCGGAGAGAAGAATCAGATAATAAACCAGAAAGAGAACAGATGAAGAGCCGACACTTCCCAGAGTACCGAGAACGGTACCGATTAAACCGGCGATATTTGTCGGGGAAGCCACATTGTTCAGCTGAGTGGACAGTATTTCAACATTTACCCCGGGAATCACGGCTCCAATCCACTGAACCGAGGCATTAATTCTTTTTGAAAACTGACGTGCAAGAAACTCCTTGTCATCAATAATCTGCTGAACCGTTCCGCTGATCATAGAAAAGATTAGCCAGAGTATCACCAGTGAAATAATAGCAACCAATAGGGTAATAAGAAATCCGGGAACCCGTTTCTTTTCGAGATAACTCACCAGAGGAAGGTTTAATATGGTTAATAACGCAGCCAGCACCAGCGGTATCAATAGCCCTGAAAGCTCTTTTAATACCATGAAAACAAGGACAATCAGCATAACCAGCAGAATGTTCCTGACATTCTTTGTATAATCTTTCACCTATTGTATATCCCCACTTCCCGATTACTATTCGCAGTAATCTAATTTCTGTAATTGAAGGATAATCGTAAACCGGACGGGATTCCAGAAAATATTATCTGAATTTCTGAATCCAGCGTATTTCAGCTTCAAGGTTACCGGCAGACTTCGGCCAATCCTCTCTGTCCCTGCCTAGATCACCAAAAAATAAAGAAATAATTAATCTGTTACTTCCAATATTCCAACGGCTTTTAATCTTCAAATTCAACAATGGGACATATTCATCCCCATTAATCTTCCCATGAAACTCCGCATAAGGCTCCACCAACCAGCGTCCATGGGATGGGAAAGCCCCATCCAAGCGCAGAAACCAGTCCTCATGGGGTATCAGTTTACCCGACAACCCCAGATGGAGGTACTTCCTATCCCATATCATCACTCCCTTGATGCTGCTGCATGCCGGCTCGTCACCCTGCAGGGGACTTGAAAAGACTCTATTCCACTTGCTTCTTACAGAAATTTGAGTTTCACCGAACCGCCAGCCTACGGCGGCACTACCTTCATCAGAATAACGTGTATCGGTACCTCCTTCGTAATCAAGGGTGAACTGTAAACCCAGAGATGGCCGGTATCGCCAGTCAAAACTCCCTCCTGCAGGCAGCTCCAGCTTCTCTCCATCGGCATTTCTGAAATACAAAGATGAATACACGGCTCTGCCCCGCACACGCCAAGGCCCTGTAGCATAAGAATACGAGAGTGCCATCAACCAACCCGGTCTTAAATCAACACCCCCGGAACCTATCAGAGTCAGTCCGCCCGTCTCCCTGGAGCTGAACTGACGCAGGCGGAGAGCAGCAACACCGAAAGGGCCTCCGGCTCGCCAGGATGACTCCGGATACCAGTTCTCATCACTGATGGAATCCCGTAGTATTCCCGCTTCTCCCAACATTTCCATCGACCAGGAATTGTTCGCCACGGGAACAGCCCAGATGATACCCGCATCAATATCCTCCCGACGCTCCCAGGCAACACCGGTACGGTACGACGGAGACATCAGAACCAGTCCGAGTCTGGAGAAAGACTCAGCCCTGAGATCAGCTTTGTAAAAAGTTTTCTCAGAGAGCCTGGATAATACCTTAAAATCAGGGTTGCGAACCTCGGCAGCAATTCCGGTATCAGTAAGATGCCCGATGGAAAAAACCGAGGTATTCAATCCGGCTGAAGCA
>DEIH01000163.1:532-3150 GCA_002352375.1 Spirochaeta sp. UBA2779 | reverse complement strand
CAGCTTTTCGGCTCCATCGAAGTGAATGCCATTTCTTTTAGCCGTTGACTCTATGCGCTCATCAATGCCGATCTCCACGTCGCCAATTTCAACAATTTCACCATTGAAAAAGGTGATTTTCACAAGCGCACTGCCGTCCTTGGCAACATGCATTACCTCGGCAAGATGTGCACAACCTCTTTTCAGATGAAAATTCAGATCTTTTCCGGACGAGGCGTCCCGCAGCAACGATTTCCACTGCTTGCCCTCGACTCTTAGTTTGTATGCCTGTCCACCATTATCGGGTGCGATATATCCAATACCCATGTTTGGCGACTCTCCAGACAGCTCCGGTTTCATCCATAACTCAAAAGTGATTTCAGCATTTATGTCTTTCAGTCTCATTTACTACCTCCGCTGATCATACAGTTAACCAACCGAGGACTATTCAAATGTGCGAACATCCAAAACTGAACATCCGGCGTTACCCAGTCTATTTTCATCTGTGAATAAAGCTTCTGAAAACCACTTTGCGGGTCAGCAACGGATAAATCAGTTTTACCATGGTCTGACTTTTTAATCAGAATACCTTTTTCAGTTAAAGATATGTGCACCTCTGCTGTATCCGAATCAAGCATTGAAAACTCATCAAAAACTCGCCTCGGTATTGTCAGTTCGGAACCCTGATGGATCTCACGAATATAACGCCAGCATGGCGAGTTTAAGGGCTTGTCAGGTCCATTCCATCGATAAGACTCAAAAATGAGCACCTGTGGCCTCTGTGTTTTACAGTAAGGGCAATTGTGCCCCTCTGTTTCAGGATGAATGAAGTCGTAGTAATAGTTCATGGAGCAGCCCTGGCATGTGACGGTCATATCCGCTGCCTGAGCGAGAGCTTCAGGCCAGTGATAGATGGTCGGCCGCAGCAAAGGGGATGTCCTGCCCGGGCCGAATGTGCCCTCAAATAAAGTGTTCAGTTTCTCTGTAAGGAGAAGGGCTCTGGGCAGACCGCTGTCAGAAGAATTTGAATCATCATTCTGGTCATCAACCCAAGGGAATAATCCCGCATAGGCCTTATCTTCAATGTTCTCGTCATCATTTTCTTCATCAGCCCAGTCCCCTTCATCCGTTCCATCCACCTTTTTCCCGACAAAAGGGTGAATAAGCGAAAGAAGGTAGAAAGCCACCACCGCAAACGCATGACCATCGCTTGAAGGTCTTCCACCGTCTTTGCCATGAACCAGTTCAGGTGCACCGTATTTTGGTGTGTAAACAACACTTCCTCCTGCGGAAATTTCAAATCGAATATTGTCGGCATCGATCAGCCATACCGATGAGTTATCAAGCCCTTCTGAAATAAAGATATTGTTGGGTGATATATCGCCATAGACCATACCTTTGCCGTGGAGGCGCGCCAATAAAGACGCGCATTTGTAGAGCGCATGAAGCCTGCGTCTGAGTCCTCCGGTTTTATAATAGTGAACGATCTTTTTGGCTTCGGTCTCCGCCATTGCAGAGAGCCATGCAGGGATATCGTCGGGACCAATTTTTTCTGCGGACTTGCCATCAAGCCAGAAATGGCTGAACGGAACCATCTCACTCAAAAGTTGCATCACATAACCGGCATTGTTCTGAAGTAAAGCTGCCGGTACGGACATATTCAGGCGCTCTGGCAGAGGCAGGAGACGGACGCGTTTAAAGCGTTTTGAATACCTTTCCACCGACTCCTTATCGGTGACCGGATTCCCGCTTTCATCTGTAACAAGCTTGATCGCCAGATCAGGGTCCTTCGTACGGAAAACCACCCCTTGGCCACCTTGACCGAGCACCTTGTCCTGAATATGTACATTCTGATATTCATCCACATACTCGTTGAATCTTTGGCTCATTGGTAACCTCCTTTCTTAATCAGACAAGCAATCGTCTTGTCATCGGAGTGTCCAGGTACCGGCCATTTATTGAGCCAACGTTTAAGATCCCTTTTTCTTTTTTCCGACTCCATGTCTGCATAAGTGGAGTAGAGTTCCTGTGCAAAGATCATTTGTTTTTCAGGCAAAAGGTCATCGGATATGCCATCCGTGCATAGCACAACTGCATTGCATACCGCGCTTTCAATCGTCGCGGTTTCCCACTGATCGGGCTTAAACTTCTGCTGAAGACTGTTTGTGTAGTTTGAGAAGGAATCCTGTTTGTTATTACTGAGGATAAGGTGTTTTTCTTCAGTTTCTCCAAGGGCGACAATCATTCCGTCACCGAGACGGCCAAGAGTGATAATTCCTTCAATCTGGATGGCAAAAAGGCATGTGGCCGAACAGTCTGATGAAGAGTACGGAGCTATCTTCACAAGCCAGTTGGCATGAATGAGCCTTAGAATATCAACGATGTTGGCATCAGGGTTATTCTGAAAGCTCTTGGTTGCCTCAAAAACAGCAAGACAGGCGACTTTTGAACCGTGATCTGAATGTGCCTTGCTGCCCAGGCCGTCCGATACAACAACGACATTTCCCCATTTATACCGGCGTGCCATCCAAGAATCCTGATTGGGAATCACGGATTTAACATGTAGGGGGCCGATTACTGAGGCACCCCAGCTGTTCCAGAGTTGATCAAGCATCCCAATCCTCCTCAGGTTCTTCTGA
>DEIH01000163.1:0-478 GCA_002352375.1 Spirochaeta sp. UBA2779 | reverse complement strand
GAAATTTTCATTAATTTCAACAGGTTAGCATCAGCGCCGACTGCAACAGTCCGGATGATCAAGTTGGTGAATCTGTTCAATTGGTTCTGAAAGATTACAATGTCTGAATTGGAAAAATTGCCGTCAGACAGAATGAGAACCGTCGATCTCACGGTATCATTCAGATTCTGGGATAGAAAATCAGAGAGAACACATAGTTTCGAGGAAGATTCAGCGTTTAAGGCAGGGATATCTCCGTCGCTTTGCAAATAGATCTCGGAAACATTCTGTGCCCATTGATAAAAACGGATGTCTAAGCCTGAGTATTTTCCCTGATCTATGAGCCGCAGTTGAGCCACATAACGGCACAAATTCCGCTGAAGGTGAATTTTGCCCATCTCATTCATACTGCCGGAAACATCAACAATGATACAGAGGAGTTCTTTCATCGATGACGCCCTCCGGGTTGAATCATTTCTTCCAGCTGCCTGAACAGGCT
>DEIH01000225.1:20956-22701 GCA_002352375.1 Spirochaeta sp. UBA2779 | reverse complement strand
CATGGGATCCATTACAAACGGATTGGCCCTATACGGAGGTTTGCGACCCTTCGCCGCTACTCTGGTGATGTTCGTAGAGTACATGCGTCCGACAATGAGACTGGCCGCCCTGATGAATCTCCCGGTGGTTTACGTCCTTACCCATGATTCCATCTTCATGGGGGCTGACGGCCCGACTCACCAGCCCATCGAGCAGATGGCCGGTTTAAGAAGCATCCCCAACCTGAGGGTGATGCGTCCCGGAGACCCCCAGGAAACTGTTGAAGCCTGGCGTATGAGCCTGGAGCGGAACGATGGTCCGACTGCCATTGTCCTGTCCCGTCAGAATCTCGATAACTACCCCAAGACAGATGCCGATTGGAAAAAAACAGCCAGGAACATCGGAGCCTATATCGTTCAGGATTGTGAAGGAACCCCTGATGCAGTTCTTTTTACCACTGGTTCAGAAGTGGGAATGTCCCTGCAGGCGGCAGAAGAACTCCAGGAAATCAATGATTTCAAGGTGAGGGTTGTCTCAGTACTCTGCCGGGAAATGTTCTATAAGGTCTGGGATGATGTGCGATACGAATTCATTCCCGATGGAGTAAAAGGCTTCGTTGTCGAGGCCGGGAGCCGGTCGGGCTGGGAAGTACTTACCAGCGGGGAGAGGAGCCGGGTGTTCGGACTGGATGATTTCGGAGCTTCAGGGCGGCCGGAAGAAGTTGCGGATTATTTCGGATTCACTGTGAATAATCTGACAGATCTGATCAGGGACAAGCTCAAGGTATGAACCCGGAAATCCTCTGTTTCGGCGAAGCTCTCTGGGATCTCCTCCCCGACGGCCCTGTACTCGGAGGGGCGCCTTTAAACCTGGCCTACCGCCTGGATTCCCAGGGGCTCCGAGCCGGTATCATCAGCTCTCTGGGAAAAGATAAACTGGGAAGTGATGCCTGGAATCTCATCGGCAAGTACGGGATGGATAGAAGTTTTCTCTTTTCACATGAGGTACTGGCAACTGGAATGGTAAAGGTAAAACTTGATGAAAGAGGAGAGCCTTCATACACCATTGTGAAGGATGCTGCTTACGATGACATTCCCCTCACTGGAGAGCTGTTGGAAGCAAGTGCTTCTGCCCGGTGCTTCTGCTTCGGAACCCTAGCTCAGAGGGATAACCGATCCCGGGAAACTCTGAAAGCTCTACTTGCGAACAGGGGAGATGGTTTCAACCTTCTGGATCTCAATCTCAGACCTGACTGCTACGATGATGAATCCATTAGCTATTCCCTGAACCATACCGGTATCCTGAAAATTAATGAGGAGGAAGCCCGTTGTCTCAAAAAATGGTATTCCTTTAAAGAAACCGATTACCGGGAACTGGCCGCCGCTCTCTGCAGACGATTCAATCTGCAATACTGCATCATCACACTTGGACCCAAGGGCGCCTGTGCCGCCTCTCCAGAAGGACCAATATGTTACGAACCAAGCTACGATGTTCCCCGAATGGATCCCTGCGGGGCCGGGGATGCTTTTACAGCAGGATTTCTCTCGATCTACCTTGGAGGAGGCTATATCACCGCAGCCTGCAGAAGAGGTAATGCCCTGGGTTCAGTGGTTACATCAAGGCGGGGAGCTATACAGAAAATTCCTGCAAAAGAAGTGGAGATGCTGGAAAAAGAAGGAACTCCTTATCAATTCAAGGACTCAGACTTTCTTGTCTGATCAGCAGCAGATGATACGAATTGCAAATGAATGGTATCATACCCCAG
>DEIH01000225.1:0-20880 GCA_002352375.1 Spirochaeta sp. UBA2779 | reverse complement strand
GAAACCATGCTTTCCCGGCGCTCATTCGGGAATAAACAAGTTCACTCCACTCATTTCGCTTGGGAATAAATAAAAGAGGCACATAATGTACGATTTATTGAAAGAACGGGAAGAGAAGGGACAACCTGTCAATGTAGGCAGCAACGGAGCCGGATGGATGGGCCAGGGATTCGTCAGTTCCATGCGTCATGTACCGGGTATGCGTATCGCCGTATTATCCGACTCCGATATTGATACGGCCCGGAAGGCTCTTGTTGACCTTGGCGGCCTTGCAGATGGCGATATTGTTGAAACCCGAAGCGACAAAGAGGCAGAGAAAGCCGTTGCCGTAGGGAAAACCGTTATCACCGATGATTCCACCCTCGCCGGCCGTCTTCCTTCGGTGGATGTTGTTACCGATGTAACACCCTCCCCTGCAACCGGTGCTCATGTGGCCCTTGCCGCCATCGAAGCCGGTAAGGATGTGGTGCTGATCAATATCGAAACCGACGTTGCCGTCGGGTCAATTCTAAAAAAGAAAGCCGCCGAAAAAGGTGTTCTCTACTCCGTATCCTCCGGGGATGAACCTGGCTGTCTGATGGAACTCTGGGATTTCGTCCGCTGTCTCGGCTACACCCCGGTAGTTATCGGCAAAGGAAAGAACAACCCTCTTAACGTTGATGCCTTCCCTGAAGACGTTGCCGAATCGGCAAAAAGGGACAATAAAGACCCCTACCAGGTTTGCTCCTATGTCGATGGCACCAAAACCATGTTCGAACTCGGTTGTGTGGCCAATGCCACCGGTTGCCGGCCCTTCCGTCCCGGGATGATCGGCCCGGTTGCTGATTTAAACAACGTTTCCAATATCTTTGCTCTAAAGGAAGACGGCGGCCTCTCCGAATTTACCGGCGGTGTGGACTATGTAGCCGGCTCAGCCATGAGCGGTGGTGTGTTTGTTACAGTAAAGGTGGAAGATGACAGGATTGTTGATGACCTCAGGTATCTTAAAGTGGGAAAAGGCCCCTATTTCACCTTTTTCCGTCCCTATCATCTCTGGTTCCTGGAGGCCCCTATTTCCATAGCTAAAGCCGTTATCAAGAGGGAAACAACCCTGTTGAGTCTGGATAAGCCGGTCTGCGATGTAGTTGCTGTAGCCAAAAAGAATCTGACAAACGGGGATACCATGGATGTATTCGGCGGCTACACATTCCGTGGATTGATGAAAGAAAAAGGGGAAGCGTTTAGTGAAAACGCACTTCCCGCTGCCCTGGCCCCTGATGCCGCGATTATCAGGAATGTTAAAAAGGGAACTGTAATCACCTGGGACGATGTTGAACTGAATGAGAATAGTGCCTTGGTCAGGTTACGTCGTGAACAGGATGCATCATATTAATAATCAAAAGAGGTGGAATTTATGAAAACCATCAAGGGACCGGGAGTCTTCCTGGCACAATTCATTCGCGATGAGGAACCCTTAAACAGTCTTGAGGGTCTGGCCGGATGGGTATCCGATTTAGGATACAAAGGGGTGCAGATTCCCTCATGGGATTCCAGAGTATTCAATCTGGAAAAATGTGCTGAATCCAAGGGCTACGCCGATGAAATTAAAGGGCATCTCGCTGAGAAAGGACTCAAAACCATCGAAATCGGCTCCTATCTCCAGGGTCAGTCTTTGGCCTTTCATCCTGCCTATGAAGCCGGATTTGCACCATTTTACCCTAAGGGACTTTCCGGAGATGCTGTTACAGAATGGGCCACAGACCAGCTGATGAAATCGGTGAAAGCTTCGGTGAACCTTGGAACAAAGAACATCTCGGTAATGTCCGGCGGTTTCGCCTGGCACATGATATATCCCTGGCCTCAGCGTCCCCCGGGACTAATTGACGAGGCTTTTGAAGAGCTGGCCAGGCGCTGGCTTCCTATTCTGAATTACGCCCGGGATAACGACATCACCTTCGGGTATGAGCTGCACCCGGGATCAGACCTTTACGACGGGGCCACCTTCGAAAGATTCCTTGATAAAACCGACAACCACCCCGCCGCCTGTATCACCTACGATCCCAGCCACTTCCTGCTTCAGCAGCTTGATTATGTTGATTTCATCCGCCTCTACCATGAAAGAATAAAGGCATTCCATGTAAAAGACGCCGAATTCCGGCCCGACGGTCGGGTGGGGGTTTACGGAGGGTATGAAGACTGGGGTGATCGAGCCGGACGATTCCGTTCTCTCGGAGACGGCCAGGTGGATTTCCGCCGAATTTTCAGTTTGCTCACCTATTACGGATACGATGGATGGGCCATCCTGGAATGGGAATGCTGTATTAAAAGTCCGGAACAGGGAGCCCGGGAGGGCGCACCTTTCATTCAGGATCAGATTATCGAGGCCACCGAAGTTGCATTTGACGATTTTGCAGGTCAACAAACAGATAAAGCTCTGCTGCACCGTATGCTCGGCCTGAACTGAAGAGGAGATTAACTATGGATTCCGGGAATCTCGTCAGGACACCCTCTATTCATCCAATCATTAAGGCCATGCACACTTCCGAAAGGCCTGTAAAATATCTGGCTATTTACGAAGAAATTGCCGGGCTCATCAAGAAAGGAGCCCTGGAGCCCGGCAGCCGTATCCCGTCTGAAAACGAGATTATCAACAGACATAAGGTGAGCAACACAACAGCCAGAAAGGCCCTGCAAAGACTTGAACACGAAGGATATGCCCTGCGAATCAAGGGCCGGGGAACTTTCGTCCGGGAAAAACCCGTATTCCGGCCTGCAACAGAAATACTGAGCTTTTCAGAAAACATGCGCAGATCCGGACTGGAACCCTCTACCCGGGTGCTTAGCGCAGGAAAAAATGATGGGGGAGCAACCCTCTGTATTGGAAATCAGAATCATCAGCTTGCAGGTCCCTATTATGAAATCAGCCGGCTTCGCTTCGGAGACAATCTACCGATTATGCGTGAAATCCGATTTATCGATGCAGGACTCTGTCCTTCCCTGACAGATCAGAATCTCTTGGGTTCTCTATATAAACTGTATGAAGGATTCGGCCTGGAACTATCGGAGATCTATCAGTCCCTAACTCCGGTAATCCTCGAGGGAGAGGAGTTGGAGTTTTTCAATCTGGAAAAACCGACACCGGGAATGCTCCTTGAAGGGGCATCCTACAACAATGCCGGACGCCTGGTGGAACTGGAACGCTCGTTTTACCGGGGAGACAGTTACAGTTTCATTGTTTCTGCCAGAAAAACCTGAAACCGGTATCACCCTCAGATAACCTCAAGTTCGTAGTCAAACACCTCTGCCAGCATATCAAAAGCCGGCCTGTGATGACCGGAAATAATAACATAGTGATGAGATACAACTTCATCAACAAGCTTCCGCCCATCCTTAACCCGGATAATCCCGCCGTTGAGACAGTCCGAATCCTCGTACTGAACATAGCCGGTGAGCTCAGCTTCACAGAGGGAAACTTTGTTCAAATAGGGTAGGAATTTCACCAGGGTTATAGGTCCCGTGGGGAGCTCAGCATCAATCATAACTGCATTCTCATCAACCATGGCCAGTATCCGTTCGGTGAGCCGCCAACGGGTTGAGAATTTTTCCGGCAGCAGGCCGAAGCGCCCGCAGTGGGCGGCCAGGATATGGTTATCCGGTTCCTCCACATCGGGAAAATAGGGAATCCGCTCATGGGTGAGAGCTGCTTTTCCCATAATAAATGGATAGACATTAGTCATGAAGAACGGTGCCTGTATCACTTTGTCCGCAAGCAGTTCGGTAAGCATCACCATGGTGTCGCCCTCACAGCCCCAGACCAGATTTTCTCTTTCGTAAAGTAGATTCCAGGCCAGGCACGGAGTGGTATCACAGCTGTGGGATTCATTCAGACAATTAACCCCCATGGACAGGATAAAACCCTTTTCAGCCTGATAATCCTTATTCAACTCCATATAGAGTTTAACAGCACTGAGCAGAGGCCGGCCCTGTATGCTCTTCCCACGGGAAGGCCAGGTATCGGCAACCCTCTCGGCTTCGGCATCAGGTATAGCGGCTGCCCGCTTGCCAAGCTCACGGAAACTCCGCTCTTCCACTTTCAGCCCGTACTTTTCCATAAAGCGTTTCACCGCCGTATCTTCCAGCCAGTAGAAGCGTTTGAAAATCCAGGATTGCTCACCGGTGGGTCCCGCAGGGTCATCCTGATAAACCAGCATTTTCCAACTTTTCATCTGCCGTCTGAGGCTAAGCCCGCGACATACGAGTTTCGTATCCTCAAGGTTCGGCGGGCATATGGTATTTATCCCGTTCAGTTTAAGAAAATTAACAATTTCCCAGTCCCACATGTTTACAGTACCGAAATCTGAAGTAATCACCATAATCGGAATATCGATAGCTTTCAGCTCGTCCACCAGACTATAGGCCTCCCCGAGCATCTGGGGGAAAATAACGGCATCCACATCGGGAAGTGGTTCGCCCAGAGCAAGCGGCTCAATAAAATCAGCCACATCCGCAAGCAGTTTATGAACAATATCGAGATGTACCCCGAACTCATCATCCTTACCCGGATCGAAATAAAGTGGCGCGAGAAGAGCATTCATATTAACCTCCGCCCCGGCAGAAACCAGGTAATAACAAAAAGGACCAGCTGACTGACGATTACCAGTATCATGGCGGCAATCAGCCCGAAATAATCCCCCAGCAAGCCGGAAATCCAGGGATACAGCGCCACAGAGAAATACCCGAAAATCAGGAGCATTGAAGTTACCGCTGCCGATTTCTCAGGGTACCATCCGCAGCCGATGGACATAACGTAGGGAATGGTAAAACCGATACACAGTCCCAAAAACCCCGAACCAAGGGTGAGAAGCAGAGCATTACCCAGGAACAACGCGGGTATGAATACGATCAGGGACAGCAGCCCCCCCCAGCGGATCATGAAGATTTCCCCGAAACGCTCTGATAGCCTGGAAACCAGGCTTCGGGACAGGATGATACCGATCCAGAATGCGGAAAGGGCGAAGCTGGACATGAAGGCACCAGAGTTTGTCGAGGCATCGGCAAACAGGGGCATCCAGGTGTTCAGCACACCCTGTACACCCATATGAATAAAAATTATAAGTCCGAGAATCCACATACGGGGGCGGGTGAAGAGTTCAACAAGACCAATGCTTTTCTCCGGAATTTTCGTTTTCTCGGTGCAGCTTTTTTTCCCGTGTGTCATCAGAACAGCTAGGAATAAAACAAATATCACAATAGCTGCAAACCCCAGATACAGAAATGTTTTATTCCAGGTTACCCCACTGTCTGTCAGATAGAAGACAAAAAGCGGTCCGAGAAAAGCTCCTAATCCAAAAAATGTATGAAGAAGATTCAGATAGAGAGAGCGCTTCACACCATGAATATCAGAGATTAGAGCATTGGAGAGGGTATCAAAGATTCGAGTTCCGATACCGAATACGAAAAAAATGGCCATCAACAGACCAAAGGACGGAGCCGTACCTATTCCCAACAGGGTAATCATGAATAACCCGATTCCAATGGCGATGAATCCTTTTTTGTTCAGCCTGTCCCCGAAAAGGCCGCAGAAAATAATGGCAGCCAGACCGGAAACGTTCTGAATACTGACGATAGTGCCCCCCTCCGCCAGCTTTAAACCGTAACGCTGAAGAAAATCCGGCATCAGGGGACCGATCATGGTAAATGACATTCCATACACGAAGAGGAGAAGGTAGAGAACAAGGGTAATGGGCAGTGACGACTCTTTGCTGTTCATGATTCATCATTGTACAGGATTTTATCCCGAACGGTATGTCGTTTTCCCTCGTATTTCCGGTATGATTACAATCAGGGGGAAAACATGAGATTCATAGGAAACCTGTTCTGGCTCATTTTCGGCGGCTTTATCAGTGCCGTTCTCTGGACCCTGAGCGGCCTGCTAATGTGCATCACCATCATCGGTATTCCTTTCGGCCTCCAGGCGCTGAAGCTGGCGGGATTCACCCTCTGGCCCTTCGGAAGAGAGGTTGAAATCGGTAACTTCGGTATCGGCGGTGCTATCGGCAATATTATCTGGATAATGCTTTTCGGCTGGGAACTGGCCGTATATCATGCCCTTTTGGCCCTGTTATTCACCATCACCATCATCGGCTTTCCCTTCGGAAAACAGCACATCAAGCTCACCAGACTCTCCCTGATTCCCTTCGGTACCGCTATCCATCCGGTTTAATTCTCCGGCATACCAATCCACTTTCCTGGTAAGAACCATCACCAAAGCTATAATCAGGAACAAGCCTGCCGAACCGATGAGCAGAGCATAATCTTCAGACTGAAGTGTTACCCAGAGCCAGAGATATGCGGCGGATAGTACTGCGGGAATGGATACAGCGGAATGGCGGTTCCTACCGGTAAGATTGCCGGTAATGCTGCCGGAATAAAAGGAGATAAGTAGTGTTACTGCTGCTGCTGCAATAAGGTAGGAAATATTGAATCCAATATGCTCTGAAAAGGCCAGCAGTAAAAGATAAAACATGATGTCTGCAGCCCCGGCAAGCAGGTACTGCACCGGATGAACACGGAGTCCTCCGAGTATTTCAAAGAGAAAAAACACCGCAAAAGGAATAAGAAGGAATATTACAGCGTATTTTACCGAGCGCTCAATCCGGGTATAGGCCCCGGCAGGTTCCAGTAATTCCACTCGAAGGGAATAATCAACCAGGTTGATTTCCGGATCATTACTCGAATCCCACCAGGGTTGAATGGGACGGCTCACCTCAGGGATACGCCAGCGTGCGTTGAAACCCGTATCATCCAGCTCTCTTTCATCGGGAAGTATGGCCCCCTGAAAAGATGGAGAGGGCCAGTTCCCCGACAGTATCAATTCCGAGTTACGCCCCAGGGGAGTTACTGCGACAGATCCGCCGCCTCCGATTTCCATATTCCAGGAAAATTCTGCCTTGTTTCCGGATGATCCGGCACCTGAACCGGGTATCAAGGTACTGATACCCGAACCGAGAGAAGATAATCCGGCGTCCGGAGTTAATACAAGGAAGTCAGAGTTCCAGCTTAAATCAGAAACAGCCTGTATACCTCTCATATCAGCAATACCGATAACTAACTTGATCTCATCTTTCAGAGGCCGGGCTCCTTCGGGAAAAATCTCTGAACCCGGCATGAGAAAATAACCTGAAGCATCAACAAAGGCTGAGTAAACAGGAACCCTGTATATCCCGCGTTGCCGGTATTCAACCTCCAGCCGGCCTGAAATTCTGATATCTTCTGACAGCAGCGATACTTCCCCCCGGCGGATGTAGCTGTGTATTTTCCCGTCAATTTCCTCGGAAACGGTAAGCTCATAAGGAAGAACCATCAGCGGGCCTGTCAGTATAAGAGAGCCGCCGGCTCCATCAATAATATTCATTTCTGCTTCATAAGCTCTTGATTCACGTTCTCTCACCAGGGAGCGGATCATCGATAAAGGTATCAGAAGTAAAAGAATTATCAGTATTACAACCAAAGCTTTAATAGTGGACCGCAGGCCGGGTTTCCCGGATATTTTCAACATGTTTATTCCTCCATCGCACCGATAGTCTATCCCCCGGTTCAGGCGGTGCAGAGGCTGTAATCCGGCAGAAAGAGGGCAAAGTCGGTTCAAAATGGATCGACTTGATTGAACATGCTAAAATAACTCCCATGAAGCATATTGCCATCGTGGACGATGAAGCCGCCCTGCGGGAAAATCTCTCTTATGCCTTGGATAAGGAAGGATACCGGGTTTCAACCTACCCCAACGGACAGAATGCCTGGGACGCATTTCATGAGAATCCACCGGATCTCTACCTGCTGGACATATTGATGCCCCGGATGGACGGGCTGGAGTTCTGCCGACTGCTGCGCAGGGAAGATACCCGGACCCCGATTATTTTTCTCTCTTCCAGAGATGAGGAACTCGACCGGGTTCTGGGTCTTGAGACAGGGGGGGATGATTATATAGGGAAACCCTTCAGCGTCAGGGAATTACTGGCCCGTATCAAAGCGGTTCTCCGCCGGGCTGATGGAATAGGCCTGGGTGAACCTGCTATTGAAGCCGGTCCTCTCAAACTGAACCCCGACAGCTACAAAGCGGTATGGAATGAAACAGAACTGGTTTTTACCCTGAGCGAATACAGGCTGCTTTCTGAATTGGCGCGGTCCCCGGGAACAGTTCGAACCCGTTCAGCCCTCTACGTTTCAGCCTTCCCCGATGACAAATTCGTTAACGAACGAGCGGTAGACAGCCACATTAAACGTATCAGGCGTAAACTCGAATTGGCCGGTGCACCCAAGAATATCCTGGAAACAATATATGGTCTGGGTTACCGTCTGGGGATTGACGTTTGAAAGGTCTCACCTCCCGGCTGCTGATATTCAATCTCCTGCTGGCCGTATTCCCCATCGGAGCGATTCTCTTTCTCGGAACCTATGAAATACAACTTTTGGAGAGTCAGGAACGGGCGATGGTACAGCAGGGCAGGATTCTGGCCTCCGCTCTGGCCGGTCACGATCTTAAAGTGGAAGCTCATTCCATTTTTGAAAGGCTCAGAGAAAGAACCGATGCTCGTCTCAGGGTTGTGGATGAAAACGGGCTGCTCCTGGCAGATTCTGCAAAACCGGAATCCGATGAGAAAGAAATCTCCAGTAATACAATTCAGGAGAACCCGGAGGCAAGCTACCCTGAGGAAAATGTTATCTACCGTATCGGTGCTCTTCCAACACGCACCTACAAAACACTCTCAGGGTATATAAAACCTCCTCAAACCCCGACGGAAATCAGTGAGTATTACAGCGGCCGGGATATTCTGGATGGTCCGGAAATAATATCCGCCTTGAACGGGCGCTACGGTGCTGCAACCAGAATCTCCCAGGGACAGAAGTCAGTTACCCTTTATTCCGCCATCCCGGTATTCAGAAAAGATAAGGTTATCGGAGCCGTTCTGGTATCCCGTTCCACCTTTTCCATTCTTTCAGACCTTTATCAGCTCCGACTGGATATCGCTATTATTTTTCTGTTCAGTGTGGGTGCAGCGATAATTCTCTCCATCCTTCTGGCAAGAACCGTAACGGTTCCCGTCGGCAGGTTGAGGGATCAGGCGGAAAGCATTCTTGATGAAAGAGGAAAGCTTCAGGCCGGATTCAAACCTCTGGCCGGAAAGGATGAAGTAGCCGACCTCTCCCGGGCCCTGTTCCGCCTCTCTTCACGGCTGCAGCAGAGAACCGACCATATGGAATCCTTTATGGCCGATCTGGTTCACGAAATGAAAAACCCGGTTGCCGGAATCTTAAGCGCATCAGAACTGGCAGAACAAACCGCCGAAAAGGAAACCCTCCGGTTCCTCGAGGTGATTGATAGAGAAGGCCGGCGTATAGAGCGGTTACTGGATGATCTCCGGGAATTAATCAGTGTGGATGTCCGCCTTAACAGAGGTGATCGTGAGATGGTGGATACCGGTACCATTTTGAGAAACCTGATATCAGCCTACCCTTATCACCGGAAAGCAGGTGTGGAAATTGAATTCATTGATACGACTGAAAAAGAATCGAAAGAGAAGGTGTACATTGCCGCCGATCCCGACCGGTTGGCCCAGGCGGTTTTAAATCTGGTGGATAATGCCATATCCTTTTCTCCTAAAAAAGCAATAGTAGAACTCAAGCTGGAAAAAATTGCCGGGGGAAAGAACGAAAAAGGCTGTATTCAAATCAGTATTGCCGATCGAGGCCCGGGCATCCCCGGAGAGGCCACTCAGAAGGTGTTTGAGCGCTGGTACACCGACAGACCGGAAGAGGAATCCTCGGATCATACCGGTCTCGGTCTGGCCATCGTGAAAGGAATAGTTGAAGGTTACGGCGGCAGTATCCGAATTATCCCGAGAGAAGAAGGAGGCACGATGTTTCTTATGGAGTTTCCCGAATGAGCCGCCAGGTAAAACTGAACCCCAGCTGGTATTCCCGGCTCAAAGACGAGTTTAAAAAACCCTACATGGAGGAATTAAGAGCATTTCTTGTCGCAGAAAAGAAGGCTGGAAAGGAAATATATCCTACAGGGGATAATATTTTTGCCGCCATGAACCACACTCCTTTTGAGAGTATCAAAGTGGTAATCTTCGGACAGGATCCTTATCACGGACCGAATCAGGCCCACGGACTCTGTTTTTCAGTCCTTCCCGGAGTCCGTATCCCCCCCTCTCTTATCAACATCTACAAGGAAATGGCTTCGGATATTGGAACGACCCCGGTTAATCACGGCTATCTTCTACCATGGGCGGAGCAGGGAGTTCTGCTGCTGAACTCGGTTCTTACGGTGGAAAAGAACAAAGCTGCTTCCCATAAAAACCGAGGTTGGGAAACTTTTACCGATAGAATCGCCCATATCATCGACTCAGAACACGAGGGTGCAGCTTTTATTCTCTGGGGCTCTTATGCCCAGAAAAAAGGTGCTTTTATCGACAGAAAAAAGCACCTTGTGCTCAGTGCCCCTCATCCGTCACCATTATCTGCCTCCAGAGGATTCTTCGGCACCCGGCCCTTTTCCAAAGTAAATCAATGGCTTATAAGTCAGGGGAAAAAACCTGTGAACTGGCAGCTGCCCGCACAACCTTCAGTTACCTGAGAAAACAACAACTTCGGCACTCTCATCTACAGAGACGGAAACAACCATACCGTCAGCCTTTCGGATAAAATTATGGACTCCAATGGTAATCTCACCACTCCAGAACCCCGATTCTGATTCCATTTCTTTCTCTGGCGGATATTCGGAATACCAGAGGCCTCCGGGCAGGGGTATTGAAACATCAACTGATTGTATCGGCCTGAAACTGTACACCCAGAGTTCCCCGTTCAGTAAATCAGTACTGAGCCTCTTAATATCCAGGTTCCAGGGGTTTCCATTACTCCGGCTCTCCACCGTCTCAACAAATCTCCTGATATTCACGGCGTCCGGTGGTATTCCTGATTCTGCTAGGTTTAGAAGGAAAGAAGCCTCAAAGCCCTGTTCCCAGCTTAAATTAATCCTGGGAGCTCCCGGTTCATCCGCTGATACAACACATCCTGCGGGCTTAATCCGGTAAGGGAACAGAGATTCAGCCATCACCGGAGCCGCTGAAACAACAACAGGGAGCTCCCTGGGAATACAGATTACAGCCATACTCCTCCGGGAAACCCGATTCCGAAGTACTGTACCATCGAATGAAAGCCAGGAGATGTCCCAGAATTCGGGTTCAAGTCCCAGGGGATAGATTAATTGAACTTCATCGGAAGTGCTGATAAAACTGCAGGAGATAAACGCTGCCGAAGAGAACAGAACTACAGCCGCCCTGAAAGAGGTCAACAAAAAAGAAAGTTTGAAATTCCGCTTCATACTACTGTTAACTGCTGGAAAATGCCGGCTGCTTGAGTCTGAAATCGAGATAATTGCGGAAAATCAGGATTACGTATTAGAATTGTCGGGAGATGGAAGACCAGAGGGAATATTTCAACAAACTTGTTTCTGCATTGGAAATCAAAGCTGAAAGCCTGGAACGGACTGCCTTAAAAAATCTGAGGAATCACCTTCAGGAGTTCGAATCCAGTTTATCAACTATATACAAATTTCTGCTCGAAAAGGGCATGATACAGAAGGATCCCTACAGGAATGAGAAGTCGATTACCGAGCTGAAACTTCCCTCCTCTGAAATGCTTCCGGAAATTGATTCTCAGCAGGAGCTCAGCCTCCGCTTCTCCCACTATACCAGCCAGTGGGAATTCCTTGTGAAAATCTTTCATGTCAGTCTGTCGAATCTCAGCCTTAAAAAAGTTCACACGATGATGGATCTTCTCAGCTATATCCGGTGGACCGATTTATCTACCACATCTTCCTATCAGACAACCCGGGGTATCGCCAGAATCCTTACACGGGTTTCTCAAATGAACGATCCCATGGCAGGGAAAATCATATCAAGTTCCGCTTCAAATCTAGGGAAAGTAACTTACAATATTAAAGATGAGCTGAAAACCGTCACTCTCTTTTTAAGAGAACGGTACAAAACAGAAGTTCGGGAAAATATCACATCCCGGATGAAAATCAATGTTGAGCAGTACCGCAGAAAACCCTTGTCCATTATGGACAATGTCAAGTTTGAGTTTTCCCACAAAATGAAGGCAGCCGGTTGGTACAAGGAGCTTATAAGCGAGTTGCTGGAGGAAGATTTCGGAACGGCTGCTGAAAAACTCAGAACTAACGTTCTCGAAATACTGCAGGTAAGTAAAACAGAAGAAAAGAGATCGAAGAAAACCGGTATCGATGAGAAAAAGGCCTTGCTTCAGATTCTGGATACTCTTGGTAGAACCAGTGAGCCGATCAGATCGGCACTCCTGAGGATGAACGAGAACTCCCGAATTCTCAACAGCCGAAAAAAGAGTTTCTCCGAGCGGCTTTCTGAACTCTTCTCACATATGTTCAAGAAATCCGACCGCCGGGTTATTTATGAGATAATCACGAAAGATCCTCGAACGGGATCCGTGAGTAAGGAATCCTTGAATTTCAGCGATTTTTCATCTCTGGCAATCCGGAAGGCCCGGTTGATACAGGAACTTCAGAGTGCGGAATCCCTTCCCCGTAAAAAAGCCGCCGCTGCCGATATAGAGAAGCTTATTAAATACATTGAGACAAACCTGAACGAGCTGAAAACTATCCATCGAAGAATCACCGGTCTTGATAAGTACTTTCAATCCGAAGAAATACCTCCGGAGATAAAAGGTGAAATGAAAAGCTCGAGTCTCAACATGAAATCTTTGAAATCCGCCATTTCTGATACGATAAAAAAATTAAATGATTTCAAATTAAAGAGAGAAGAAGCGGAACAGCTTAAAAAACTGGGAATCGCAGATTGATGTGTTTCTTAACGAAACTCTCTTTCTCTCTCTATATTTTACACAGAAGTAAATTATACCCCGATTTATTCACATCTCAGCAGCTAATTCTATTGCGGTTTTTATCACAATGATTCCCAAGCGAAATGAGCGCAGGGAAAGCATGGTAACATACCCCGCTGGGGATTTATTACCATGCATTTCATGTTCTGAGGAGAAGAGTTTGATTTACGGAAAACTTCCGGTGGAAGGTGCTGAAAACTTCCGCAGCCTCGATAGATACAAAACCACGGATGGCCGAGAGCTCAAAGAAGGGAAGCTCTATCGTTCTGGACATCTTCACGATCTGACAAAAGCCGACACTGAATATTTTACACTGGCAGGAGTCCATTCTATTGCCGATTTCCGGGGTCCTTCGGAAGTTGAAGATGAACCGGATAAAATCCCCGAAGGTATGTCTTACTTATCCTACCCTATTGATATTGCCGGATCCGAACTGCGGGAGAAAATCATCTCTGTGATAAAGGGCGAATCTGATATGGATATGATCGGATACATGCTGGATATCAACCGTCAGCTTGCACTGAATTACAGTGAAACCTACGGAAAATGGATTCACGATATAATCGACAATCCCGATTCATTGCCCCAGGTGTTTCACTGCACAGCAGGAAAGGACAGAGCCGGGTTTGCCGCCGCATTGCTGCTACGGATATTGGAAGTCCCGGAAGAAACCATCATGGCTAATTATCTTGAAAGTAACGACTACAACGCTGAATACATTGAAAAAACCATCAAAAAGATTAAGCTTCTGACTTTTATCAAAAACGACGGCGAGGAGATTCGGCCGCTTCTAGCTGTGGACAGCCGATATCTGCAGACGGCGTTTGATGCCATAGATTCCAAATGGGAAAGTTTTGAGAACTATGAACACCAGGGGCTGAAACTCAGCAATGAGGATATTAAAACTCTGAAAAATCGGCTTCTGGAGTAAACAGCCGCAGATTAACTCGAACGGTAAATCCCGAGATTTCGGTACTCTTCTGCTGCATCTCTGAACGCTGCCTCCGCCTTTTTAAATACAGCCGGATTTTCAGGGAGCAAAACATCCACGTAGAACATGTAACTCCAGGGTTGTCCGGCGATTGGCCGGGACTCCAGCTTGGTCATATCAACTCCGTACTCTTTGAGTACTTCAAGACAATCTGCAAGAGATCCCGGATGGCTTTTTATCGAGAAGGTGAAGGAGGCTTTATCCGCATTCTCCGGCTCTCCAGTGTCCGAAAGAGCTATAACTGCAAAACGGGTATAGTTTCTCGGGTTGGTTTCGATATCTTCGGCGAGTATTTCCATTTTGTGATACTCCGCAGCAGCGGCACTGGCGATGGCGGCGATGGTTGGGTCTTTTTCCCGGGCTACCATAGCTGCAGCACCGGCGGTATCAAAATACGGAACTGCTTCCCAGGCTTTTTTACTGATGTATTCGGCGCATTGGGAGAGGGCTTGAGGATGGGAGTACACCTTTGTAATTCCGCTCTCTACAGTGCCGGGAATAACGATCAGATTGTGCCTGATGCGCACTTTTATCTCACCGACAATTTTCACATCCGGATGACGGGTAAGTAAATCATAGTTTTCAAGGACGCTGCCGGCCAGGGAGTTTTCGATGGGAACCATTCCCCAGGAGGCATCTCCGGATAACACAGTGGCAAAAATATCACTGAAACCCGGTAGGGGCATCGGCTTAACTTCGCCCTCGGGAAAATAATTGAGTATCGCCCTTTCGCTGTAAGCCCCGCGTTCTCCCTGAAAAGCTACCCTGGGTTTTTCACCATTTTTGCTGTTTCCCAGATGAGAGCGGAGTACTTCTTCCTGATGACGCTCCGGCAAACGGGCCATTTCCCGATCTACCGTCGGGCATAGAGCTTCCACATCCCGAAGAAGTTTCTCAAACTGCTGAGGCCAGAGAGACTGAGGCCCGTCACTGAATGATTTATCCGGATTGGTATGTACTTCGACAATAAGGCCGTGGGCTCCGGCAGCAATACTGGCCAGGGCCATGGGAGGAACCTTGTCACGAAGTCCTGTGGCATGGGAGGGATCGACAATAATCGGCAGGTGGCTGAGTTCCCTTACTACGGGAATGGCAGATATATCCAGGGTATTCCGGGTGGCCCGGCCGAATGTACGGATTCCACGCTCACAGAGAATCACATTGTCGGTACCTGAAGAGAGCAGATATTCTGCTGCCATTAACCATTCTTCTATGGTGGCGGCCATCCCTCTTTTCAGTATCACCGGCATTCCTGTTGAACCGACAGTTTTTAAAAGTTCAAAGTTCTGCATATTCCGGGTGCCGATCTGAAAAGCATGAACGTATCGACTCATCTCTTCAACAACGCTGGGGGAAACCACCTCGGAAACCACCGGCAGCCCGGTGGTATCTCCGGCTTCCCGGAGGTATTTCAAACCTTCCACACCCAGGCCCTGGAAAGCATAGGGTGAAGTTCGGGGCTTGTAGGCACCACCTCTAAGCATCACAGCCCCGGCTTCTTTTACTGCCCAGGCACAATCCAGTATCTGCTGTCGGGATTCAACGGCACATGGGCCGGCTATAGCGGCAATCCTGGATCCGCCTATCTTCACCGGTCCGATGCTGACAACTGTATCCCGGGGATGAAACTCACGGGAGGCCATCTTATAGGGTTTGGTTATGGGAATAACCCGGTCTACACCCGGGAGAACTTCAACTTCCCGATAATCGATGAGGACACTGCCTACAGCGCCGAAAACGGTATCCTCTTCACCGACAATTTCACGTACCTGAAAGCCTTTTGAGGAAAGAAACCCGGTAACATTATTTTTTGCAGAATCAGAGATTCCGTTTTTAAGTACTACAATCATAACCCGATTTTACCGGATCAACCGTGGTTCGGACAGACTGGTTCTCAGTTAAAGATAGTCCGGATTTTTCACAGGTTGAATATCCCGGGACATCAGAACACCACCGGAGGCATACTCATCGTAGAAATCCCGAACCAGAGAATCCCGATAAGCAAAAATACGATCGACATATTCCAGAGTTATACTGGGAGCACCCAGGCTGCCCACCCGACCGGGACCGGCATTGTACATCGCCAGAGCGGTTACGGTGTTTCCGGAAAGATCCAGTATCTGCCGGAGATAGGAAGTACCATAATCGGCATTGAGATAAGGATTGTAAAAATCATCCTCACTCAGCGATGTAAAGGTTGAGGAGTTCAGCTGCATCAGGCCCCGGTCAATTGTGCTGTTCCGGTTAACCCCCGCCGCTGAGGCTTGAAAACGGCTTTCCTGCCAGGAGAGAGCCACTACAAGAGCGGGATCCACCTGATAACGGTCTGCGGCTTCAACCAGGGCTTCCGCCACTTCAGTTTTTCCAATCCGTTCTTCCAGAAACTTCACAACAGAAGCCCGGGTTGATGGATTATTGAAGGGAGCCATCAAACCGCCGCTGGTCTGATCGGAACTGAAATCCACATATATATAGTAAGGGTTATCGGCATCATTTATAGCAGCAGGCTGTGAAACCGCTGAATCATTCTGTGCTCCCAGAGATCCGAGAACAATGGCGAAAATAGTGACAAGAATACGGTTGATATAAAGCTCCTGTTTTTGACAAAACTACTAAATTTGAAACGTTAGGAAGTGAACAGGATTTAAGAGGGAAGGTAAAGTAGACTGAATATCGAATTATATGGAGTTTTTGTGAAGATTTTACGGTGAATATGAAGTGGACTTGCTTCAATACCGGAGGTATCTTTAGATAAGAATGATTCTTCTCAGTGAGATTGCGGAAAATATACGTAACGAGTTTCACAGTTGGCAATCTCATCAGAACCTCAAAGTGGAAATACTGGTGGATCCCTCTCTGAGTCGCCCAAGGGAAGGGGAAAAAGATATTTTCACAGAACTTCTGATGATGCCGGTGGGGCTGCTACCCGCTTCTGTCTCACGAATTGATATCAGGATTTCCGGCAATGATGAGGAGATTCGAGTTTACTTCAACTATAATTCGACCACAGCCCGGTCTATATCGCTGTGGAAAAACCTTGCAAAAAAAGCTGCCGCCTGGAATCCGCAGATTCATATAGGAGAACAAGGGGTTGATTTAACCCTCAGTCTTCCCGTCTCTCCGGCATATCCTCCAGTGGATATTGGGGCAATGGCAAGGGAAACAGGGATTAATATTGAAGATGCCCGGGCTATCCTGGAAGAATTCCTAATAAAAGCCAGGACGTATATCAGCATCCTGAAAACCAAAGAAAAATCGGAAACTGATTCATACTTCAGGGCGGCTCACTCACTCAAAGGTGCCGGAAAGACACTCAGGGCTCCTGAACTAGCTGCGGCAGCCGGGGCTCTGGAACGAAAAATCAAAGAAAAGGGTGATACAACAGAAGAACAGAGACGCCTTGAAGCCATCTGGGATAGAATAGAGTTCTGGTTTAAGGGGAAAGGTTATGAAAGATAAATCAATCCTTTACGCAGAAGACGAATTTACCAATAGAAAAATAATGGAAATACAGTGCCGTAATTTCGGTATTGATTGTACATTGGAAGAAGATGGACGAAAGGCTCTGGATAGGTGCAGCAGGGAAGATTTCGATCTTGTTATACTGGATCAGTACATGCCGGGGCTCAACGGTGATGAGATTGCAAAAAAACTGAGGAAACTGAAACCGAATCTACCTCTTGTGGCGATAACCAGCGATGACAGCTGCGTTCCACGTTTAAAAGCGACATTTGATTCGGTGTATGTGAAGCCCCTGCGGGCCGATGATTACAAAGAATTACTGGAGACTTATCTCACATGAAAAAAATACCCCTGCTGTTCTGTCTGATTGCCCTGTTTGTATCAGGGCTGGGAGCTGAAACTTCCGGTTACAGATTTACAGTTCATTTCAGCCCGGCAAAAATCAGCTGGAATCCTCATTATGCCTACACAACCACCGAAGCTCAAATCTTCACGGGCATCTATGAAGGTTTGGTTATTTTTAATCCAGCCACCTTACGGCCGGTTCCCGGTGCTGCTGAATCCTGGGAATTATCAGAAGATAACACCCGGATTACCTTCACTTTGAGAGAAGGTTTAAACTGGAGTAACGGAGACCGTCTTACCGCTCAAGACTTCAGGAATTCATGGATGGTGCTGCTTTCTCCGGAAACTGAAGCAGGATACGCATCATTACTGGATGATATTATCGGTGCCAGAGAGTACCGAACCGGAACAGGGCCTGCCGAAAATGTCAAAATTACCGCCGTTGATGAGAGAACTCTCGTTGTGAATCTGAAACAGCCCTCCCCTCAGTTTCTCTCCATTCTCTGCCACTACAGTTTTGCCCCAGTTTACAAGGATTTCAGAACGGTTTCGGATTGGTCGGCCCTCCGCTCGATTCCTGTTAACGGGCCATACACTATACGGGCCCGAAGCTCCGGAGAAATCCTGCTGGATAAGAATCCGCTCTATTGGGATACCGATTCGGTAAAGGTTGAAGGATTGAGACTTTTATTTACCGATGAAAGTGATACAACCATGGAAGGTTTCAACCGCTTTCAAATTGACTGGATTATCTCCGGAATGGATACAGCCCAACTGGCCATACCCGAAGCCCTGAGCATTGAGCCCCTTTTTTCCACCACCTACTATTACTTCTCCAACGCTTCACCAATCTGGTCGAATCCGGATATCCGAAGGGCCATGGCGCTGCTTGTTCCCTGGGATGAGATTCGAAGCACACGGCTTATTCCCGGAACATCCCTTGTCCCGCCCATTCCCAATTACCCCATGGCCGATGCCGGCTTTCCTCCGAAAGAAGAGCAAAAAGATGAGGCGATGGCTCTGTTTGAAAAAGCCGGTTATCCAATGGGAATGGGATTACCGAATCCTGTTATCCGGGTTCCCTCTCAGGATGCGGTGGCTGAAGCCATGAAGTCCACCTGGGATGAGGTTTTAGGAATGAACACTGAGATTCAGATTGTCGAGTTTCCGGATTATTACGATTCGGTAAAAGCCGGAGGGTACGATATCGCCACCCTTACCTGGACCGGGGATTATGCAGACCCTCACACATTTCTGGGCATGTGGGACTCGGGAAGCAGCTTCAACGACGCGGGTTACTCAGACACCGAATACGACAAACTGCTGCATGATGCTGCCAAACTCCCTTTTCTTCAGAGATTTGCAAAGCTCAGAGAAGCAGAAGAACTGCTGCTCAGATCTTGTGAAGTGATACCCATCGAGCATTTCCCCGCTGTTAATATTATCGACCGGCGTTTTATCGAGGGATGGTACCCCAATGCTCTGGACATCCATCCGTTTAAGAATCTATCCCCACGGCTGGGATACGATATTCCCGGTGTTGTTATGGGTTTGTAAGCAGGTTCACCTTAACAAGTGCCAGTTCCCTAACCCCGTACACCTTTTTTGTTCCAAATGGCAGTGTAAGCACAATTTTTTTATTAATCTCATTCAGTCCACTGCCCTTGAGCAGTGCCAACCGCCATTCAGCATCATCGACTGAGGAAAAATCACTTAATTCTTTTTCCGAGAAAAACACATTAAAATAGTCTGTTAGCCAGTCTTTTCGGCGATTCAGCCAGGATTGTGTCCGGCCGTCACGAAAAGAATACCCCAAATTCACCTTGGCAAAGAATATTGTAACATCCTCAACATCCGCCGATCTGATCTGCCCCGTAAGCTCCGGAATATTTTTATAGTAGGAAAATTCCGGTAGCCACATGATGCCGGGGCCATCAGTACCTGCTACCAGTTTCATCATATCTTCATGACGGCGAAAGATATCTGCCGCCAGAACAATCTTTGTTAATTCGTCCAATTCTGATTCCAGATCCGGAAAGTAGTGAACCGCAATCAGCCACCGGGGGTTCATCGAGAGGTTGTACATGGAGGCTGCAAGTTCTTTCCATCCATCATCAATACCTTCCATCCGTTTTCTGAAGCGTCTGTTTCCCTGTAGAAATTCACGAATCTTCTGACGGTCTGGACTATAGGTTGATTTTGTTTCTCCCCTGGGCAGCCACATCATCGCAAAATGTTCCACAGCGGCTTCTGTGTCTTGAGTAATTGACCTCTCCGATGAATCCCCCCGGGGTAACTCCGTCAAGTTTTCAGGAACTCCGGTGATAACAAGAAGATCGTTTCTGACATTGTCAAAAAGCGCACGAACCTTACCTGTATATTCCGGCACCCATTCCGGGAGTTTCTCCGGGTCTCCGGAAGCCCTCATATCGGCAATGTACTGCTCAGCCCTGATACCCGTTGCCCCACCTAAATAACCAGCAGACCTCCTGCGGCCTCCAGCTCCGGGAAAATCACGGCGGCCGGGGTCTTTTGAAAGAAAATGATACAGGTTATCCAGACTTCCGCCGGTTTCATAGGGTTTGCGCAAGCCCATTGCGATAAGATTCAGATTCAGAGGATTGTCCTCAGGATTATCAGGACTCCGGGACAACAGGGTTTTTAATGCCGTACTTCTGAATTGTCTTGCAACCCGGAAATCCGGAGAGTTCAGCATAAATACGATGATAACAACCAGCACAATAAGGAGAAAGGCTATGGATGTCATCAAAATAGGGATAGTTTTTCGGCTCATATGCTATTATTATCGGAAGATGTCCCCAGTGGTTTGACGCCCATAATAGTTTTCGATATATTAGGACGGCCATGGCCAAAAAGACCTATACAACCGAATTCAAGAAGGGACAACAAGTTGTTTACCCTCTGCAGGGCGTCGGCCTTGTCGAAAACATCGAAGAACGCCTGTTTAAAGGCGAAATGGTCCCGTATTACGTTATGTATTTTGATGTATCAGATATGACCATCAGAATCCCTGTCGCAACCGCTCCGGAACAGGGCATTCGAGCCATTGTTCCCAGTGCCGATTCCGAAGAAGCCCTGGAAATTATCTCAAGTGAATACGAGCCGGTTCCCACCGACTGGAAGCTTCGCTATCAGATGAACCT
>DEIH01000169.1 GCA_002352375.1 Spirochaeta sp. UBA2779 | reverse complement strand
ATCGTGTTTGAATCTCTGGGCAGGGAACAGATCCGTTCCATCCTGGATATTCTGATTTCCCAGCTGGCCGAGCGTCTGGAGGAGAAGAGGATGAGCCTGAAACTCTCGGATGGGGCAAAGGATTTTATCGCTGAGAGGGGATACGATCCGGCATTCGGTGCCCGGCCCCTGCGGCGGGCCATTCGGGATCTGGTGGAGAATCCTCTGGCTAAGCTGTTGCTGGCCGGGGACTTTGCAGAGGGGGATATCGTTCATGGGGATGTTTCCATGGAAGGTGAGGGGGGTAGGGAGCTTGAATTTTCCAAGGGGTAGCTGATGGGTTTAGCTGAAATATACTGAATTCCATATTATTTCCCGCAGCTCCGGGCTGCAGGGATAATTCTAACACATATCAAATATCTGCAAACTTGACCCCTTTCAGCGCCCTTGTTACTTTCAGGGAAAATGTTTTGAAAAACTGGAGTACCCCATGAGCCCACGGAATGCCCTCCTTTCTCTCGTCTTCGGTATCGTATCAGCCTCATCCCTGGGAGCAGATGCTCCGGCTAATCTCTATTCCTTTGTCCTTGATGACATTGATGGGAATCCCCGAACTTTGAGTGAATGGGAAGGAAAGGTGATATTGATTGTGAATACTGCCAGCAAGTGCGGTTTCACTCCCCAGTTTGAGGGTTTGGAGACTTTATACTCTGAATATTCCGACCAGGGGTTTATGGTTCTCGGTTTTCCATCCAACGACTTTCTTAATCAGGACCCGGGCACTGACGAGGAAATCGCTGCATTCTGCACTCTCAACTACGGTGTGAAATTTCCTATGTTCTCCAAAATATCTGTTAAGGGTCGGTCTATTCATCCTTTGTATAACTATCTTACGTCCTCAGACACAAATCCTGATTTCTCGGGCCGCATTACCTGGAACTTCAATAAATTTCTAATCGGCCGGGACGGTACAATCCTGGCCCGATTCCCTTCGAAGACTGNNGCCAGACGATCCCAAGCTGGTTGCTGCCTTGGAAGACGCGCTGTAACGGGTGCTTCCATGAAGTAGGATGCGACGCTTTGAGTTTAACGGGGCGTTCAAATCATCGTGTTTGAATCTCCGGGCAGGGAAGAGATCCGTATCATTCCGGATACTTCAATTTTTTTAAGAAAATCTCAAATCAGCATGATAATTGCGGGAAAAGTATTATATTCCGCATATAAGTTGCGATAAATCGATATCTCTGCTATGATTAGATATGGAAATCTCCAGAATATTGGATTTATCACCTGATTTGAAACAAAGATCTGTATTTTTGTTCGGTCCCCGGCAAACAGGGAAGACAACCTGGCTTAAAACCTGTTATCCAGAGAGTACATGGTTTAATCTGCTGAGAGGTGATGTATTCCTGCGTCTTTCTTCCAATCCAGGTCGTATTCATGAAGAACTCAAGCATGTTAATCCAAAAAACAGCCCTGTAATTATTGATGAAATCCAAAAATTGCCAGGCCTTCTCGATGATGTTCATTTTCTTATAGAAAGTGGTGGATTTCGGTTTGTACTAACCGGTTCGAGCCCTGTAAAGCTCAGACGATCCGGTATCAATCTTCTTGGCGGCAGAGCTCGTGTAAGATATTTGCATCCATTTGTTTCAGCTGAAGTCCCCGATTGGAATATAAACAAAGTACTTTTATTCGGAGGGATCCCCTCAATCTATCTTTCAGAGGAACCTGAAGAAGAACTTTATTCCTATTGCGGCAATTATCTTCAACTGGAGATACAAGCCGAAGGACTTGTTCGCGGCATAGAACCCTTTTCACGTTTTTTGCATGCAGCAGCTGTTAGTAACACCGAACAAGTTGTTTTTGAACGTATTGCCAATGATGCTCAGGTTCCTGCCAGAACAGTCAGAGAATTTTATCAGGTTCTTCAGGACACATTGATCGGGTATATGATTGAGCCTTTCTCTCCTGGAAAACATCCAAAAAGGAAACCGGTATCCCATGGGAAATTTTATTTTTTTGATGGAGGAGTAGCGAATGCACTTAGCGGTATTACTTCACTTCCTGAGAAAACAACTGTTTATGGGAAGGCCTTGGAGCAGTTGCTTTTTCAGGAAATTCGGGCATGGATGAGCTATCGGAAAGATCGTAGAAAACTCAATTTCTGGAGAACTGTTGATGGAGCTGAAGTTGATTTTGTAATTGAACAAGATATTGCCATAGAAGTAAAAGCATCGACATCTCTTTCAGGAAAAGATTTCAAGGGTATGTATCATCTTCTTGAAGAAGTAAATTTTCGCCGCAGCATCATTGTCTGTAAAGAACCTGTTCGTCGACATGTAAAGGGAATTGATATCATCCCTGTGGAATTATTTCTGAAAGCTCTCTGGGAGGGTGAATTTAACCTGTAAGTTGTTTTATTTTGGGCTCCTAACGAATCCCTCCAGAGAATCGTATCCTCAGTTTCGGCATCGTTCCAGGCTGGAATGGAAGGGCCCGGCCTTTCACATAGTAGGATCCGTCGAGCCGGTCGGTGATACTGAGACTTCCTTTTACAAAGGCGAAGGCATGGATTTTATCGGAGTAACCCGGTCCCAGGAGGTTACCTATAGAATCCTGGGGCAGCAATTCAGCCTCGAACCAGCGCGTCCTGGAATCCAGCTTGTATGATTTGATGCTCTTTATTAAATCGATGCTGGGTAATACCAGAATTGTTCGGCTGATTACACGCTCAACTTCTCCGGTGCTCACTGATTGGCCGCGGATGGCAATGTCCAATCGGTAGTTTCCTGGAAAAGGAAAACCCGGAATCTGCCAGTGACAGACAGTCTTGTTCAGTTCTGTAACAATCTTCGCAGGTCTGTAAGATTGTTCAACCCGGAGAGAAAGGAGCTTCTTCACATCATTATAGCTGTGAAATACCTTGTACCGTGCTGTCAATGATTCTCCCAATTGAACTTTCTTGGCAAACTCAGTTATCAGTTCCGGCCCTTTGGCTGCACCGGGGTAGAAGGTAATTGGGGGAAATGATGGAAGCTGAGTAGCTTTATCGGCTACCAGATTGGCCATACAGACGTCGCAGTAGGTGAGTGTTAACCATGCATCCCTGATTTTCAGTTCGGATCCTTTCATTAACACATCGATGTTAAAAGTTTTTTCGGTGAGGTATGGCAGTTGAGGCAGCACCATTTCAGGAACGATATCTTCCTCCTCAGCGATAACTGATAGATAGAAGGGTTGTTGATGCTGTGAATCCATTCCTTTTCGGCGAATTACAACTTCCCAGCGGCCTCCGGGTTTGATTTCATTGCTATATGGTATGATTGGTCTGTCTATGTGTTTTAGTGTGGATGATCGATTGCTGGAGAATGATCCCGCCCACCATTTGATGGTATTATGGAGCCAGGGCCATGATGTTCGTTGAGCGTGGGGGAAACGCAGTGCCCTGATTCGGTGATAAGGGCTTGTCAGTTCCAGGGGGTATCGGGTTATAGCCATTTGGTTTTTAGAGAGAGTAAAATCAGCTTTAGGATTTCCCGGCCAGGAGACTGCAACCTGCATTCCCCGGGCTTTATCGTCCAGAGTAAAAGGTATAGTAGTTTCAAACTTTCCAGCGGGGATTGATCCCGGAAGACTTCGTATAATTACCGGTGAATTACCACTGTAGATAGCCGCATATATATTTGCTAGAGCATCCTCTGTATATGTGAAAAGACTCTCATGGATAACATGATGAAAAAGTCCTCCTGAAATTTCAGCGATGTTTTGGAGTGTACTGATCCACGAGCTTGAATCGGCAGATTGGGTGATTATACCGATTGCGTGTATTGGATATTTAGCAGAATCTTCATTGACTGTCAGAGTATTCGGCGGATCCCCGATGATGAACTGATTAGATTGTATATTGATATCCAATCCTGTATTACTCTGCCCATCGGCAAAGAGAATGATGGATCCCTCACCCCCGGGTGCCCCGGGGCGGTTATCCAGGAGATCATAGGCCATTTTGATGGCAGAGCCCATGGCTGTTGACCCTCCGGGATTAATCCCGTCCAGGGCCACTTCCATGGAATCCGAAGGGGGAGAATCGATACCGACTTCCAGGGCATCAACCCAGTCAGCGCCTGCGAATTGAACGGTTCCCGTCTGGCTGTTGTAGGTGATGAGTGCCAGATGATCCTCAGTCCCGTGGACCGAACCGGTGGTAATGCCGGCCTGGACAGTGGACAAAAAAGTCTTGATCCGGGGTCTCATAACTGTCCACTTCCCAGTCTGAACGGTATTCCCGTCCCCATTTGAATCGAAAGGGATATCCCATCCCATGCTGCCCGAAACATCCACCACTAATACTGCAGCCTGCCGGGTTACAGAAACAGCAGTGGTTAAGCTGAAGTCCGTAGAAGCCGGTGTTGGCCGACCAAGGGGGATATCGTGGGCAGCTCCTGCGGGTACCTGGATCGTTATTTCAACCGGCGGAGGCGTGTTCGGGGTTATGGTGTATCGATATCGGCCGGTCGTCGGCGGATCATCTACAATAAATACGAGATTCGCATGACTTGCTGTGATTTCGTAGTCCGAGTCCGGGTTAAGAGTAACGTTTTCATTAAATTCCATAACGACAATCGCATCGGAAGCTGTGAGTGTTTCCCCGTCGGCGACTACAGGATCTGTGATACTTAATACCGGTACTGGCGGGGAACAGTCAAATGTAACATTCCACGACTGTTCGAATTCGTTGGTTTGGCCAGCACCGTCGGTGATGGTGTCCGCGGGCAGGGTTAGTTGATATTCGCCGTCCCGTGCAGTATCGGA
>DEIH01000141.1:2891-5318 GCA_002352375.1 Spirochaeta sp. UBA2779 | reverse complement strand
GCCTTAGCCGCTACTCTTCCCTCTACTTCCGCACAGAGCCTGGGTATCACCCGGCCGTTAACAAGGGTTTCCTCAATTATCTCGTCAACATCCTTCGGTTTTACATCTCCGTAGAGCAGTTCTTCAGGCTCAATCATAATCAGGGGAGCCCGGGAACACTGGCCATGGCATCCAACATCAACCACTTCAAAGGATTCATCCATTCCCGGAGCACTGAGTTTTTCCCGGAAGGTTTTTGCCAGCTCTTCGGCGCCCCGGGCCCGGCATCCTGTCATACAGATAAGAACTCTTTTACTGCTTTTCTTCTGTTCATCCTGAATCCGCCGATTCAGGGCTTTTAACTCGCCGTAAGTTTTCAGCAATTTATCATTCACTTTTTAGAATATCCCTCCAGGACTTTTTTTATCTTCCCCCGGGTCATTCCGCTGTGATAATCATCTTCAACCATAATCACCGGGGCGAGGAAACAGGTTCCCAGACATTGAACCGACTCGTAGGTGAACTGCATATCATCGGTTGTTCCTCCGTCTACCACTCCGAGATGTTCTTCAATAGCTTCTCCAACCGCTTTGCTTCCTTTAACATGACACGCCGTACCCTGACAGCACCTGATAGTATGCTTGCCCTTGGCTTCCAGATAAAACTGAGAATAAAAAGTAATAACGCCATATATACTGGATATTGAAATGCCGGTTTTTTGACTTACCCACTCCAATACCGGAGGAGGAAGATAACCATAGGCATCCTGAAGGTCTTGCAGCAGAGGAATTAGAAGCTCCCGGGTTTTACCCATATCCCGGCCGACGGCAGGTTTCTCCACCATCAGCTGATGTTTCTCCAGAATACCCCGGGCAAGAGTCACACCCGGGTCCTGTTTTATTGTTCTGCTCTTCATATATCTCTCTCCTTTGACTGCCCTTGAACAAGTTGCGGCCTATAGAATAAATCATATATGACAGTTAGGTGTAATTTTTTTCCGATTTCCTTCAGATAAGAATTTCGATACACTGTGCATTCGGAGGATAACCATGCTCTATCTGATTGTTATAACCCTGCTTTGAGTATCAAAATATGTGATGTATAGGCAGGAGAGAGTTTCGGCTCCCTTCACCCTTCACGGGCTATGAGTTCCCGGCCCAGGTCTTTAAACTCAACCACACGGGCCAGTTCAAGAATAGCCTGTTCTTTACGTTCATTCAGAGACATATCTTTTTTGGAATCCAGGAAATTGATTCTCCGATTCAAATCGGCAAGTTTCATGTATTCTTTATCTCTATTGTCCATTCAACAAGCCCTTTTAAGTGCTGTATTATCAGCTTGATCTCATCATAGAGGAACAATAAATAAATATCTCTAAGTAATATTACTAGTATTTCAATTTAAAAAAGGAACTTATAAAAAAGAAACCGGCAGGAACGTATAACCGTTAACCTACCGGTAAACTGTCAGGAAATTTCAGGTTCTGAATCAGCAGTGTCAGACTCTTCGTCCGTATCATCTTCGGCATCTTCACCGAAGGGTTCCCCACGAAGCATGGCCAGGTATTCAGCAGCGTCATCCGACGTTCCCGTATCCTTCTCCTGCTTCTTTAGAGCTTTCTCTTCACGCTTCTTCTTCTTCTTAAGTTCCTGTTGTCGTTTCTCGAACGAATAATGATTTCGGCCCATGATTCTACCTCCAGAACTACAGTCGAAGGTTACAAGACCGGAGGTAACCGGCCTTGACGAATCAAGTCCTAATAATCGCGACGGGGGCGATCGTTCCGTTCCCGGGCTTCGCTTACTTTGAGCTCACGGCCACCCTGGTCGGATCCATTAAGAGCTTCGATGGCGGCTGATGCTGCTGCATCGTCTTCCATCTCAACAAAACCGAATCCTTTGGACCGGTTGTCGTAACGATCGATGATAACACGAGCGCTGGTTACAGTTCCGTGTGCACTGAACAGGTTTTCAAGTTCCTGGTCGTCGACGGAATAACTGAGGTTTCCGACGTAGATTTTCTTAGGCATTATAAATACTCCTGAATGCTTTGAACTCATAAGATTGATATTGCTCGATATAAGCGGTTGATACGGAAAAGGAAGGATAAGGGGTCAAGGCCAGATTTTCGGGCTTCAAATACACAAATCTCTTAAAATTCTCGATGCAACAGCCGGTTATTGAACGATACCGGACTTACGGTTTTCTCAACTCTAGTGTGAATTACTCTTTATGTCCAGCAGTTACTGTGTTCTTTTACTGACCTCTAGGCGCCCTGAGCCACAATATTACCAGAAATACGAAAAAATGAAGCCTCAACAACTGAGAAATTGAGGCTTCATGAAGATCTTTACTTCTTTAATACTTTACCGAGAACTTCATCCTTATCAATTTTCCGGGAGCAGAAGAACCAGTCCTGGCAATCCATATCCTCTTTACCATCCATACG
>DEIH01000141.1:0-2814 GCA_002352375.1 Spirochaeta sp. UBA2779 | reverse complement strand
ACTCTGTAGAGTTCATCAAAATTCCGTCCCAGGCTGAGTGGGTAATAAATAATTGTTCGAATTATCCCCTGGGGGTCGATAAAGAATACAGCTCTGACAGCTTTGGTGGTATCTTCTCCAGGCTGAATCATCCCGTATTTCTTCGCTACATCCATGGTAATATCTTCAATCAAAGGGAATTTCACCTCCATGTTCTTATTACCACGATACTCAATTTTATCCTGAATGGTCCGCAGCCAGGCGATATGGCTGTAGAGTCCATCAATAGAAAGACCGACCAGCTTACAGCCAGCTTCTTCAAACTTATCCTGCATAGATGCAAAGGTAATAAACTCTGTGGTGCATACCGGTGTAAAATCTGCCGGATGACTGAACAGTATAACCCACTCTCCTGCGTAGTCTCCCGGGAAACTAATTTCCCCCTGGGTAGTAACGGCTTTAAATTCCGGTGCCTTATCTCCGAGGCGGGGCATTGAAACGACGACTTGTTCCTGATCCATAAAGTTCTCCTTAAATATATTAATTTACTTAATACAAATTAATACAAAGACGTCAGAGAAGTCAAACTATTAGGAATAATTCCTATTATAACTATCGAATCAAAACTTTCTATCGGTTGCTGTTCTGCCGGCTTCCCTGGCCCTGCCCCCGGCCCCGGTAACTTCCTCCGCCCTGACGACGACTGTTATTACCACCCCGCCGGTGTCCGCCGCCGCCGCTTCCGCCGGGTCTTCCTCCCGGCCGGCCTCCGCCCATTTTGGGTCCGGGATGAGCGACATTCAGCTCTTCTAAAGGCTCAAAACCGCTAACCGTCCGGCGTTCAACACTCTTACGGATAAGCTTCTCGATATCCCGTAGCATCCGGGACTCTTCAGCACAAACCAGAGAGAGGGCCTGCCCTTCTTTTCCGGCCCGGCCGGTACGGCCAATACGGTGGACATAATCCTCGGGGACGTTAGGGAGGTCAAAATTAACAACATGAGGCAGATCGTTGATATCCAATCCACGAGCTGCAATATCCGTAGCTACCAGAATCTGAGTTTTACCGGATTTAAAATCAGCCAGAGCCCGGGTTCGGGCGTTCTGGCTTTTATTGCCGTGAATAGCCACAGCACCGATACCGCTTTTTTCCAGCTTCTGAGCCAGACGATTTGCACCGTGTTTGGTGCGGGTGAACACCAGGGCCTGATACCACTGCTCCTCGACTATCAGATGAGTCAGCAGATCGGTTTTACGTCCCTTATCCACGGGATACACCAACTGAGAGACTGTGTCCACAGTGGTGTTCCGGGGAGAGACAGAGATTTCAATCGGATCGTTTACCAACCCCCGGGCCAGTTCCCGGATTTCCTCTGAGAAGGTGGCGGAGAACATCAGATTCTGACGCCGCTTTGGAAGGACAGCCAGTATTTTCTTGATATCATGTATAAAGCCCATGTCCAGCATGCGGTCGGCTTCATCCAGAACCAGTGCTTCCAGCTTGTCGAATCGAACCGCCCCTTGACCGTAGAGGTCCAGCAGACGGCCGGGAGTGGCCACCAGAATATCCACGCCGTGGCGCAGCTTATTTATCTGAGGCTTAATATTCACTCCGCCGAAGACAACAGCTGTGCGCAGGGGCAGGTGTCCGCCATAGGTTTTTACGCTTTCCTCCACCTGGGCTGCCAGTTCCCGGGTGGGAGTAACAATCAGGCAGCGCACCGGCCGATGTCCACTGAACCGGGGTAAAGGCCTGTCTTCGGTAAGCAGATGAAGCAGAGGCAGGGTAAATCCGGCAGTTTTGCCGGTTCCCGTCTGGGCCGCAGCCATCACATCCCGGCCCGCCAGGACCGCAGGAATGGCTTCTGCCTGTATGGGAGTGGGGGTTTCATAACCCTGTCCGGCCACCGCTTTAAGCAGGGGCTCGGACAGACCGAGGTCGGTGAATTTCACACCGACAGGTGTTTTTGTTGAGTTCTCTTGCATCTTGATTGATTGCACATAACGTATCGCGGCCGACGGCGATAACGTATTTTTCCTTGTAAATATATATAGGGCGGGATAATCGAAGTATTCGTAAAAATAAGACGGTCGGCTATAGTCCGCACGGCAGACTAACACGATATGAATAGATACGGATAGGGGCTGTACTGTGCCAGGTATCAGCAAGCCCCCGAATGCAATCGCTAATAGGAGTTCAGAATCGTATCAGCCTTTTTCCCATACTCGGTAAGCTGACTGTCCCAGAGCACCCCTTCACCCGATTGGCTGATAAGATATTTCACAACACCACCGGGGATTTGCGGTGCAAGCCAGAACTCAATCTGACCTCCGCCGGAACCAGCCAGATAGACCACATGATCGGCCTGGAATCTCCCGGCAGGGACATCCACCTTGCCTTTATCCACCGTAGCCCCTTGAACACTCTCTTTTGTCAGTTCTGTGGCCGGCATGTACACCGCTTCGCCGCTAACCGGTACCTCTCCCTCATTGCCATCGGTATCCCTGGCACGCATTCGAAGCATCTGACTGTTCTGAGTATCAATCAATGATTCCCAGACCCAAAGGCCTTCAGAATCTTTCCAGGAGACTCTCCACCACTGATTTCCATTATCAAGTTCTTTGAGGAATGCCCGTTCTATAACAATTGAATCCTCACCCTTCATAGTCCATTCAAACTTGGTAAACTCTCCAGGTTTGTACCCCACCTGTCCGGCCCACATTCCGCCAGCCGAGAATGCAAAGCCGAAAGCCATCTGGGCCTGAGAAACCATGAGTTGATTCCATTGAGGTCCTGAACTTACAGTTCTCGACTGAGCCGGTTCAGCCTTTGAT
>DEIH01000231.1:5251-5666 GCA_002352375.1 Spirochaeta sp. UBA2779 | reverse complement strand
GAGCTTTCCCGGGTGAGACTTCTGATGAAAAGGAATGAGGTTCCCGGGAATTGGATTCTTTTTCGGGAAGGGGATGTCGGCCGACTGATGTACATAATCCTTTCAGGGACGGTGGCCATCTCCATTCTCAGCTCTGATGGAGAAGAGGTTGAGGTGTCCCAGGTGGGTGAGGGCAGTTTTTTCGGTGAGATGTCCATTCTGGAAAAGGATGTTCGTTCGGCAACATGTAAAACCGTCGATGATTGCCTTCTACTGTCTCTTGATGCTGAAGGTTTCAACAGGCTTATGATGAGGGAGCCTGTAGCGGCTATAAAAATTATGCAGCAGATGCTGAACACATCCACCAGCCGCCTGCAGAAAACCGGTGCATTTTTGTCGGATATGGTGAAATGGGGTGAAAGTGCCCGTATCCGGG
>DEIH01000231.1:0-5188 GCA_002352375.1 Spirochaeta sp. UBA2779 | reverse complement strand
GAAGGGAAAATCCATGTCTTTGGTAATTCTGGATCTGGATCGTTTCGGAACCCTGAATGCCGAGTATGGAGAAGCTGCAGGAGATGAGGTAATTCTTGCCGTTGTGCCTGCTATTAAATCGGCTTTTGGGAAGATGGATATTCTCTCCCGGTACGGGGGAGATGAGTTTGCCTTTATTCTCCCGGGACGGTCCGGGAAAGAGGCCCTGGATTGCTGTCGGAAAGCCGGAGAAGCGATCAGAACCCTGGATATTCTCAAAGGGCGGAAGGGGTCATTTAAAAATATCACAGCCAGTATCGGCATTTCCGTATGTCCTGAAGACGGAAGTACCTCAGATGCATTATTGGACAAGGCAGATAAGGCTTTATACGCCGCCAAAGAAGCCGGCCGTAACCGGGCCGTGTTGTACATTGCAGGTGACAAAAAATGAAAAAAGTGAGTATTCCGAACAGACGACAGAAATTAAAGATTGTTGATACCTTTATTGATGTGATGTGCACCCGGGAATCTTTCCTGATGATAGGCCATCAGAATCCCGATGAAGACTGTGTGGCTTCGATGGTGGCTTTCAGTCTCCTGATGACCAAATTTCACAGGGATCAGGCTATAGTGCTCAACCGGGAGAACTGGGATAAATTCCCCTACCTTCTGAGTATTGCTAAATACAATTCCATCCGTGTAATTGGAAGCCCTGAGGAAATCGGGGATGAATACGATACGGTAATTGCCTTTGATACCCCCAAGCCGGATATGCTTGATTTTTATATAGATTTGAAACCCCTCTTCTCCAGGGATGAGATTCTGGTGATGGAAATTGACCATCATTTGGAAGCTGATGGGGAGTATATCGGGAATGAGGGTTACAGGCTGGTAGATGATGCATCTTCCACCTGTGAACTCATCGGTTATCTGGCGGTGAAGCTCGAAAAAAAGAGACATATTGTTAAAGAATTCGGGATAGGGGAGATTTTCAGCCGGAATTTTGTTCTCTCCATTGTAACAGGGATGGTAGGGGACTCGAAGATGGGTCAGTTCCTTAAATCCCGACGGGAAAAGCGATACTACCGCTATTTCAGCCGTCTGTTCAACAAAATGCTCATCCGGAAAACCGACAAGGATTCGGGGAATTTTTCCAGTATTGAGGATATCCTTTCCGAGCTGGAGAAGCTTTCCGGGGAAGAGGAGAGCTGCTGCTTGGATTTTATGAAGTACAAAAAGGCCAAGGGGCCTATGGCCTGGATTACATTGAATGAGGATGAATCCTCACCGATTATTGAACGATACGACATGGATATTATCGTGACAGTGGCCAAATACACCGCCAATCTGCTGGCTGAAGAGAGCGGATATGTGAGTCTTGTGTCTTTTTACGATCCTCCGGGCAAGTCGGATCTGATTCAGCTCCGGATGCGCCGGAGTCAGAATTTCAAGACTCTCGATTTGAGGGAGGTGATTGCCTCTCTCGGAATTACCAATGGCGGGGGGCATGAGGGGGCTGTGGGCTTCAGGGTTCCCCGGGGTGAGGTGGAGGACTTTCCCGCTTTTATCGATGGTATTGTAGCAGGGACCGTGAAGATGGTTGTGCTGGATTGACCTCTGTCGATAGTGCGGTGTTAAAACATCTATGACCAGATTCTATTTCGCAATATTTCTCATTTTAATAGTCTTTTCGGGCTTCAATGGCTGTGATAAAGGAGATGGGGGCCCACTTTTTACTTTTCAAACGGTGGATTTGACAGATCTGCAGGATGAAGATGTGTTTTTTATCTTCACCAATCCAAGCCCGGTTGATACGGCTTCGATGGCTCCTTCAGTCTCATACAATCAGCAGGAAAGCCGCTTTATTGAGAGTAAGGTTCCGCAGAGTTCTGTGCCGATTCGAACGTCAGCTCTTTTGGATTCAGGCGGTATTATTGATGTTCAGCTGTGGAAAACTGTCGAAGGTCTGCAGCCTTCGGTTGAGAATTTTCGCAGGGCTGCTGGTGTGTCTTTTAACTATGTACCGCCGAGTGAGTCTGTGGATACTAAGACAACATTCAAAGGTGTCTCTTCGATTGATGATGTAATTGATATTCCGGCTACCTGCCGGGCGAAAATTTCTCCTATTGATGGGAAAACTCTGGTGATTTATGTGGCTGATGACTGCTGGATCGATGGAGGCAGTAAGGCAAACCTTGTAGACGGCGACATGGTGACAGCGCTGGTGGATAAGTTTCTGGTTACCGGCGGAGTGAATGATATCCGGGACTGGGTAACCGATATCTACGGGGAACCCTGGGGAGCGCATTCCTATACAAATCTGATTGAACCCGGTGCCGAAGATTACATTACGATTCTGTTATACGATATCGCCGGGGATAATTCCATAAACGGCGGAATAGTCGGTTATTTCAACTCGGGAAATAACTATTTAAAAACATCTTATTCTGATTCGAATGAACGTTTGATGTTCGCCATGGATGGGGTGATTTACGCCACCGGAGATGGTTCATGGGGTAGTGACGATTACTGGCCTCAGTCGGTATTCAGTACTCTGGCCCACGAGTTTCAGCACATGGTTCATTACTATCAGAAGCAGATAGTATTCGGCATAACCTCTTCGGATACCTGGCTCAACGAGATGTGCTCCCTGGTTACCGAAGATCTGCTTGCTGATAAAATCGTTGTTCCCGGTCCCCGAGGGGTGGATCCTCCGACTGATGGGAGTGAGGGATTACCGGGGACCTGCAATTCCAGCCGTATATCAACATTTAACTACTGGACGGACGATTCTCTGACAACCTGGGGAACAGAACCTGAAGACCGGCTGATAAGCTATGCTACAGCGTATTCATTCGGGGCTTTTCTTGCCCGAAACTACGGCGGAGCGGCCTTGTTCCAGAAAATTGTACAAAGTTCCTGGACCGATGAGCGGGCCGTAACCGAGGCTATCGCCTACCTCGGTTACGGAAATAAAACTTTCGGCGAGCTACTCAGTGAATGGCCCGAAGCCGTACTGGACTCTGATAGAGTTAATTCAGCCGGTCCGACTTTTAATACCGGTAATTTCCGTACCAGCAGCCCTTCAGATCCTGAGGGAACCGGCTACAACCTTGGATCGGTAAATTTTTACAACTACGTTGCAGATGATGGAAACTCGGGGGGTAGTTTTATGGGGCCGATTCCCTTTGGAGATGAAAACGGTACTTTCAATCCGGATTTTCTCAAAGCGACACCTCCGGCTACCAATGTCATATTCCTCGCCGGAAGCAATCTGAACGGTAATGCTTCGTGGGATGTTGAAATACCCAGGGGAATGACATTGAAGATTTTCAGAAAATGAAGCTAATCTTTTTCGTACTGGCTCTTGGCTTTTCTCTCCCGTCCCTGTATGCCGGGTCCGGTAGTGATATTGACTCTCAAATGAAAACAGTAATCGGGGAAGATCTTAAAAAAGGAGATATAGTGGAACTAAAGGGAAGGATTAAAGTAAAAGGATCCGAACCCTTTACCTTCACGGTTATTGAAACTTCCGATGGCAGTGAGTGCGAGCTTTCCGGAGAGGTGGGTGAGGAGTTGAGGCGGCAATTTGAGCTGAAAATGATAACCCTTACCGGAGTAGTTCTTTCTGCAGGGGATGAAATTCGGTCCCCGGTTATTGAAGTTTTTTCCTTCGAAGCCACTGACGGGACTTGAAGCCTGCGGTTTTCAGATTAGATTAACAGTTATACCGAGTTTCTCCGCTGATTTAGCAAAAGCTGTATCTGCAGTTATCAGTTTCAGGTTGTTGGTAAAGGCAACTGACAGATGCAAAGCATCAAGAGTGCGTAAAGGTGTCTCAAAATTGCCAATCCAGTTACGGGAAAGTTCATACTCTTTCTGCATAATCGGAAAGTTTTTATAAACCTGTATTTTTCTGTGCAGCTGGAATTTGGAAATGATTCTATTACCGTCCTCACGGGAGATTTCTTTCATTCGGACTCGACGGGATAAAGCAGAGAAAAACTCAACCTCACTCAAAGGGCTTAATGCTGTCTGCCCGTTATGCATAACCAATTCTTGAATCTTATTGCTTTTTAATTCCGGGAGATATAAAGCTACCAAAACACTTGTATCAAGATAGAGCATCAATAACGTTCTTCATTACGCAAATCAACAACAATCTGACTGGTTGCCTTCCCTTTAACATGGATTGAGCTTCGAAACTCAGTCATGTCAGGAAAACTGGAATTATTATCTGTCAAAGGTGGAACAAGGCGGGCCACTTCCTGGCCCCTGCGTGTTATAGAGATTTCAGAGCCATGTTCAGCTTCATCCAGTAATGTACTGAGTAACCTTCTTGCTTCTCTGGCTGTAATCGATTGCATTGAAACCACCTTTTTTATTATGTGTACGCTTCTAGTATACACTTGCTGTATTCGTTAATCAAAGGGTAAGAGGAAAATTTCTAAAACAGGGAAAATACTTTCTCTTTATTGATATTCATCATTCAGTCTTTTCTCTGCAGGTGATGATTTCCGGCAGCCGAGCTCCTTCTTAAGCGAAATATGCTGAAGCCTTGCGAAGAATCTCATTGGCTTCTCGCAGCTCCCGGACCTCTCTTTCCAGATCCTTGAGGTGAGCCTTTTCGTCACTGGTCAGGCCGTCACGTTGGCCTTGGTCTACTTCGGCTTGACGAATCCATCGTCTGAGCGTTTCTCTTGTACAGCCAAACTTATCAGCTATTGAGTAGATGGTAGCCCACTATGATCCGTAGTCTTTTCTATGTTCAAAGACCATGCGAACGACCCGATCCCGGACTTCCGGTGCGTACCTGGTTTTCTTTCCCATAACACAATCCTCTCAAATAATTATGTCTCCGGTAAACCCGGGGCGATTCAGGGGTGTGAACTATATGAATGTTGAGCGAATCTATCGGGAAGAAGAGCTCTCTCTTCGCAGGGAATGGTGAAAGTAAGTCCGCAGTGAAATTCGGGAGTAACTGAATCATTAAACTGCACAGAATCAGCAATAGAGGCAGGAATACAATAAAATCCATTTACATAGTTCCCTCGATAGATTATCCCCTCTGGATTTTATTCAGCAATTGAATGAAAGTAGTAATACGGCAGAACCTCTAAACGTGGCTGGGTTAATCTGGGAGTACGGTCAACTTGATCAACCATATCTATAATTATATTATAAACGAGCCTCTTTCAAAATTCCAATA
>DEIH01000056.1:8294-15018 GCA_002352375.1 Spirochaeta sp. UBA2779 | reverse complement strand
GCTTCGTCTATCAGGGATTCCACCTGGGTAACAGGCCCATCCCCGGGGAGGGGCATCCATAGTTTCACCGCGGCCCGGGTGAAGGCCACATACCAGAGGCGCTTGTCTTCTTCCCACTGATAAGCCAGATGAGCCTCCCGGTTCGACTCCCGGCATACCCGGTCCACAACGAGTTTCCCATCCTCATCAAAGCGGTAATCTTTGCTGCGGCCCCTTTTAGTCAGGCCGCCAAAACCCCCGAGGAGAAACACCAGGGGAAACTCCAGACCCTTGGCGCTGTGCATGGTGAGCACTTTCACTGCGGGACTTTCAGTTTCCAGGCGCTGGGACTCGGAGGAACCCTCTATCTCCGGGGTTTCAGCCTCTTCCCTCATCCAGTTTTTAATCCGGGAGACCTCGATTACCCCTTCGGCCTGGCGGTTCTGGATCAGCTCGCAGAGATGGCGCCAGTCCTGCCAGTTTCTGAATCCCTCATTCCCCAGGAGCACCCGCCGGGTCCAGGGTTTTTCAGATATTCCCCCAAGCTCTTCTTTCCGGCCTCAACCGCCCAGTTTCCAACCCGGGAGATTTGGAGTTTCCACTCCAGGGCGACCCGAATGACAGCTCCAAAACCCGGTCAGAATCCTGCCACCTGAACCTTTTCAACCAACTTCTGTTTTCATCTGAGCCTGAGTAGCAGGTTTAAGTCAATAATTCCAGAACATTTCTTCTCGTACCTGAAGATAATCTTGTAAATCTGAATATAATTGTAAAATTTTGTTGACAGATTGGACAAATAGTTGTTTTATTAATTTAATTAAGTAACGTTAAGAATTTGTCTGAATAGTGAAAATTCAATGTTTTTCATGACGATTCGGCTTTGGCGTTTAACAAAAGCTTAAGAGTATAAATGGATTTTGAGCAATTATGGATTTTTCGGGGGATGGAGAGATGCAATCAAGAGAAAGATTTATTACTGCGTTGAATCATGGAACACCTGATCGGGTTCCTGTTTATGATTTCCTGTTCAGTCAGAAATTGTTAAAAAAAATGTTGGGGTTTAATACTCCTCTCTATGATGGTGCCTCTCAAGTAAAACTTGCCTCTAAGCTTGGTCTGGATGGATTATTCCTGCCGATAAATGGTTATTGTGGTTTTGAAGATGAACCCCATAAACCGGGTGAAACCTTTGTAGATGAATGGGGTGTAACCTATGTAAATAACGGCTGGCCAATAATGGTTCAGACGGATGTTGCTTTAAAAACCAGAGCGGACTGGGAAAAGTACAAGATGCCTCCAGTAGAAGCCCCCCACAGACTGAATATTATAAATGACGGTATCAAGGCAAATAGTGATAATAATATTGCTTTGATAGCCGGGTTTTTAGGTCCATTTACCATGGCCTATTGGTATTTTTTTGATTTGGCTGCATTAAGCCTTCTTATTTATGATGATCCTGCCTTTATCCAAGAAGTAAATGACAGCTATGTTGACTGGGCCCTGAAAGCCGTACAGTACACATACGATAATGGGAATATTGATGCCTTCATGATCGCTGATGACTGGGGAGGAACAACGTCTCTTCTGATGTCTCCTAAGCATTTGAGGGAGCTTTTCATCCCCCCCTTCAGAAAGATTGTTCAGGGCATGAAATCATTTGGCCTGCCGGTAATAATGCACAACGATGGAAGGCTCCATGATGTCATAGGTGATCTGGTCGATACCGGAATAGATGGATATCACCCTGTTGAGCGTGCTGCGGGCATGGACCTTGGAGATATAAAATCAAGGTTTGGTAGAACGCTCTGTCCTGTTGGAAATATTAATAATAAAACTACCATGGTAACCGGCAGTGTTGATGATGTAGAAAAGGAAGCCCGTGAATGTATCCAGACTGCTGGGCCTGGGGGGGGGTATATCCTTTCTACTGACCACAGCCTCCATGATGATATTCCTTTTGAGAATATCACAACCTATATAAACTGTGCTGAAAAGTACGGTAAATACCCGATTCTAGGAATTTAGCAGGAATTATGGCTAATCATCTGGGTAGAAATTCAAAACTTATTAAACTACATAACAGAGGACTTGTTATCAGGAAAATTATTCAAAACCCCATGATTTCGAGGAAGGAGATTGCAGAGCAAACAGGATTAACTCAGGCTGCAATAACTCAGATTGTTACTACCTTAATATCTCAAAATCTGGTTATTGAAAAGGTACAGAAAAATGATCGCCGGAATACCGGCCGACAGCCTATTGGTTTATATTTAGATACAACATTTTATCGCATTGTTGCAGTTGAAGTAGGGCGTTGTGATATTACAATCGCAATCCTGGATTTATCTGGTAATATTATATGTCGTGATATCGATAAAAACGGTATTTCCGGTATAGATATAGGCAAATTACCTGAAGTTATTACTGGAATGATACGTGGGCTAACAGAAGATAATTGTGTAGACAATAATCAGATACTGGGGCTTGGGATTTCTGCACCCGGTCCAATTAATAATAAAAATGGGATAATGCTGGATGGGCTGGATTCTCCCGATTTTCATTCTGGTAAAAGATTTGAAGCTCCATATGATTGGAGAAAATTTCCATTGTCAGAGTATTTGGAACGTGAGTTGAATATACCTGTTTTTGCTGATAACAGTGGCAATATATCTGCAATCGCAGAGAGCTGGTTCGGTGCAGGGAAAGGAATACAGAATTTTGTTCAATATACAGTTGGATTGGGTATAGGTGCGGGAGTAATAATAGACGGCCTTCTCTATAGAGGGGAAGATGATGTTGTTTCTGAAATAGGACATATCACTGTGAATATGAATGGTCCTGTATGTTCCTGTGGCAACATCGGTTGTCTCGAACTGTATAGTAGTTTTAGGAATATACTTCCTTCATATTATCGGAAAAAGAATCTGCCTCAACCTGATTTAAATGGAATGAATAATTGGGAAATTGTAGGTCAGCTTGAGGAAATCTGGGATAAGGCCCATTCCGGTGAGATTGAGGCTTTGGGTGCAATAACAGAATTATCAAAAATACTGGGAATAGGAGCGGTCAGTTTAACAAATATCTTCAGTCCTGAAATTATTATTGTGTCAACCAATGATGTAGGCAGGGTTGATTGTAGCTTGCTCATAAAACCAATTAGGGAGTATGTCAAAAAGCATGCTTTTTCTGTAATTGCAAATAAAGTAACGATAATTCCCTCTCTGCTGGGAACAGATATCCATCTAATCGGATCAGGGGCGTTGGTCCTTCAGGAATTAGTTTCTTCAGGGGATTTTTTTCAGAAGAGGCAGGGGGTGGCATAGGATGACATCAAGAGAGAGATTATTAACAACACTGGATGGCGGACAGGCAGACAGACTCCCAGTTACAACGCATCACATTATGCCCTATTTTCTGGATAAGTATATGAACGGTATAAATAATGAAGAGTTTTTTGACTTTTTCAGTATGGATGCAATCGATTGGGTTGTTCCGATAAAAGCGGATACTGACAGAGGGGAATATCTAGATCCATCTCAGGGGGAACCGGGTTTTTTACAGGTCTCGAGAGTTTTTTCAGATAACTGGAGGATCGAATCAGAGAATGTACCGGGAACCGGATATGACACTACCAGGCATACTATCGTTACCCCTGGAGGTGAACTGAGTTGTGTAATACAGGGAAATGGATATACCGAATGGGTTGGCGAACCTCTTATTAAAGAGAAAAGTGATATAAACCTTATTGCAAAGTATGGGACAAGGCCTCTTTGTGATACCGAAAAAGTAAGACAGAGTGTTTTAAACATAGGTGAGAGAGGAATTGTTCGAGGGTTCATTATTCCCTTTGATATTTACGGACAACCCGGCTGCTGGCAGGATGGCTGTTGCATCAGAGGTACTGAAAATTTGATAATGGATACTTTTGATGACCCTGTCTGGGTTCATGAGTTTTTGCAGGTACTTCTTGAACGTAAAAAGCCCTATGTTAAATCATTGGAAGGATCCGGATATGACGTAACAGAACTCGGTGGAGGTGATGCATCAACTACGGTAATCTCTCCGGATATTTTTAATGAATTTGTAGCTCCTTATGATAAGCAGTTGATTGATGAGGCTCAGGAGGTAGGTATTCGGATTGCTTACCATACCTGTGGGGGAATGATGCCGATTCTGGAAGATCTTGCATCCATGGGTCCGGATGCTTTGGAAACCTTCACGCCTCCGGAGATGGGTGCGGATGTGAACCTTGCCGAAGCCAAGAGGAGAATTGGTGATAAGGTTTGTATGATAGGTGGATTTAATCAGGTACATTACCTCCTTGGTTGCACTGAGAAGGCGACCAGAGATTATGTTCGAAAGTGTTTTGATGAAGCCGGAGGGGGTGGATCCTACATTCTTGCACCCTCGGATCACTTTTTTGATGCAGATGTTAATCTGCTGAAAGTTTTTGCAGATGAGGCACGTAAATGTCTTTATTGTTAAAAAGGTATTCAGAAATTGAATCTGTTTGCATTTCTGTCGTTGACAGAATAAAAATATTTTTTTGGAAGGAAGGAAAATAGGATGAAAAAAGGCAAATTTTTTCTAATGCTGATGGTGATTGGACTCATAATTTCGCCGGCTTTGGTTTTCGCTGGTGGAGAAACGGATTCTGCTGCGGGTTCAAGTGATCTCCCCAAGAAAATTGGTTATGTAACCAATTATGCGACTCATGAGTGGTACCAGAATGTAATCAAGGGTATGCAGGACAGATGTGATGAACTCGGTATTGAACTCGAAGTTCTGGATGCTAACCTTGATATGGCTAAAGAAGTTGCTATGGTGGAAGACCTTATGGCAAGAGGTGTTGATGCGCTTATAGTAACACCTGTTGATGCGGCTGGAACTGTTGCCCTTGTAAAAAAAGCAAAAATGGAAGGTATTCCAATGGTGCTTGAAGGAAACAGAGTCGACGGAATGGAAGTTCTTGTAGCTATCTGTGACTACGATGCCGGTTACAAGGGCGGACTGGAAACTGGTAAAATTGCTGCAAAAATGGGAATTTCTCCAAAAGTACTTGCGGTAGACCTTCCTGCTCTTAATGCATGTGTACTTCGAGTAGACGGTTTTATGGATGGTATCAAAGTAAATGCTCCGGATGCTGTTCTTGTTCACAGAGTTGATGGTAAAGGTTCCAAAGATGAAGCTCTTCAGGTTTCCACTGATGCTTTAACTCAGGATTCTGATATCAATGTAATCTATGGTTGTAATGACAACTCCTCACTTGGTGCATACCAGGCATTTAAGGCTGCCGGTCTGAATGAAGACGAATTAATAATCTGTGGTACAGGGCTTGAAGGTCTTGCAGCAGTTTATGCTCTCCAGGAAATTCCAGCCTACATGGTTGAAGCAGCAATGCTTCCGGAAAAGAACGGTCTGACATGTGTTGACGCAGCTGTATCTCTATATAGAGGTGAAGAACTCCCTGAACATATTGTATCTGCAACTATAGCACTAACAAAAGATACATGGGAAAATCTATACGGCATAGATGCTGATGGAAAGAGATATCCAAAATGGGATGCCATAAATGCTCTTGAAACTGAAGCTCAGTGTACAAAATACTAAAACCTGTATTTTGATCACCTTAAAATACCCCTCAAAATAAAGAGGCAGTTTTTTGGAACAAAAAAAGGGGCTGCCTTCGCAGCCCCTTTTAAATAAGGAGACTTCTTGTGGAAAATGAAAAAAAATTGAACTTGGGTGAGAGACTGCTTATGTTCAATGAATTACTTCTTCTGGGGGTTTTAATTGTTATTGCTCTACTAATTACTATAGGAGAGCCTAAATTTATTAGCATTTTGAATCTTAAAAATATTATCAGGGACAGTTCCCAGATACTAATTGCCGGAATAGGTATGACAATGCTGCTTATTGCCGGAGACGTCGACCTCTCAATCGGTTCACTGATTGCATTCTCAACTGTAGTTTTTATGGATGTGGTAAATAAAACAAACAATTTCTGGTTTGGTCTACTGGCAGTTTTGGCTCTTGGTGCTTTTGTGGGGCTTATTAATGGAATAGTTGTATCAAAATTCAAGGTAAATGCCCTTATTGGCACTATCGCAATGATGATGATTTTAAGGGGGTCTGTATATTTATACAGCATGGCTTCTATACAGAATTTTCATCATCTCGATATATTCACAGCATTTGGAAACGGATATTTCGGTCCCTTTCCCGTACCTGTTGTTTTAATGGTTGTCCTTTTTGCTGGATTTTATATAGTAATAAATAAAACAGTATTTGGACGAAGACTTTATGCAACCGGCGGAAACATGAAAGCTGCCAGAATCTCTGGAATCAGAACTTCAAAACTGAGAATACAAACCTTTGTAATGAGTTCAACTCTGGCTGCATTATCAGGGGCAATTCTCTGTTCAAGAATGAACTCCGGTCAGCCAAATTCTGGTAACGGATATGAACTTACCGTTATAGCGGGAGTAATTCTTGGCGGAACAAGCCTGGAAGGGGGCAAAGGAACTCTTATCGGTACTCTTCTTGGTGTATTAATTATGCGGGTTATAAATAATGGAATTATCCTTCTTCAGTGGAATCAGGATTTGCAGATAGTTTTTTCAGGATTTGTAATTATTCTTGCTGTCTTCCTAGACAATAAACGGCAAGCTGCAAAAGCCAAGATCATCACAACATAGGAGTCGATTAGTATGGTAAAAACGGACGAAATGCTGTTTGAAGTGAA
>DEIH01000056.1:258-8233 GCA_002352375.1 Spirochaeta sp. UBA2779 | reverse complement strand
GGAGCAGGGAAATCAACATTGATTAAGATTCTGGCCGGAATTTATAATAAGGATGCAGGAACTTTACGTTTTGATGGACATGAAATTGATATTACTACGGCCCGTCAGTCTCTGGATCTGGGAATTAAGGTTGTATTTCAGGAACTGGCACTTCTGCCTGAGATGTCTGTTGCGGAAAATGTATTTCTCGAGTCATTTCCCCAGAAAAAATCAGGTGCAATTGACTGGAAAAAGATGAACAAAGATGCAGAAAACCTGCTTGAGCGGGTAGGTCTGACAATTAATCCTACAGTTAAACTTGGCTCTCTGACAGTTTCCCAGCAGCAGATGGTGGAAATAGCCCGGGCAATTTCACATCAGTCTAAATTAATAATTATGGATGAGCCTACATCTGCACTTACTCCAAATGAAATAGCCTTTCTATTTAAAGTGATAAAAAGTTTAAAAGTAGAAGGCGTATCAGTTCTTTATGTTTCGCACAAACTTGAGGAAGTTATGGAGATCTGTGACAGGGTAACAACCTACAGAGACGGGAAGTATGTTGTAACACGAAATGTTACAGAAACATCAATGGATGAAATTGTTAAAGATATGGTCGGCCGTGAAATTGATCATCTTTTCCCATATACACATACACCGACTGATAAAACTGTAATGAAAGTCGAAAACCTATCCACACAGGACAAATTAAAAAAAGTCAGTTTTGAATTAAGAAAGGGTGAAGTATTAGGTGTTTTCGGATTATTGGGAGCTGGAAGAACTGAACTTGCAAAGGCTGTATTCGGATATGATAAAGTAATCAGCGGGGAAGTTTTTGTAAATGGGAAAAGGGTAAGGTCCGGAGATACCTCAAGTGCTGTAAGAGCTGGAATGGGCCTGGTAACAGAGGATAGAAAGGAAGAGGGTATACTCCATGAGATGTCAGTTGCAGAAAATATGACACTTCCTACAATTAGTGATTATCAGAAGGGATTTATTATTGATACTGCTAAAGAGAGAGTTGAATCGAAAAAACTGGTTGACAGATTCAGCGTAAAAACTCCCTCACTAGGGCATAAAGTAATGTTTTTAAGCGGTGGAAATCAGCAGAAAGTACTGCTGGCCCGTTGGATGATGAAAAATATTGAAGTGATGATTCTCGATGAACCTACCAGAGGGATTGATGTCGGGGCAAAATCGGAGATACACGGGCTCATTGATGAGCTTGCATCTGAAGGAGTTGCCGTTCTTGTAATGACTTCTGAGATGCCCGAAATACTAGGAGTCAGCGACAGAATTATGGTTATGAATAACGGAATGATTACAGAAATAATTGACAGAAAAGATGCTACTCCGGAAAAGGTGCTTACTGCGGCAATAAAAGATCCTGCAAAGGAGAGCCTCAGTGAAAAATAATAATACATTCTCTATGAATTTAAAAAAAATAACATCGGTAAATGAGTTTGCGTTATTTGCAATACTTGCGGGGATAATGGTATTTCTGAGTTTTACAACAGAATATTTTTTAACAGTTAGAAATTTGTCTAACATTCTGGGACAGGTTTCCATGGCCGCTATTGCCAGTACTGGTATGGTTCTTGTCGTATTGACGGGTGAGGTGGATGTATCTATAGGATCTCTTCAGGCCTTTATTGCACTACCCTTTATTTGGACCTTGAATTTAACTACAAGTTTACCAATTGCAATGTTAGTTACACTGATTCTTGGAGGAGTGATTGGGTGTGTTAATGGATTTCTGGTAACGAAACTAAAGATTAATTCCCTAATCGCCACTCTGGGTATGTACTATATTCTAAGGGGACTTGTATATGTCATAACCGGTAATACAGCGATTAATGAAACATCCGGAAAGGAGGCCTTCTTCCTTCTCGGAAATGCCAAACTTTTTCGAATAATTCCATATTCAGCAATAATAATGGCGGCAGTACTCCTTTTCTTCGGTTATCTTCTGAAAAACACCCGCCATGGAAGAAATATCTATGCAGTTGGTGGAAATTCTGAAGTAGCTGAGTACATAGGGATTAATCCGGCTAGAATTAAATTTCTATCCTTCGTCCTGAGTTCTATTCTATCCGCTTTGGCAGCTACAATTCTGGCTTCCAGACTTGGATCTGCCAATCATCTTGCAGGAATAGGTTTTGAATTCAAAGTAGTTGCTGCAACAGTACTCGGCGGTGTTAGCCTGGCCGGAGGCCGGGGATCTCTTCTTGGAGCCTTCATCGGTGTACTGATTCTTGGAGTCCTTCAGAATGGTATGGGAATGCTTGGTTTTAATATCATGTGGGAACAGATAACTACAGGAATTATTATTATCATTTCAGTTGCCCTTGATGAATATAAAAGGTCCAGGTAAAAAGCTTGAGGGAAATAATAGATGAGAACTAAGACCGGGTTGCTGTTCTTTGCAGTAATTATTGCCGGAGCTGTACTCCGGTTCTCATTTTCAGTTCCCCTTGTAATTACAGAACTTGTTTATACACCACCGTCAGATGCCTTAATTCCAAAGGCTAAAAATCCGGAATTAACAGTCCGGCGCTTTTATATGCTTATTGATGAAGGTCGGTATGCAGAGGCATATAATCTGGTTATAGAACCCGATTGGGTTGATTCTGACAGACCGGCCCCTTACAGAGAGAGTGTTATAGCGACGCCTGACAAATACTTTGGGTTAGTCTCCAAAGAAGAATTTATTGCCAGGTCCATAGGGGAAATGGGACCCAGGGGAATATATTTTTCCCTGAGTAATATAGATTCATCGGTGTTGAAAAATAGTGTTGTAGCGCTGCCCTGGAACAGCTTAATAGACTATCCCGAATATGAAGAGATTGTTCCTGTTAAAACCAGGGGTGATTTTTTAGCATCCTGTGCCGTCTATCGATGGGAGAAGGATCTGTTAGTAATAAAAACCGGAGAAGAATATAAAATAATTCTTGATGGTACCAAAAATGCAAAAGAAAATTACTACCTTACATGGCTTAATTTCTCAGAAAAAAAACTGATTAAATATCTTAAAAGTAAAGATTCCGTAGGTTGATAATGAAAGAAATTTACCTTGATAATGCAGCGACTTCCTGGCCCAAACCAGAATCTGTAATTAAGGCCATGAATAATTATTTCCATAAAATTGGCGGTAGTTCCGGCAGATCGGGCCATCGCCGAGCAATTGAAGCCGGACGAATTATTCTAAATGCAAGATCTGCTGCTGCCGGACTTCTCGGTGTCTCCGATGATTCCGGTTTAATCTTTACCTCTAATGCTACCACAGCCTTGAACACAGTAATAAAGGGGATCTTCCATTCTGATGCTGATATTTCATCCTCGCATATTGTAGCAACAACAATGGAGCATAACAGTGTACTTCGGCCTGTAAATTCTCTTAAAAATAAAGGGCTTGAAGTTACACTGATAGATGGGGATGAATTTGGGCAGGTTTCCCCGGAAAAAATAAGAAGTGCAATTAGGGAAAATACAAAACTTGTTGTTGTTACTCATGCATCTAATGTTTGCGGTACAGTGAATGATATCGAATCAATTGGAACCCTATGTGCAGAGAAAAGCATTCCCCTTCTTGTGGACGGGGCACAATCTGCCGGCTTACTGCCTATAAATATAAGCTCTTTAAGTATTGATTATTTTGCCTGTGCGGGACATAAAGGGCTCCTTGGACCTCAGGGGACAGGGATTCTCTATGTAAAAAATAAGGACACTCTTTATCCCGTTATTGCCGGAGGAACCGGGAGTCTTTCTGATTCTGTAGAGCAGCCGGATTTTATGCCTGATAAATTTGAAAGTGGAACTCCTAATATTATTGGAATAGCAGGACTGGCCGAAGGCTGCAGGTATCTGTTAACACATGGAGTTGAATCAATATACAAACATGATAAAAAACTTCTGGACATATTCCTGAATGAACTTTCCGATGTTTCAGGGATTAAGCTGTATGGGATGAAATCGAGTGTGAATCACACAGCTGTACTTTCCATAAACATTGAAGGTATGGATTCTTCCCTGGTTGGTACATTACTGGAAGAGAGGTATGGAGTACAAACCAGAATCGGTTTGCACTGTGCTCCTCTTGCTCACAGGACTCTGGGTAGTTTTCCTCACGGGACTGTACGTTTCAGCTGGGGATGGGCAAATAGTGAGAGAGAAATTATTAAAGCGGCTGCTGCAGTGAAAAAAATAAATTCCATTTCCAGGAACAGTAAATGAAATTGTCTGGAAGAAAACCTTCATTAAAAATCAACTCATTAGTCGGACTGGATGGAGTCGTAACGTTTTTTGGAGCTCATCACGCTCTTAAAGGTGAAAAACTTCTTTCCCTGGAGGGTCTTCCAGTAAAGCTGATTCCCGGACCAAGAGAAATCAGTCCCAACTGCGGTACTGCATTGCGATTCGAATATAAGGATAAAGATGTGGTTGAAACTATATTTAATGAAAAAAAGGTGAATTTTGAGCAAATTGTTTTCTATCCTGCTTGAGGGAAAAGGATTAGAGGAGAAGGATAATGGAAAGAGGCCGAGTAAAAACGCACTATTTAAAACCCTGGCTTTTTGGTATTATAGCAGGAGTTATTGTAGTTATACCGGTAATGTTTTTACCGGTGAAAGTTCCGGTTTCCTACAGCTTTTGTCTCTCCTGCCATACTCATGACCTGATTAATGGAATAATTAACTGGTTTTCCGGATTATATCTCCCTCAGACATTTGTTTCCCGTAAAATCCTTCTTCTTACTTCTCCGGCTGTAATTGCAGGAGCCTTCACTGCGGCAGCAATATTTGGCGAAAGAAGGAAGATAAATGCTGAAAGACCAGTTCAATCTTTCCTTTCAGGTTCTTTAATTATGCTCATAGGTATAATTATCTTCGGGTGTCCGACCCGCCTGATAATAAGGGCAGGGTTTGGAGAGGTTTATGGAATAGTAGCGGTAACTGGAATGGTTATGGGTATAGTGGCGGCTTCCTATCTTATCCGGTTTAAATGGATAGTCGGCAGATGAATATAATTGCAACTCTAGGACTTACCCTGATGTCGTTTGCAATAGGTTTTCTGGCTCAGAGATCCAGAATGTGTTTTATTGCCGGTTTCAGGGATTTTATTCTTGTAAGAGATAAAGAACTGCTCTTTGGATTCTTTTCCTTTTTAGCAACAATCTGGTTGCTGACATCCATTATGTATGGAACAGGGTTGATTGACGATGGAATCCCTCAGACAACTGTTGATGAAATTACCAGTACCATCTCTTCTGAAGAATCGAATAGACCAATAGCAGAAACTGAAAATGCTGAACACACAAAGGAACTGCTTTCATATGAATTTAATTTATTATTTACCGGAGGAGATTTCCCAATTACCTCTTTTTTTTGGATATCTATAATCGGCGGATTTCTAATAGGTCTGGTTTCAGTATGGGCCGGGGGTTGTACTTTGAGGCAGCATGTCCTGTTTACCCAGGGTAACGGGGATGCTCTTTACTATCTTTTGGGATTTTTTTCTATGGCAATCATATATGAATTATTTTTACGGAGGATAATCAATGAACTGTTTTGAAAGATGTGCAGCAGCAGTAAACTGGGAAAAACCGGATAGAGTTCCTGTAATTCCACAGAATAATGATATGGCCATGCAGGAGGCCGGGTATAGTTTTATTGAGGGATCTCACAATGGTGAAATGCTGGCAGATGCTCTGATTAAGGCTCAGAAGAAGTATAATTTTGATGGTATCATGCTTGGTCCCGATGCGGCTATTCTGGCAGAAGCAGCGGGTAGTGAGGCTGTATACCGGGAAACGGACCCACCTGCAATAATTGGACATGCATTAGAAAATCTTGATGATGTGGATAAGCTTAAGACTGTTGATATCTACAAAGATGGCAGAATGCATGCATGGATCAAGGCGACTAAAATCCTTAAAAAAGAGTATGGAAATTCTCTATTTATTATCAGCAGAGCCGACCAGGGTGCTTTTTCCCTGGCGGCACTACTTTACGGAATGGATAAACTCTCAATGGAACTGGCATTAAATACCAACCTGGAACAGGTTCATAAACTTCTTGAATACAGTCTAAACCTCCACGTAAGGTTTGCCACTGTTCTGAAGGAAGCCGGAGCCGATATGGTAACCTGCGGAGATGCATACTGCGGTCCATCTCTGATAGGTCCTGATTATTATAAACAGTATTCTTTTGATTATGAAAAAAGAGCCGTTGAACAAATTGAGAAGGGTATTGGAATCCCCTATTCAATTCATATCTGTGGGAATACAGATGCCATTCACGATATATGGCCGGAAACTGGAGCAACCTTGTTTGAGGTTGATCACCTCACAGATATTAAAAGCCTTAGAAAGGCTACTATGGGGAAGACCACAATTCTCGGTAATCTGGATACAGAAATGCTCTGTAACGGTACCAGCGATGAAGTTGATACTGCCTGCAGAGAGCTTATTGACTTTATGATGCCTGATTCAGGCTTTATATTAAGTTCAGGATGCAGCATGAGTGGAAATTCCAGCCCTGAGCTCCTGCATACTCTTGTAGAATCTGCAAAAAAATATGGTGTTTACAAGTAATAATCCTGAAATTCAAGACTGATCTGATAACAGGGGAGGAATTTTATGATTAAAACAGACATTATCAAAGGTCAGAAAAGCTGGATTCTCGACAGTAAAAAGATACGTCTTTCTCTGACAGAAAAGGGGGGCCATATGGCTCCGGTTGTTTTTATGAAAGATTCCGATAACCCCATTGAGCCTTTTTATATCAACCCCTGGGCAGATGAAGATTTGGATTTGAGTAACCTCCCTGATGTTCTTGATCCTCTCAGAGGGGACTTTTTCTGTCTTACCTTTGGGGGAGACAATTCATGGGGTGGTGAAGTCCATCCGCCTCATGGAGAATCTTCTGGTAGTATGTGGATTCTTGGAGATAATCTTGAAGAGAATTCCATAACTTTAAAAATGGATACGAAAGTAAGAAAAGGAACTATCACAAAAAAAATATTTCTTAAAGAGAATGAAAATAACCTCTATATCAGCCACAGAATTGTGGATTTCGCAGGTCCCATTTCACCAGGACATCATGTAATTTTCCCTGGTGGAACAACAAAAAATATAAGCACAAGTCCTATAAAATTTGGTTATACAGATGACAATAGACATGGTGGCTACTTTGATGAGGAATACTACAGTCTGGCAGCTTTTAAAAAATTTGATTCTCTAAAAATGGTTCCAACTATCTGGAAAGATAAAGAATATACTGATTGTTCAGAGTTTCCGGCCAGAGAGGGGTTTATGGATCTTCTGCAAGTTTATAATAAACCCCGTGAAGAATTTGCCTGGACCGCAGTTACCGTGCCTGAAGAGGGATATCTCTGGTTCGCTCTTAAGGACCAGGCTATTCTTCCATCAACTGTTCTCTGGATGGCAAATAAGGGGAGACACCAAAAACCGTGGTACGGCAGAAATGTCTGTATAGGGGTGGAAGATGTCTGCAGCCACTTGGGAGACGGTCTTTCAGTAGCCGCCGAAAGAAACTCATTAAATGAAGAAGGTATTATAACTTCCCATTATCTGAAAGAAGGCAGTGAGATGACGGTTAAATATATACAGGGTGTGGCGCGTATTCCTGATGGGTTTAAACGGGTTAGGAGTATAGAAAAGAGGGATGAAGGCGTTGAGATAAAATCTTTTTCGGGGAAATCCATACATACAAAGCTGGATCCGGGCTTTCTTCTATAGAGACTCATTATTCCATATCTTAGGCTTCACCAGCACAATTTCAGCCAGATTTCACTTCCCAGCAGCCCACTCCCGTATCCGGGAATGCCTCACAACCCGCCTCTCCAATGCTGCCTCAACAGTCTCGGATTCAGCATAGAGGTTTACACTATGCCGAGCCCGGGTGAAGGCAGTGTAGAGTATTTCCCGGCTGAGCAGACGCTCTGCCCCTTCTGGAAGGAGGATGGTTACCGAATC
>DEIH01000056.1:0-195 GCA_002352375.1 Spirochaeta sp. UBA2779 | reverse complement strand
AAGGCGGCTCTTAATCGCCCATCGGATAAAACAAGAACACCTCGGTCACCATTCCAGAGATTCCGGGAGGAATCGTTACGGGTAATCATTACCGGCATCCCAGGGAAGGGAGAGGCTGTGCCGCCCAGCAGCCAGGAGATGCGTTCGTTCATCGCCGGAACACCCCAAGGCCCCTGCCGCAGAGGGGAGAGGACG
>DEIH01000247.1 GCA_002352375.1 Spirochaeta sp. UBA2779 | reverse complement strand
CTTGTAAGTTATGCTCGATGGTTTTTCACTATAATTTACCTTGTGGAGTAGAGGCTGTTTGCTTGCTGCTTCAATAGAAACGCTCACGAGCAGAATGCCTACTCCATAAGGTCTTTTCATCGGCACGTAAAACCAATGCCTATCGGTTACCGGTAGTAGCTCGTTACTTGGTTTTCGCCTGCGGTACGACCCTTGTTCCGAATGAGCGCCGGGAAAGCAAGGTTGAATACCCCGCGGCTTGCCGCGGAACGTATTCGGCTGGTTCGGCGAGCGAACTTGCGGGCAGAGCCGCGTGAGCGGCTCCGGGTTCAGGGCTCTGCCCTGGTTCTACTGATACCTTTCATTCCTTGGTTTTTTCAGCTTTCAGAACAATGAATCCACCCTCTCCATATCCGGTTTTCGGCTGCTGTAATTCTGTGATCTGATTGAGGTTGCCGAATACAGTCTGCCGGGTTTCGGTAATTTTTAATCCGGCATTGGATAGGTGATTCATGATATCCCGGGAAGAAAAGAAAATTGCATCCCTGTAGAAAACATTTTGCTCTTTATACTTTTCGTAGGTTTCTCCAAGTGAAGAATCTTTGTCTACAAAGGCCAGGATTAATGTTCCTCCGGGACGTACAATCCGTTTCATTTCGTTTATTGCCTTTTCGGGATGGTCGACAAAACATATCGCAGTAACCATCAATGTAAAATCAAATTGATTATTGAAGTAGGGCAGTTCTTCAGCTACTCCCCGGACGACATGAATACCCCGATTTATTGCCAACTGTGCCATTGTGTCGGAAGGTTCTACTCCGTTTGCGATATCAAGGGGTGAGGCAAACAGGCCGCTACCCACACCTATTTCAATTCCCCTACCTGTTGGAAGAATCGATTTGATTGCCGCAACTTCTGATTTATAAACAAATTTATGTTCTGTGAACCATTTCTCGTATTGATCGAAATGAGCATCGAAAGATTGTGTCTTAGCCATAACACTACCCCCTACATTCATTATAGTGCATATTCGATGTAAATTTTCGATTAAATGCAAATTAACTTATTTCAGTGGTATACAAGTGAAATTAAAATATTGGAGGGGGAAACTCCCCTTTACGGAAGAGGTCATCCAATAAATTGTATCAGTAGAACCAGGGCAGAGCCCTGGGCCCGGAGTCACTTAAGCGACTTGCTCGGATCAACCTGCGGTACGCTGCTTGAAGAGAACCCTCAGCATTTCGTTCGTTCTGCTTGGGAATAAATAATATTGCATAAATATTGACTAAAAATGTATATTTATACATTCTATACCCATGAATCTCATAGCTTATCTCATACTGGACGACGGTAGCATCTGGCCGGGAAAATGGTTCGGAGCGATTCCTCCGGAAGTTGAGAACCTTGAAAGTGAAGTAAAAGGTTTCAGCGGAGAACTCATCTTCAACACCGGAATGACAGGTTATCATGAGATTCTCACCGATCCTTCATACACCGGGCAGATCGTGCTTTTTACATATCCGCATATTGGTAACTACGGCGATGATGAAAAGTGGTCGGAAGTCGGACCTGAGCAGTCTGAAAAACAGAATTCTGAAGAGAATCCGGGCAGGATGAAAGTTATCAAAGCTGGTGGCCTTGTAGTGCGCTCCTTTTACGATGGCCCTGTTCCAGAAGGCCGGCAGACACTGGATGATTTTCTCAAAGAAAACGGTATCTGTGGGATTTCGGGTGTGGATACCCGGAGTCTCACTCTCAAACTGAGAAATGAGGGGAGCCGAAACGCGGTTATCCTCAGGGCAACAGGAATGGCGCCGCATAGTCCTGAGTTTGCAAAAGCTCAGGACTTTCTAAAGGCTATCCCCAAGATGGCGGGGCTGAACCTCACCGGCGAAGTGGGTACTGCAAAGCTGGAAATCTTCAATGAAAAGGGCGCACCGCATGTGGCTCTTCTGGACTGCGGGGTGAAGAGGACTATCATTCGGGAGCTTAAGACCAGAGGATGCCGGATATCGGTGCTTCCTTCTGATTCCCGGGTGGAAGATGTTCTAAAGCTTAAACCTGATGCTTTGCTGCTGTCCAACGGCCCCGGCGACCCCGAACCCCTTGAGGGTCCTGCGGCCATCGCCCGGGAGCTTATGGGAAAAATTCCCCTCTGGGGGATATGTCTGGGACATCAGGTTATTGCCCGGGCTGCAGGGGGTTCCACCTACAAGATGAACTTCGGTCATCATGGGCTGAACCACCCGGTACGGGATGAGAAAAACGGCCGGGTATTCGTAACAAGTCAGAACCACGGTTTCGCGGTAGACGAGAACAGTCTTCCCGAAGGTCTGGCTGTTCGTTTTCGTAATGCCAATGACGGCAGTATCGAGGGTTTGGAAAATAAAGAGATGAAACTGCTTTGCGTTCAGCATCATCCGGAAGCATCACCGGGACCGGTTGATTCAGCCTGGGTGTTTGATGCCTTTCTGGAAACTCTCTCCACGGTCAAAGGATAAACCATGCCAGCAAGAACAGATATTAAAACCATTATGATAATCGGCTCCGGCCCCATCGTTATCGGCCAGGCCTGCGAGTTCGATTACTCAGGCACCCAGGCCGTAAGGGCCCTGGAGGAAGAAGGCTACCGTGTTATTCTGGTAAATCCCAACCCCGCCACAGTTATGACCACCCCCGGACTGGCAGACAGTATTTATGTGGAGCCTTTAAAACCGGAATATATTGAAGCTATAATCCAGAAAGAAAAACCAGATGCCCTGCTCTCCACTATGGGCGGACAGACGGCATTGAACCTCACCCTGGAACTGGAAACACTGGGAGTACTGAAGAAGTACGGAGTTGAGGTAATCGGGGCATCAAAAGAATCCATTAATCTGGCTGAAGACCGGTCGGAATTCAAAAAAGTTGTTGAGTCTATGGGACTGGAATCCCCGCTATCCGCATCCTGCAATAGTGTTGCTGCAGCCAGATCTGCATCGGAGAAAATCGGTTTTCCTATTATTATCAGGCCCAGCTTCACTCTGGGTGGAATGGGCGGTTCCATTGCCTCCACTCCCGGTGAGCTTAATGCTCTGGTGGAGAAAGCCCTCCGGGAAAGTCCCACCGGTGAGGCCTTAATTGAAGAATCCCTGATCGGCTGGAAGGAGTTTGAACTGGAGGTGATGAGGGATGGCTCTGATAATGCTGTCATTGTCTGCTCCATTGAAAATATCGATCCCATGGGTACCCACACCGGGGATAGTATTACCATCGCTCCGGCTCAGACT
>DEIH01000188.1:1689-2692 GCA_002352375.1 Spirochaeta sp. UBA2779 | reverse complement strand
CTGCTGAGTAATACTTCGATGTTCTTCACGACTTTTCTCTATTAACATTTGATATAGCTCTTCCGGAACATTTCGAATCTGTAGTGTAGGCCTACATGTATTTTGCCATCTTATTGCAATTTTTATCATTCAATACACCTTTATTCCCATGGATTCAGCGATGTAACGCTTCTGATCCACCTGTGTCATATATCCGGCATTCAGTTTTCTTGCCAGGATGATGGGTATGATATCCCGAGCCGTAATCCGATATTTCAGGGATTCAAAAAGGGCCTCCTGCCATAGAGGAGAGATGGAAACGTAATGGTCGATGAGCTTATGGGCCGTTTCACAGGCCTCAATGGCTGTTCGAGTTTTTATCTTTTCTTTAATTACCAGCTCTCTGAAGTGGTCGGCCAGTTCGATGTAAAGCTGATCTGCAGCGTAGGTTAATGCGGCAGTTTCCAGCCAGAGCTTGACTCCATTCGCATTTTGCCCCCCGAATATAAGCTCCAGGATGGCACTTAAATCAACCACTATTGTGTCTGACATCCTCTTCATATTTCATCAAGCTTCAGATTGTATCGGTATGAGTCCATATCGTGAATGATACGTCGTCTTTTGAGCATCTCATTGGCGTTGGCATCCAGAGCGTCACGTAGAAGGACAAGGGCTTCCCGGGCAATGCTCCTGTGAGAATACTTGCTGCTTTCAGAAAGCTTCTCAAAAAGTTCATCGCTGATGTTTCTGATATGTATTGTATGCATTTTTTATCACCTCTTATCTTTGTTACTGCTCTGAGCAGCTTGGAACTTGAGATAGTCGGAAAAAAGTGACAAATGTCATAATTTTACCTTGCCCTGTTACAAAAATATGGGGATCAGAATGCTGACGATCTGGTCCCAAAGAGTTCCGGAATAGTGTAATTATGGTGCCGATTGGGTGCTTGAGAGGGGTAGTTGCGGAATAAAAAGGGGAGAAAAGAGGGTGTATTCTGGCCCCACACTCTGGGTTGAAAATTTTT
>DEIH01000188.1:0-1642 GCA_002352375.1 Spirochaeta sp. UBA2779 | reverse complement strand
TAGTTTTATTGAGAGTCAGGAGATATTAGGATATGGCCGGGATTATACAACCGAAGGTGCTTAAGGGATTCAGGGATTTTCTACCGCAGATGGAGATTCCCAGGCGGAAACTGATTCGGGCGCTGGAGGATCATTTTACTTCTTACGGTTATGTTCCTATTGATACACCGGTGCTGGAGTATGCGGAGGTATTGTTGTCCAAAGGCGGCGGGGAAACAGATAAACAGACTTACCGGTTTAACGACCATGGCGGGAGGGATGTGGCTCTCAGGTTTGATTTGACGGTTCCTTTTGCCCGGTATGTAGCGGCCCACCGGAATGAGCTCTCGATTCCTTTTAAGCGCTACCACATCGGGAAAGTGTGGCGGGGTGAGAATACCCAGAGAGGCCGATACCGGGAATTCATGCAGTGCGACTTTGATGTAATCGGCACTGATTCTGCTGCGGCGGATCTTGAGATTATGCTGATGATGGCGGCGGGGCTTCGAGCGATCGGCGCCGGGGAAACGAGAATCAGGTTCAGTCACAGGGGGTTGTTCAACCAGCTCCTGGAGAAACTGGGTCTGGAAGGGAAAACGGCGGAGGTGCTGAGAATTGTCGATAAGATAGGCAAGATAGGCGCCGGGGAAGTAAGGATTCTGCTGGGAGAACTTGTCGGCAAAGAGGAAACCGAAACACTGCTGGATTTTATTACTCCGGCGGAGGATAACCGTGAAACTCTGAAGAAGATGGCCGCCCTTGCGTGGAGTGAAGAAAAGGACGGCTCGGCAGAGGTCAGGATAAAAACAATTTTAGATGCGGTGGAAAAGATGCAGCTTCACCATAACCTGGTTCTCGACCCCTCGATTACCCGGGGTTTGGATTACTATACGGGAATTGTGTTTGAGACGTTTCTCGATGATATGCCGTCGTTGGGTTCGGTGTGTTCCGGTGGACGGTATGGAAACCTTACAGGGCTTTTTATGAAGGAGCCTGTGAGCGGGGTTGGGGCATCGATTGGTCTTGATCGGCTGATGGCGGGTTTGGAAGAGTTAGGACGTATCGACAATGCAGCTTCGGGGACAGATATTCTGATTCTGATGCTGGATGAGGCTCTATTGGCAAGATACCAGATACTGGCCCACGGGCTGAGACAGGATGGTTTGGCAGCGGAGGTTTATCCGGAAAACAGGAAGCTGGGGGCTCAGTTTAAATACGCCGAGGCGAAGGGAATACCTCTGGCGCTGATTGTGGGCTCAGAAGAGAATGAGGCCGGGACGGTGAATCTGAAAGATCTGGGTTCCCGGGAGAGTTTCAACGGGCTGAGTTTTGAGGATGCCCGGGGGAAGGCTCTGGAAATACTGGGTAAATGAAGAGCTTTTTCAAATTGTCTGGATATTCAGTTTCACAGCCAATTTTTTCAACTTTTTGTCACAAGTAACAAGTTGAGCACTATTTCTCCTGGCGATTACAAGATAGAAAACATCATAAACTGAATGTTTTTCTGCAACACTCTGAGAAAAAACCTCTCGCCATAGATCTTTTGTTTTAACGTAGTCATCTACAAGATTGAGACAGAACTCAATACCTTCAGTACATTGATTATCAGAAATACCTGTAATAGTTCTATATTTCCAAAAAACATTTGTAATTTCAGAAACAA
>DEIH01000269.1 GCA_002352375.1 Spirochaeta sp. UBA2779 | reverse complement strand
TCCGGGAACCCCCATTGAAAGCGGGATGAGTATTTATCTGGAGCTGAAATAGGTGGGAACTCCCGATGAATGGCGTATCGAGGAATCCCGCAGTGGTGAACTTACCGCTTTCCTTGATGGAAGGGCTCTTCATTCCCGCTTCGATCCGGTAAGAGAGGCTGAGAAAACTGCCGCCTCTGTTCCCGGAGATACAGCCATTGTTGTTCTGGGCGGGTTCGGTCTGGGATATGTTGCCGAAGCCCTGCTGCGTTCAGCCCCCGGACGTCCACTGGTAATTGCCGAAGCTGATGAAGAGACTCTGGTGAAGGCTGCTGAGGTTCGGGACATCAGCCCCTTACTGCAAAGTCCCGAGGTTTCACTTATTTCCGGAGGCGATCCTGAAAATGTAAAGGGATTCCTCACCGGAGGACCGGCGGGTTCCCGTATATATCTGATTATCTGGCGGCCCTCCCGTGAGATTTCTCCTGAATGGTATGACCGCTTGAATAGAGCAGTTGAGGATACATCCAGGAGACGTGCGGTAAATGCCCGAACCCTGGAACGCTTCGGCCGTCTATGGGTTCGAAACCTGGCAGCCAATATACCGATTTTTACCCGTGCTTTGTCTCTGGAACCCTGGAGGGACTCTTTCCGAGCTTTTCCGGCTCTTATACTTGCCGGAGGACCTTCCCTGGAGTCTCTGTTGCCGGATTTAAAAGAACTGGCTGAACGCTACCTGATTATTGCTGTGGACACCGCCGTTCCGGCAGCCCTCAGATGCGGTGTTCAGCCGGACGTAATCACGGCTGTCGATCCCCAGTACTGGAATACACGGCATCTCGATCACTGTTTTGAAGCTGCAGGTGATGCTCTGATACTGGCAGAATCCTCCACTCATCCCGGGGTATTCCGCTCGCTGAAAGGGCGCCCATGGCTCACCAGAACCAAATTTCCTCTGGGAACTCTTCTAGAAGATGCCGCCGGTATCCAGGGCGAACTCAAAGCCGGTGGTTCGGTGGCTACAGCAGCCTGGGATCTGGCCCGTTTTCTGGGTTGTAAAACCCTAACCATCGCCGGCCTGGATCTGGGATTCCCCGGGGGCCGTACTCATTATTCAGGAAGCCTTTCCAGAGAGCGACCCCACTACTTCTCAAATCGCAGCGCACCGTCTGAAACTCTTTTTTTTCATGCTCTGAGAGATGCCGGTCCTGAATATGTTGATGCCGCCGACGGGGGGCGGATACTCAGCGACATGCGAATGGATGTTTATGCCGCCTGGTTTGAAGAAAGTGTCTCCAGACTCTCAGACCACTACCCGGCTCTAGTTGGGAGTAAAGGACGAAAGATTCCCGGTATGTCGATTACATCTGTATCCGAAATGAAGAGAATGCCCGTCTGCCGCGGCACATTGATCCCTCTTCTGAGAAAAGTTAGGGACAGCGGAAATAATCCCTCTGCATCCACTCAAATCAACCGGATGGTAAGGGAAATACTCAAAACTCTGGAACAACTGGAAAGCCTGAGTAAACAGGGTATCCGCCTGGCGGAACAGACAGAAAAGGCCATCAAAAAGAGGGAGAATACCGATATATACCTGAAGGCATTGAACCAGGTTGATGAGAAACTGTTATCCGGAGAGGGTCGAGAACTAATCTCATTTCTTATCCAACCCATCATTCTGGAACTCAGCTCCCAAACAGTCCCGGATAATACGGATCCTCTCTCATCATCCCTCAGACTTTACGGGGAAATTGCAGAATCAGCTTCATACCACAGAGCCTATCTGAAACGGGCACTAAAAAAAAAATTTGAATAAAGCTCAAAGGACTGCAGGTCGATACTTTTAAAGAACAGGCAATACGCCACTACACCCGCGGGAAATCGACGTCCAGATCCGCGGGTTTTTTTTATTCAAATGGGTTTTCGGATGTTCTGATAGAAGAACCATTTAAAATATACTGCTAATTGTAATTATAACCGTATTTCTCTTTTGAACTGGTTCTGTATTAAAAGCAATTCACTTTCTGCTCTTGACGATGATCCACTACAGCCCTATCTTTTAATTACGCTTTCTCGAGGGAGGGATTTCGATCCCGACCGGCGGTGACAGTCCGCAATCCATTCCGGGGCTTATTTTGTTTCGGTAGGGGGGATACGGTGCAATTCCGTAACCGACAGTGTAAGTCTGGATAGGAGAGAGGGCAAAATACACGGTGATTTCACCGTGCCCTGTCCTTTTTCGTTTTTTCCCCTCTCTCGGGCAATGCCTGATAGGAGAAGAGACATGCGTAAAAATTTTTTTATCTCTGGAATATTGGTACTGGCGATTGTTCTATCAAGCTGCGGCAGCCGGACTGATGATGATACTAAATCCATTGCCGTGTTTGTTCCCGGGGTGCTTGAAGGAAGCCCAACCTACGAAATGATGGACTCGGGAATTAAAAAAGCAGCTGAAGATGCCGGTATTCAGGTTAAAACCATTGAAGGCGGATTCGATCAAGCCTCCTGGGGCAATCAGCTGATGGCTCTGGCATCGGAAAAACGTTACGATCTTATTGTAACTTCAAATCCTGCCATGACAGAAATCTGTGTGAATACCTCAAAGTCTTTTCCTGAACAGGACTTTCTGGTACTCGACGGTTCGGGTTTGTCCGGAGGTTCTGTTGCCGATGTTGTGTACGATCACCGGGAGCAGGCTTTCATTATCGGTTATTTTGCAGCCCTGGTAACAAGCTCCGAAGAGTTGGAAGGTTCCAATAAAGATTTGAAAGTGGGGATGATAGTCGGACAGGAATACCCCCAGATGAATAAAGAGATACTGCCGGGGTTTGAAATAGGACTTCAGACGGTAAACCCTGACATTCAACTTGAGTTCAAGGTGCTTGGAAACTGGTACGATGCGGAAAAGGCCCGGGAACTGGCAGCCGGGTTGTATGCCGATGGAGTTGATGTAATTCTTACCATATCAGGAGGCGCCAACCAGGGTGTGATATCTGCAGCGAAAGAGGCCGGTGCTTATGTTCTCTGGTTTGATACTGAAGGAAGCGACCTTGCTCCCGGAACTGTTCTGGCCAGTGCCGTTACCCGGCAGGATAAAGCCGCTGAAGTGTGGGCAAAACTCTGGGCTGACGGAAATCTGGTTACCGGGGAAAGCCGCAAAGTGGGGATAAACGATGGATACGTCGATTTCCCGATGGATGGAAAGCTTTTTCGGAAACATGTTCCCCAGGATATTCAGGATGAAATGGAAACCCTTATCCACCGTATGAAAAACGGTTCATTGAGTCTGCAAAGTCTCGATGAATAAAGCTGCAGCAAGTCTGAGAGGGGTAAATCATCGCTGGCATTCAAGCGGAGTAACCGCCTGCAGCGATGTGTCTCTGGACTTGTACTCAGGCAGCCTCCACGCTCTTGTGGGAGAAAACGGCGCAGGGAAAACAACCCTCGGCCTTATTCTCGCCGGCGTACTGAAACCCGACTCGGGAATACTCAAACTCAGCTCGGGAGAGGTCAATCTACTAAAAAAATCAAAAGGACTGACTCAGAATACAGCTCTGATAAGGCAGCGAAATATATGGCCTGAGGTTCTATCAATCCGTGAAGCTGCAGTTCTCGGACGTACTACCAGGCCGGGAAGAATAAAAGAACAGCTGTCACTGTTCAATCAAACCGCTGAAGACTGGGGATTGGCAGGGATCAACCCTGAAACACGGGTATCCCTGATGGATGCCGCCTCACTCCAAAGGGCTGAGATGATTGCAGCTCTGATGTTCAATCCGGAGGTTCTTATTCTTGATGAGCCATCTTCGGCCTGGGAAGAAGGGAGAGGAAGTGAATTTTTTCAGTTGATGGAACGTTTGAAAGATGACGGCCGGGCTTTATTGCTGATTACCCACAGACTGGAGGATGTCTTTTCCATTGCAGACAGGGTAACGGTTATGCGCCACGGATCGGTGATAAGCTGCCGGGATGTCGCTGATACTGATTATTCAACGATTACCCAGGAGATGTTCGGAGAACAACCTGTTAATCCCTCATTATCAGGGAATACACAATCAGGGAATATACAGAATCCGGACAGCCCAATTACGGGAATTGCCGGGAAACCCCGGCTCGAGGCCCTCGGTTTGAGCGTAAAAGATTCCGGAAGAAACGCACTTGAAAATATTAATTTCCAGCTTTTTCCAGGTGAAATACTGGGAATTACAGGTCTCAGAGAAGAAGGCCTGTCTCTCCTGGAAGATGTTATTTCGGGAAACAGCAGGGTTGATAAGGGAGCCCTGGTTCTGGATTCAAAACCTGTCCCCTCCAGTGCTTCAGGACTGAGAAAGGCGGGACTTCACTATGTACCTTCTGATAAAACCGGCCGGGGGGCCAGTCTCCAGTCTACTGTTACTGAAAATATGATGGTACTGGAAACACAGAATCTCTCAAAAAGGGGTTGGTTTCATCAG
>DEIH01000079.1 GCA_002352375.1 Spirochaeta sp. UBA2779 | reverse complement strand
AACGAAGGGCTGATTCTGGCCAACCCCATCACCCCGGACCACGACCGCATGCGCCCCAGTCTGATACCCAGCCTGCTGGAAGCCGCGGCGAACAACAGCAAGGAACACAATTCTTTCCGCATTTTTGAAATCGGCCGCAGTTACGCCGATCTGGGCGGGGAGAAGTACTCTGAAGATCTGCAGCAGATTGCTGTGGTGTTTCAGGAGACCAGGACCAATCCTTTTATTGAACTGGCCAACTTGATGGAAGGTTTGTGCTCCTGTCTGAATCTTCCTTTCCGGATGGTTCCCGGAAATCCTTCCAAAGCACACCCCATGGTTCCCCGGGACTGGGCCGGTTCTCATCCCCATGAAATACTGGATATCCAGGTTATGGGCCGTTCCATGGGTGCTGTTCTTTCGGTTCATCCCCAGATAACCCGGGCCTTCAAGATAAAAGGGCGTACAGCCATTGCTGTTCTGGATATCACCGAGGTGATGGCCAAACCTCTGAAAGACCGGACTGCATTTAAAGCTCTGGACCGTTTCCCGGGTTCTGTTTTCGACCTCACTGTCGTCGCTCCGGAAAAAACTTCCGCATCCGATGTGCTGGGAGTTGTTCAGGGCATGAAGATGAAGGAACTCCGTTCTGTTACGGTTCTGGATGTCTTCGATCTGGGAGAGAAGGGTAAGGCCCTCACCCTTCATGTCGAGTTCCGGGATGCTGAGAAAACTCTGAATGCTGCTTTTATTAAAGAGGCTGAAGACAGAGTTATCGGGGTTCTGGACAAGGCCGGATATCCGTTGAGAAGCTGAAATTAATCGGGGAAAGCTTCACTGGTAGAGGCTTTTACGGTTCATCCTCCTCATCGGATGGTAGATCTTCTGAGCTGATTGTTGTTGAAATATAAATAAGGTCGTTGGTTTTTGGAGTGTTGAACACTTCCGAGAGGCGGATTACAGCCCGGGCATCGTTGGCTGAGGTAATATATCCGTCAGCAATGTGAATCACCCGGTCTTCTCCGATGGACTTCATTACCCGTATTTCAGAACCGCTATCCGGAATGTAATTGATAAGAGGCTTGATAATAAAGTTATCTTCATTTACCTGATTGATGACACCGTAGAGATGCCACCGGGCTGGGGCGGAGGGTGTGCTTTCAGTTTCAGGTACAGCTGATATTGTTATTTCTTTTTCGGCAATAAGGAGTTCCAGATAGGCAATCCGGTTTTCCAGGGCTTTAATCGTCTCACTTTCACTGTTTCTGTCTCTGATTGTCGATTCGGCTGCGGCGGCTGATGCTGCCGCCATACCCTCTTCCGCCGATGCAATTTTATTCGTAGCGGCATCAAGCTGCCTGCTCAGCTCCTGTTTTTCACTTTCTGCAAGAACCAATGTCCGGTGAAGGGTATCATACCTGGCGGCGGATTCTTCCTTTTCCTCGGCCAGGGCCGTAAATGAGGTCTGATCTTTTTCGGCAAGCCTGAGGTTTGTATTGTGTTCCCAAAGCTGCCAGAATTCTTTGATAATTACTCCCACCGGTTCGGGTAAATGTTCAAGACCGGATATCCAGGAAGATAAGGCGGACTGGTAATCGCCGGAATTCAGGGAAGACTCGGATAATTCAGCATATCTATTAACTTCATAGGCAAACAGCTCGCTCTGTGTCTTCATATATCCGTGAGTGGCCTGATCCATCAACGGCCAGTTGGCGTTCATTTTGCGCCACGCGATATCCGCTTCCTGGTATCGGCCTGCGGCTATGTGAGAGAGTGCCAGATTGACAAGGAGTTTCGATTCAGCGAAGAGCGCCGAGAGGTCATTTTCTTCAAGAGAAGTTAAATAGGCGGAAAAAAACTGCAGCAGCTCTCTGTCGGCCTTATTTCTGGCCTTGATACCCGGAAGTTCAGCGGTAGTGCTGTCATCAAATAAGCTTTCCAGGGCCGTAAGATGAGATTTAGCCTGGTTGTAATCCCGGGCGGTGATGGCATCAATCAAACCCAGATATTGATTAGCCAGCTCGTCCAGCCAGTAATTTTCCAAATTTTTGGTTTCCCGGAGAATTTCAAGGTCTGTATCAATTCCGGCATTAACGATCTGTGTGAAATCTTTTTCGTTGTACAGCCCGGCCAGTAATTCTGATTCATCGGCTTTCAGGGATACTGCCAGGGTTTGCCGATCCGAAACAGCGCTGTTAAGAGCAAGCTCAAGAGAGGCTTTTTCCCGTTGAAGTCCGTCCATCCGCTGCTTGTATGCGGTCATTTCATTGCTGCGGAAATCCGCCATTTCACTGTCGTACCGGGATTCCAGACTCGTTTTCAAGCGATCCAAAGCCAGGTTTATCTGTTCCTCTGAGCTTCCCAGTGCTTCCAGCCGTGAACGTTCCTTTGAGAGGATGCTGTTGAATTCGTCTAGAAGCTTTGTCTCTTTAATCTGAAGGGTTTCTTCCATCAAGCCCTGAAGGAGCTTGATTTTATCATCCATCTGGAGAACGCGGTTCTGATATTGACGTATCTGTACATCTTTCAGATCAACTTCCCGGCGTTTGGAAATCACCTCTTTCACCGCTGATTGGAGGAGGGGGCTTTCAACACTGGAATAGGGAAAATCTTTATCGATGGAAAAAGTGCTTTTCCGTAACGCTGTGAAACTCAGAATCAGTGGAATTGCGGCAATTATTATCAACGCCAGGAGGGGAAGCAGGACCAGCTGAATCTTATCCGAATGGTTCACACTGCCGACTTCGGGAATTTCTTCAAGAACTTCGAAGTCCAGCTCCCTGTCAGGATCCTTAATATTATTTTCGAGTGTGTTTTTTTCCATTTATCCTATAGAATTATGACATGTTTACGGATATCTTTCTGCGGTTTTTTCCAGAACAGGGGCAAAATGATTAAAAAATACGTTCTCGGCTTAAGTGCCCGGCTGCTTTTTTTCATTATACCTGTTATTTCAGGGAGTCTTCTAATCAGTGGATTTCTAACCGGTCTATATGCCGACCGCGGTGTAAAAAAGGTAATGGTCCGTCTCCTGGAATACAAAGCGGAAGATCTTATCAGGCACAGTTCTTCTCAATGGAATCTATTACTGGAAAATAATTTACAGAACGATCCCGCATTCATTGAAAGCTTTGAAAATTCAATCAGATCTTACTCTTTAACTATGCTTCAGGAGGAAGGTGAGTGGATTCTGGCGGTTGATGAGGATAACCATATAGTTTTTTCTGTGGGTTCTTCCGCTTCAGATAACTCAATTCTTGAGTCTGCAGTGGAAAATTCCCCTGGTGAGGCCGGAGGTATCTGGATAGATGGAATTTTCGCCGGTGAGAACCGTCTGGGGTATGGCTTTTCCCTGCCGGCTCTGGGTTGGACTGTGTATATCACCGAGCTCAGGCAGACATTCTTTGCAGATTTGTATTTTATCCGCTGGAATTACATCATTATGGTATTGCTTACCGCAATCGTCAGTTCTTTCTTCATCTATTACTATCTCCACCGCTCTATGCATCCGTTGAAAACGGTGATTTCTGATATGCAGAACATCGTTCGGAATCGGAATTTTGAAAAAAGGGTTATACCCGTTCAAAACGATGAGGTTGGAGAACTGGCCAGAGAGTTCAACCTCATGTCTGATTATCTTGATCGGGCAATGACCCGTTTGAAAAATATTGCCCGCAGCGAAATTGAAATGCGAATTGAGATTCGCAACAGGGAGAGAGAAACTCTGGAAGTTCTCAGTAAGGTGTCCGACCATAAAGACCCGGAAACTGCCAGGCATACCTCCCGGGTGGGAATGTATGCTTCTCTGCTTTCAGAATTACGGGGAGACTCTACCGAAGAGTCAGACCTGATGCGGTGGTCTGTCCCGCTGCATGACATCGGTAAGGTGGGTATTCCCGATGCCATACTCCTGAAAAATGGCACCCTGAATAAAACAGAGCGCCTGGTGATGGAGAAGCATGTCATCATCGGAAATGAAGTGTTGAAGGATTCGGCAAGTCCCATTCTCAGAGCCGGTGCTGATATAGCTATCTCTCACCATGAACGATGGGACGGTTCTGGTTATCCGGGAGGTTTAAAGGGCCGGGATATCCCGGTACGCGGCCGGATTACGGGACTTGTTGATGTTTTTGATGCTCTGACAACGGCCCGCCCTTACAAAGAAGCCTGGAATCTCGAACGTGTTGTGGAATATATCAGGGAGCGCAGCGGTACTGAGTTCGACCCTGAGCTGGTGGAACTTCTTATTGACAATCTGGACCGTATGGAAGCGATATTACTTGAGTACGGTGAAGAAGAGTGATGATTCAGGTTTCAGGGGGAGTTTTGTTAATCGGGGTTTTTCTCTAGAATTAAGTTATGATTTTTGCCCGGAAATTCAGCATCGCTGAAGACAACGATTATGAACGAATTGCTGCGGTCAGCGGCCGTTTGCGTACCCTGTTGGAGGCTTTTGTCGAGGGGCAGCTGCCTCCGGAATACGGTATGAAGCAACTTGCCGGATATGCCCGTTCCCTGATAACGGTACAGCGGGTAGATGGCAGTTTTTCTGCATATGCTCATCCTGAAAAGCTGGAGATTGATGTTTGTACAGACGCTCACCGTTTTGTTACCTGGGCGGCATTGGCGTTTTTATGCCGTTATCAGGATATTGAAGATGAATCGGCGAAATCCACGGATGAACTCATTCCGGGGTTGGGCGAGTCAATTCTGGCTGGAATGAGATGCCCGGCGGCATCTAATTTCAATTTTCCCGAGTCCGGGGAGGCCGAGCCTGTGCAGCAGGTGGAGGCGGTTCTGATTCTCTCTTCCGGCGGGCTTCCTGGCAGGCTGAGTGTCGATTCTTCTTCTGCTCCGGAGTTGAGTTCTGCTCTGAACGGTTTAAAAGTGGATTTCCGCAGCCGGCTTGAATCGGGGAATACTTCTCTTCCCGGCGGGATTGAATATGCGGATCTTTTCCGTCAGGCCCTGAAGGGTCTGGATTCCTGAAGGATTTTGAATCCTGAAAACTGGTTTGCCTTTCAGTGCAGGACGGGTTCATAATGCTGTATGGCCTCTCGAAAGATTCGCATCACCTTATTTGAAATCATTCTGATTGTCCTGGCCCTGGGGCTGGCCGGTGGAGGTGTATTTCTTCTTTATGGTGGAAGAGCTTCTGAGAGTCAGACCGGGGTTATGGAGCAGCGGCTCCGGGAACTCCGGCAGCTGAAGACGGTGAGTCAGACCTACCGATCGGTTATCTATGTGGAGGAGAAGAACTTCTGGAGGGGAAACAAACAGGTTCTCTTCACTGTGGAGTACCTTGTAACCGCCGGTGTTGATTTTTCCAGGGGACTTGAAATCAGGGAACGCTCTGACGGGACGGTGTATGTAAGAATGCCCTCGGCTGAAATCTTTCTTTCCGATGCGGATGAATCCTCCATCCATCAAATGTACCTCCGGGAAAACAGCTTTCTTAATCCCATCCGGATGGGTGATTATATGAGTCAGATTATTGCTCAGGGAGAGGCTAACAGGCAGGCAGCTCTGGATGGCGGTATTCTGAACCTGGCAGAAGCCAATGCCCGGCTTGCGGTTCTCCGTATTTTAAAACTGGGGAATTTTGAGAAGATTTCCTTCGACCCGGGGAATCCCGATGGCTAAAAAACACCGGCCCCTTCTACTACCCTCTATTTTCCTCTTTGTTCTTTCGGCGTCTTTTCTTTTTGCTGCATGGCGGATTAACGACCTTCCCTTAAAGAAACTCTTTGCTTCCCGTAAGGTTTCCGCTTCCTGGTCGATTCTGGAGGAAATACGTTCACTGAACGAACTGGAAACCGCTGCCTACGATATGAAGGTGGTTTTCCCCTTTGACTTTACAGGCGGGGACGAGGTGAATTGGACTTATCTGAAACTGCAGTACGACAGGGATCCGAAGCTGTTTTCTTCTAAAATCAATCCGGTACAGTACCCCGGTGGTTTGCTGCCGAGGGAATGGAAGTATGGGGAGCTTTATAGACTTTGCCGGCAGGTGGGCATCGATCCCGGGCGTCCGGATTACCAATTTGTTGTTATGACGGTGAGTATCCGGGCGGGATTGGATATCGACCGCTGGCTGGCTGGCTTTTCGATTGGAGAACCGTTTGAAGCAGTCGAGGGGATAACCGTAATAAGGGATGAGGACGGCGGGAAAACTTTAAAAATCAAGGTTGCCCCTGTTTCAGTAACATCGTTTATAATTAAAGATCGGGACGGTAGTTCCGATGGTTTCCCCGATGTACCATTAACCCCGGAGGGATGGCGCTTACTGGTTGAGGGTCTTCGCCCCGGTCTTCGGGAGATGGCTCTTGAGGGAGGTCTTCTGGAAACGGCTGCAGAAGAGAGTGAGTTGTTTCTGAAGGAAATCTTTACAGCGGCAGGTTATGATAATGTTGAATTCATTCATTAGAAGATTTGTTTTCGCGGCTGTACTCCTGGTTTTATTCGGTACAGCGGCATTTAGCGACGATCCCACAGTGAGTATCTACCGGGATTTTGATGACGGCCTTTTCGGCCGCAGCCTTTATCGGGGTGTGGTTTTTTCGGTTAAACTTGAAAGTTTCAATCGATATGTTTCCCTGCCGGTGAAAGATGTCGATGGTCTGACAGCCTATCTGGTATCAATGGACAGGGCGGAATACCTTGCGGCCGGCCTGGGAGATGGTATTACAGTCCAGGATAAAAAAAACCGGCTTTTTTCATACGAAAAAAATGGCATCAGTATCAGCTTTTCCCTGGAGAAAGCTCCGGAAGATCTCTATGAAGAGATAGAGAGGACGTATTCAAAGAATGCCGCTGATGTAATCAGAGAAGTAACAGAATCCTACCGAAATGGTTATGTGGTTCGTATTCTCAAGGCTGAAAATGTCTATCGCCCCCAGTTCTCAAGTATCGACTATGAAGATATTCTGATTTCAGCGGCATTGATCGGTAACTATTTCCAGCCTCTCTGGGGAATTCATGACGGGAATGATATTACGGCGGTGGTGAATTAACCGTTATTGAAAAAATATTTCATCTTTGTAAGTCATCTTGCCCTTTCTGTCTCCCGGCTGTAATATCTTCAAGGCAAAAATCGGGGGTTGTTGATATGAAAAGTACAGATTTAGCAAGAAGAGACAGAGAAATCAAAAAAGCCCGGAAAAGAGAAATGGTTCTTGAACGTAAAGGCCAGCGGGAAAGTCGGTCTCCCGGAGATTACATCAACGAATTTGCAGAACTCTTCTTCCATGATGAAGAGAAAATATACAACATCGAAATGAGTGAAGATATTCTTATGCTCCTTGAAGAGATGAAAGAAGATCTTCCGGAAAAACAGTGGCCCAGTGTAGTCCGTAAAGCGGTAAAAAAAACCAAGGTAAAACAGAAAGACCTGGGAATAACTCAGCTTGCCGGCATGGGCGATATCGACATGACCCTTTAATACAAGGTTAGAATCTCAGTCGGGATATTTCTCCTCCGGCCGGCGGTCGTGAATCGCCTGGGGCGGTTTTCCTGCCGCGGCAGCTTCTTTTGAAAGAAACAGGCCGCAGTAACAGTTCCCCGATTCCTTGATGTCCTCATCAGCGTAATCACAGGGGCAGGTGATATCCCGATCTTTGAAGCGGTTTTCCCATCCTTCCCGGCAGGGACAGAGGTAGTACCCGTAAGTTTTCAGATTTTTAGCCAGACCCTCTTTTACCGTTTTGAGAAAGGTTTCATCCGGCTGTAACGCCCATCCATTTTTGTCTGCACTCTTCTGAATAAAATCTTCTATATCGTTAATCAATTTCTTCATCCCAATGGTCCTTGATAAATCCGATGAGAAATCGTTCACCGTCGATTACCAGGGAGGGAAAAGACGGGCGACGGCCGAATTTGGTTTTAAACTCGCTTTTCAGTTCGGCTTTTTCTTCCGGTGGAAGGGTATCCAGTTCCAGATAACGGAAAGCCACTTCTCTGTCTATCAGGTATTGGCGGGCACTTTTACAGAATCCGCAGGTGGAGAGGGATAGCAGTGTGAGATTTTCGGTGCTTCCTGAACCTTCGATGTTATTCCATTTGTAGCTGTCAAACATTTAAGCAGCCTCCTCCTTAATTGTTGTTTCTTATAGCAGTCTTTTCAAGAGCTCTTGATCTCCTGCCGGAAATTCACGATATTCGGTTTTATGAAGAAATTAGAAAGTACAGCAGAGTTTCAAACTCTGGTTGACAGTGATAAAAGATCTTGTGCGTTGTTTTCGGCAGAATGGTGTCCCGACTGCCGGGTTCTCAAAGCGGTACTCCCCGGTCTGGAAGAGGAGTTCGGCGATCGATACGAGTTTACCGTGGTTGAAAATGATGATTTTCCTCAGCTGATCGAAAAGTACGATGTTCTGGGTGTTCCCAGTCTTATAGCGTTTCACAATGGAGAGGTGACAGGTTCTTTTATCAGTACGATGAGAAAGACCAGGCGGCAGATTGTTGATTTTCTCGAAGAGACTTACCCGAAGAGCTGAACTCTTAAAGCCTCAATATCCGGCAACCAGACATCGCAGAGTTCGCTCATCGCTTTGCGGATTGACGGGATGGAATGACCCCATCCCGCGGCGGCAACGGATACACCGGCAGCCCTTGCCATCTGGACTCCGGGCTTGAGGTCGTCCACAACAAGAATATCCTCGGGATTCAGATTGGTTTTTTCCATAATCTGGAAAACCGGCCATGGTGATGGTTTGCGTTTTTCAGGATTGTGGTCCCAGCCGAAAATAAAATCCGGGGTAATACCCGGGGCCCCCTTCTGGTAGTGCCTTCTGATGTGCTCTTCGGTGGAATGAGAGACAACGGCAATGATACCACCCCTGTGAATAAACTCTTCCATCAGTTCCGGGAGCCCGGCATAGAACGGTGGGTTCCGTTTTGAGTTGAAGTCCTGCCAGATGAAAAATTCCTCCTCCATCTCCTTTTCATCAAGACCGATTTCCTCGGTGAGATACACCATAATTCCCGGGTGAAAGTTTTTCTCAAACCAGGTGTCCAGAGTAATAACCGGTTCCCCGGGGCGAAGTTTTTTCATCACCTCCAGGTGTGCTGGAAAGTGAACTGAAGCAGTGCTGTCTACAGCTGTATCGTCATGATCGAGTATCAGACACTTGTACATTAAAAAATCATTCATTCTGCTTTTCCCAGGCGCCCTGGCTGGTTCTTTTTCCATCTTCAAAAAGTCCTTCAAATCGTGTTCCGTCAGCCCAGAGAAATTTTCCCGGGCCGTGCATCCTGCCATTTTGAAATTCCCCGTCGTACCGGCTGCCGTCGGCCCAGATACAGAACCCGGTACCTTCGAGAAGGCCGTTGCGGAATTGTCCTTCCATTACCCGGCCGTCTGGCCAGGAAAGGCTGCCGTAACCTTCCATGGAACCATTTCTGAATTCACCCTGGTAACGGCTGGAGTCGTTGTATTGAAAAATTCCCTCTCCCTCGGGCTGTCCTCCCACCAGAGGTCCGGTGTAAACCCCGTTTTCAAATGCTGCGGACTCCGGAGCTCCCGGAGCGGAGCGGGATTGATTTCCTCCCAGTGTAAATGAACGGTAGATAACTTCCGATGGCCGGCGTTTCCCTCTTTTTTTACCAAGGGGAATCCAGGTAACCCTTTCCAGCCATCGTTTTCCCTGGGATGCTCCGTAGGCATAGGTTTCATCCCTGATGATGCGGCCCTCGGCGTTGAAAATCATCTCGGAGGCAACCCGGCCTTCTGTATCGTAGGTGAAGAGAATCCTGCGGTGATGAGAGCCTTCGGGGTTTTTTACAGTTATGGAGAGTAACTGGTTTTCATCATTATAGCTGTAGTCGGT
>DEIH01000173.1 GCA_002352375.1 Spirochaeta sp. UBA2779 | reverse complement strand
ATGATGATTTCAAAGTCGAAATCAGAGATTTACTGGAGGCTGAAAACTGGGAAAGCCTTTCCGACAGATTTTGGCGGGAACTTGATTTCGGTACCGGCGGATTACGGGGCGTAATAGGCGGGGGAATCAACAGAATCAACCCCACCGTTGTACGGAGAGCCACCCAGGGACTGGCAAACTACATCCTTTCCCATGTCAGTGAATCCGAGCGGTCTGTGGCCATTGCCTACGACAGCCGGCATTACTCCCGTCTTTTTGCCGAGGAAACTGCCAGGGTAATGGCCGAAAACGGTATTAGAACCTGGCTGTTTTCATCTCTGAGACCGGTTCCGTTACTTTCATACGCCGTCAGGTATAAGTCTGCATGCGCCGGTGTAATGGTTACCGCCAGTCATAATCCAGCCGCCTACAACGGATACAAAGTGTACTGGTCGGATGGAGCCCAGGTGGTTCCTCCTCACGATAACGGAATTATAACAGAGGTTCGAAAGGTAAAGGGGTCTGTTCCCGCTATGAGTTTTAAAAAAGCAGTCGATGATGGCATTGTTATTATGGTTGATGAGGAAATTGATAGTAACTACAGGGAGATGGTGGTTGGTCAATCATTGAACCCGAAATTGGTAAAAGAGCGGGGATCGGGTTTGAAAGTGGTATATACACCACTTCACGGTACCGGACTTGTTCCCGTTGAAACAGTACTTTCCGAACTGGGGATAAAAATCAAAACCGTCCCTGAGCAGCGGGATCCCGATGGTGATTTTCCTACAGTGGAGTTCCCCAATCCTGAAATTGCTCCGGCCTTGAAACTGGCGTTGGAACTGGCGGCAAAGGAAAACGCAGATCTGGTAATGGCCACCGATCCCGACGCCGACCGCCTGGGTATTGCTGTTCCTGTGAATGGAGAATGGGTACTGATTACAGGAAATCAGCTGGGTGCCTTACTGGCTGATTATATATTCAGAAGCAGAAAAGAGCAGGGATCTCTTCCGGTGAATCCTGCTTTTGTGAACACCATCGTAACCTCAGAGTTTCAGAATAAAATTGCCGAAGCCTACGGCGCGGTGAGTTTCAGGGTGCTTACTGGATTTAAATTCATCGGTGAAAAAATCCGGCAGTTTGAATCAGATAACAGTTACAACTACGTGTTCGGCGGTGAGGAGAGCTATGGTTACCTCGTTGGAACCTCAGTTCGGGACAAGGATGCGGTTTCCGCTGCGTCTATTACGGCGGAGCTGGCACTTTGGAATCAGTCCCGGGGATTCACCGTTATGGACCACCTCAAAGAACTCTGGGCCCGTTTCGGCTATTGGCAGGAAATGCTTATAAGCCGATATCTTGAAGGGGAAAAAGGGGAAGCTGTTATGGTTGAGCTGATGAAGTCCCTTCGGGATAATCCTCCGGTGTCCATCGCGTCAAAGACTATCATCGCCCTCCGGGATTACAAAGACGGTACCACGAAAAACCCGGTCGACGGATCGACGGAACTGAATATTCATCTTCCCTCGTCCAATGTGCTTCAGTTTGTTCTTGAAGACGGCAGCCTTGTAACCGCCAGACCTTCGGGAACCGAACCTAAAATTAAATTTTATGCATCCTGCAGGTCGGCTCTGGGCGATAATCCCGAGGCTGCCCAGGCGGAGCTTGGAGGCGTTTTCAAAGGGATTGAATCCTGGGTAAACGAAAGGATTAAAGCTGTTGGCGGTTGATTTTATCCAGAACCATCTGTGATAACTCATCCCGAAGGTGCCCTTCATCCAGAATGGCCCGGTTCAGGCGGTCTGCCCTGTCCCGGGTCCAGCGTTCTTCCATATCGTAAAGTTCATCCCCGGTATCTCCAGACCAGAGTTCCCGGGTAAGCCCTTCTGTGCCTTCCTTTCCCAGCTTGTGGACGATTGATTCTGTAATCCGGAGGCAGAGAGACCACCTGATATCATCGGTGGCCAGATTGTATTCGTCGAGAAGCTCGTGTATGGTCATGTTGATGACAATATGCCGGTACATCATAAAAAAGCAATGAGGTGAATAATGCCTGAAAAACTTGTGATATATACAGACGGCGGCTGTACCGGGAATCCCGGGCCTGGCGGCTGGGCTGCGGTTATACTCAACGATCCGGATAATCCTCTGGAGCTCTCGGGCTTTGATAGATCAACAACCAACAACCGAATGGAGCTTACAGCTGTAATCAGTGCTTTGGAGTCAGTACAGAAGAATGCTGCCTCGGGTCAAATCATCGAAATCAATACCGATTCTCAATATGTTCAGAAGGGAATCAGCGAATGGATGAAGGGATGGGTAGCCAGAGGCTGGAAAACAGCTGCGGGAAAACCGGTGAAAAATAAAGAGCTCTGGCTGCGGCTCAAGGCTCTTGACGACTCTATGAATGTGGATTGGAAGTGGGTGAAGGGGCATTCAGGAAACATCTGGAATGAACGCTGCGACGAGCTTGTGGCCCGGGAAAGATCTCTTTTTAACTGATTTTCAAGCAGATTGATGTTTTTCCCCGTCAAAGAGTACGGGGTGTCTATGAAAATATTTGCTTACGCGCCGTCGGGCTATGCCGGAGCTCTGGTATCCGTCGAAGTCGATATACGCCGGGGAATCCCGGGTCTGGATATTGTCGGATTGCCGGATAATGCCGTCAGAGAGTCCCGGGACAGGGTAAGGGTGGCCCTTAAACGCAGCGGATTCAACTTTCCTCAGGATAGAATTCTTGTAAATCTTTCACCTGCGGGTTTGAAAAAGGAAGGTGCTTCATACGATCTTCCTATAGCCGTGGGCATTCTCTCAGCCACCGGGCAGATTCCTGATTCTGAAATCGGCTCGGTTCTCTGTGCCGGGGAGCTGCTCCTCGATGGTACTGTTCGTCCGGTAAGCGGCGTTCTTCCCGCTGTGGCAGCGGCGATAGCCGGCGATATCAACCGTTTTATTGTTCCCGATGCAAACCTCTCCGAGGCTCTGGCCATCCCCGGAGCCATACCAGTGGGCATCAGCAACCTGCGGATACTTCCCGGGCTTCTGGAGGGCGAGTGGACTACTGTTGCAGATTTTGAGAATCCATATTCCGTTCATGTTCCCAAGCAGGATTTATCGGATCTGAAGGGACAGCCGGTTCTCCGGCGGGCTTTGGAGGTTGCCGCTGCAGGGGGACATCACATTCTACTGTTCGGCCCCCCGGGGAGCGGAAAAACAATGGCTGCAAGGGCCCTGGCGGGTCTGCTGCCGGATCTTGACTCTGATAAAAGCCTGGAAGTTTCCAGAATTTGGTCTCAGGCGGGGAAGCTCCGAATTGAAAAGGGACTGATAACAAGGCCTCCATTCCGGGAGCCCCATCATACCTCTTCTGCCGAGGGCTTAATTGGAGGGGGATCGGGGATGTATCCCGGGGAAGTTTCTTTATCTCATGGTGGTGTGCTGTTTCTCGATGAAGCACCGGAATACGGAAGCAGGGTGCTTCAAACTTTACGGGAGCCTCTTGAATCCGGAAGGGTGGACATGGCCCGGGCCGGGAAAACCTGGTGGTTCCCGGCGGACTTTCAGCTACAAATGACAATGAATCCCTGCCCCTGCGGCAATCTCGGCCGGGAAGAGGCTACCTGTCTCTGTACTACACCTGAAATAAGCCGCTATTGGAGACATCTGGGTGGTGCTCTTCTGGACAGAGTGGATATTCGGGTGCCGGTACCTATGGTAAAACCTGAAGATCTTCTGGTACCCGCCGGTGAGGATAGCTTTACCGTCAGATCCCGGGTGGAAGAATCCAGAGAAAGGCAGTTAAAACGCTACAGGGAGAGTTTCTGGAAAATAAATGCGGATATACCCCCGGGTGAAATACAGAAATTCATATCTCTGGACAAGGCTTCCTCATCCTATTTGAAAGAAGCGGTTGTCAAGCTGGGACTATCATCCAGGGCTGCCCATGGAGTGCTGAAAGTTGCAAGAACCCTGGCGGACCTGGCCTCTAGAGACGAGGTTTCTGAAAAGGACGTACTGGAATCTATTCAGCATAGACGATACGGGGACAGAGATATATTCTGGAGAACCCTGTAGTCTCTTCAGCATAGATTGTTCAATGCTGTGAGTATAGAATACTGCCGTGATCGGAAACTTGAACAACAGCTATTATCTGATGCGCCATGGCCGTTCTCTGGCCAACAATGCGGGTATTATCATCAGCAGCCTGGAGGACGGCAGCGAGGGTTGGGGTCTGGCGGAAGGCTCCTCTCTGAATATCAGAGCTGCCTTGAAGGGGAGCGGATTGCCCCGGGATACGGTTTTTTTCTCTTCCCCGCTTAAGAGAGCCCTTGAAACCGCCTGGTGTGCCGCTGATTTTCTTTCCGCGGGAGAAGTCAGAATTGACAAAGATCTGAGGGAGCGTTTTTTTGGAGATTTCGAGGGAACCGACGATAAAAACTACCACCGGGTCTGGCAGGATGATGGAAATAATCCGGATAACAGCAATCACAGGGTTGAAAGCCCCCGGGCAGTTCTTTTAAGGCTGGAAAAATTTATCCTTAAAGTGGACAGGTTTTACTCCCATAGATCGATATGCCTTGTCTCCCATGGTGACCCCCTGAACATACTGCTCACCCATGCTGCCGGTCTGGGAGTGGAGGAGCACAGAAACATCGTATCCATGAAAACTTCAGAACTTCGGCCTCTGTTTTCCTGAAAATGCTTCCTGTTGCTGCGGAGTAAAACTATAATGTGAGAATGAAGATCCGTAACCGTAAAAATTTGTTTCTCACATTGATAATCCTGCTGCTCTTTGTTGTCATACTCTTAATGGGGTTCGGCATTCTCAATTTTCATCTTGGAAGGACTCGAAGCAGTGCAGAGGCAACAGTAATTGCCGTTTCAGAGAGTCAGGAGAGTTCTTCTTTCAGCTACCAGCACAACGATAATCCTTCTTACACCAGTTTTACGGAAGAGGGATACGATGAAGGTGAGCTTGAAAATATAAATGTGTACGACCGATTAAATAAGGCTGTTGTAAATATTACCACCGAGGTTGTGGGGTACAACTGGTTTCTGGAGCCGGTTCCCCAAAAGGGCTCTTCAGGATCCGGATCTATTTTTGACAGCCGTGGCTACATTCTTACCAACTATCATGTT
>DEIH01000222.1 GCA_002352375.1 Spirochaeta sp. UBA2779 | reverse complement strand
TTCTCTCGGGTGGTGGATGCCAGGGATTGGGATTTCTGCCAGATACAGTACAACTTGCTGGATGAGCGCCGACAGGCGGGAACTGCCGGATTGAAATACGCCGCAGAAAAAGGCCTGGGTGTGGTGATTATGGAGCCCCTCAGAGGGGGTAAACTGGCAACAAAAATCCCTGAGAAAGCCATGAAAGTATGGAAGGAAAGACCGGAGAAATCACCGGCGTCCTGGGCCTTGAGCTGGGTATGGAATCATCCTGAGGTAACAGTTGTACTTTCGGGCCTATCGAAAAAATCCCACATGGAGGAAACCCTTGCTCTGGCCGATATGGCGGTACCCGGGATGCTGGGAAATGAGGAAGTGAGACTCGTTGAACGGGTGCGTGATGCCTATAAGGCCGCCGGTGCGGTGGGATGTACCGGATGCCGATACTGTATGCCCTGCCCCTTCGGGGTTTCCATCCCGGAAGTTTTTGACTTGTACAACGAGTGGAAAACCATCCGCCACACCCTCCCTCAGAAGATGTTTTACCTGGCCACTGTCGGCGGAGTATTGTCCGGAAAAAGCGGTCTGGCATCCAAGTGCACATCCTGCGGGGTATGCCTGGAAAAATGTCCTCAGTCTCTTCCCATCCCGGATCTGATGAAAACCATCTCCAAAGAGTATGAAGGCGGATTGGGGAAAGCTATGGATGGATTTGGAGCTCTGAGGTACAAAAGCCGGAACCGGAAAACCAAGAAATGAACAAAGACAAAGATGCGCAGAATATCAGCCTGGATGAAATGATGAATGCCATCATCAATAAGGTATCCGGTGATTTCGACATGGTAATCGGTATTGAACGGGGAGGACTGCTACCCGCCTATCTGGCCGCCCGATGGCTGGTTGTACCATTAAAATCGATACAAATTCAATTTCGTGACGACAGCCACAAACCACTGACAGAAGAGCCGCAGCTTACCGCACCGTGGAATGAAGATGTCCAGGGAAAACGCATCCTGCTGGCAGATGATGTGGAAAACACCGGAGCCACAATCCGCCGGGCAGCTGAAGAACTGAAAGGGGCTCAAATAACCACAATGGTAATATCAGGCAACGCTGATATATCCCTGTTCGGCCCTCACGATCGCTGTATCCGCTGGCCCTGGGACCCGGTTTAGTTAACGTTAAGACAATCGTTCTTGTTTCCTGAACTTTACTCCACTGAGTATCATAACAAAAATCCCGATCAGAAGTGTTAATGTTACCCAGATCCAGAATCGAACCTGTGCCGCTCCCAGGACCATAACCAATACAGGGAATACTGGAATGAAGGCATTTGCAGTACCGTGTGCAATAAGAGCGGCAAATGGACGATTTCCAGAAGCTTTCATTATCCAGGAATAGAAAAATGAATATCCAAGGGTTAACATAATAAACCCGGTAAAGTTCACGTAAGTCTGGCTTGTCCCGGGGATGAACCACAGTGGGAGATGCCAGCATGCCCATACCACGGCAAGAATAATTGAACCAAACCAACAGCCAAAACGTTTCTCAAGAATTGGAAGGACATAACCGCGCCAGCCGATTTCTTCCTGCCCTCCTCCGAAAAATACCATAATCAACCAATAAATTGGAAATAAATAAATATTAGGCAGAAGCATACCCAGCCGATTTGCACCAAATAATTCCGGTATAAACCAGGAGATTGCAGTACTGATCCCCAGGATTACGAATATTGCGATCCACACTTTCCAGCCGAATTTCAAACTGAAAAACGATTTCAAATACACCCGTATGGAACCTCTTCCATTCAGAGAACGCAATGAATAAAAAGCTCCAACTGCAGGACCGAATGCAGCAAGAACCGTAACTGGAGTCGTAATAGACTTCAAAGATTCCCTGCTTATAGGAATAACCCCGAATCCTGCGAGGACCAGTGGCAACCAGATCAGCCAGGACCACAAAAACGTTACAACAAAAAACCTGAGTGGAAACTTTTCATTCTCTTTCATACATTCCTCACCTTTCCCAGGATATCCGGCACTCTTACAATCTGCCGGATATCCCAATTCATGTAGATATTCAAGCCTATTCAGTTATGAGTTCTTTTATCACAATATTTCCCGAGGAACTGCTCAGTTCCACAGATCGCTTCTCTCCGCTTCCTGCATTACCTGCCATACCTTCAAGATGTTTGTTACTCATGGAACCGGCAACAGTTACGGCAAAATCACTGCGGATATTCCCGGATGACGCAGAAGCATTCAAATGGAAAACCGTCCCCCGGGGAAAGCCGACGGAAAGCTGCCCGGATGATGCCTTGAGGGATATCTGATCCCCGGGATTTTGGAACTCAACGTCAATGCCGCCTGATGAGCTTTTCATATTAAGATTTCCCGAAACACTTTTCAGCCTGATTCGCCCGCTCACAACCCGGCCCGATATATCTGAAGCGGTAATATCTTCACCGTTTATACTTCCCGATGAGACACTTAAATCCAGAGTTCCCTCAGCGGTAACAGATTTCAGATCAAGATTACCGGACACAGCCTTTATCTCTCCACTTCCTATACTCCACCCCTCAGAGGCGATCGATCCTGAAGAGACTTTAACAACTGCAGAACCTGCAGAGATGTTCCGGACTTCAATGTTTCCCGAAGATCCTTTGATATCCAGAGAATCAAGATTCAGCCCGGATACCGAGTACTTCCCGGAGGATCCATCAACTGTAAGTTTCTCCAGAGTCCCGGAGGGGATTCCAAGCTCCAGTGTTATCCGGCTGTTTTGTACAGGGATATTTCCCCACTGACTCTCCATGGTGAGAAGACCTCCGGACAGTTCAGTAAAGAAAACCTCTTCCGTCTTCCGTGCTGTATTTGCACTCCCATGGTACCGGAGGGTAACAACATTCCCGCTGATAGATGATATTACTGCATCCTCAAAACTGAGCTGAATATCAACCATATCAATTTCTTCTGCCGGGTATTCCCAGAACTCATCGATGGTAATCCCATTCCCTGAATACTCCCACGTCGAGGGCCACTCTTCACCGTTCCGTATACTCCGGGGCAGACCGGAGGTCAGTAGAAAAATCCCTGCTATTAAAGCCGCAGCAACAAATATCAGAACCAACCACTGTACTTGTTTTTTTGTTTCCATTCCAAATATCTTCATTTTATCATTCTCCTGGTCATCCTGACGTATTTCACAGTACCAATCACAAACAACCGGCTCAGATAAATCATGCCGATTACCGCCAATGCCCCAAGAGCAGCCAAAGAAATCCCACCGAAGAACACGGCAATCCTGGGCATCACACCGGCAATATGTTCAATGGGCAACCATATTCTGAGCAGCGGCTCCAGGGGCACAAAAAGGACTACAGCCGCACCGGATACAAGTATTGAAATCGCAGCAGCCCAGAGCCCTGCAATAGCACCAACCAGACCCGCATAGGGACCCACTACAACAATGGCGTTAAAGAGCAGCAGGCTCAGACTCGACATGGAAACCCGCATCACATTCCCTGCAGTTGTCTCCCGGAACTTCTCTGTACCAAGCTCTTCCATGGCTTCAGCGGCAAGATCCACAGGACTCCCCAGAGCTCCGGATATCTCTTCTTCGCTTTTTCCCTCTTCCCGGCTCACTAAGAAATGCTCCCGATAATCATCCATTACAGCCTGACGGTCTTCTGTAGAAAGTCCGCGAAGTTCCCTCCTCAAGGCTTTCAAATATTGTTTTTCAGTTTTCCTTTCCTTCAAACCTTCACCTCCCGGCTCTCACTT
>DEIH01000278.1:651-2581 GCA_002352375.1 Spirochaeta sp. UBA2779 | reverse complement strand
GGCTACTGTTCGAGCCCAGCTTGCCGCTCCGATCTTACTGGCAATCTCCAGAGCTGTATCAACCCGCCCGCCGAAGGTATCAATTTCAATGATAATAAGCTCGGCTTCGGCTTTTTTAGCCGTTTCCAGAGACCGGCCGAGAAAGACACCGAGATATCGGTCCACATCCTCACGGAGGGGAATAACATAAACTTCTGCCGGGATAACTTCATCTGACGACTCTGCAGCCGAAAGGAATGAAACAGAGTAAAACAGCAGTACTAGGACTAACAGGAGCAAAGATCCAGCTTGAAATTTCTCTGAGAATCTCATAGATTCAGCATGAGGTTCTCAGAGACAGAAGTCAACAGGACACAAAACTAATTGTTCCGGGTTAAATTCCCGGCAGCTCGACAATCGCCTCTGAAACATTCATGGAATTATCACCGATGTGCTCCAGGTGCTTTACGATATCCAGGAATATCAGCTCGCCTTTCACATTCACCTCTTCATCCCTCTCAATGGTTCGCCTGGAGTGCTTATGAAGAGTATCCCTCATGGAATCAATCCCCATCTCCATGTTCCTGGCAACTTCAATATCGTAACGGTTCATTTTACCATCCAGAAAATCCTGGTTGTACTTTATAAAATCCAGAACCTGTTCGGTGTATGTCCGAATCTCATTATCACCCTGTTCATGGATGTTCAATCCCTTGTCATGCAGCCGTTTCAGAAGCAGGCTGATACTGAAACTGCTATCAGCCACAGATTCCAGTTCATTGGTGATACGGTGCTGAGCGGCTACAGTTTTTGACTGTTCATGGCCCAGGCTCTGCTGAGTACATCTGGTAAGATAGTCGATAATCTGCTCCTGCATATCGTCAACCCGCTGTTCCCTTAAAACCATTTCATTCTGGCTTTTTTCCAGTTCTTTATTATCCCGGGCATTTTCCAATACCATATTGAGCATGGTGTACGCCTCTCCAGCCATTGCGGCCAGATCGTGACGTATTATAATAAGATTTGATGCAACTGAATCGGTGATATGCCAGGGTACAACTTTGAGCTGGTATGGGGCCTTCAGGGAAGTGGAAATATCTTCTTTCACCATTTTCTCCACCAAAGCGCTCATGGGGCCGATAAAACCTACCAGCAGCAGAGTATTGAAGATATTGAAGAGTGTGTGAAACATCGACAGGTGAAATGGTATATTCACAGGGTTAGCTGCAGAGCCTGGAACCACGGCATCCACCAGCCTGGTAAAAGGATTGAACACGGTCAGCATCCAGGCCACACCGATAAGATTGAAAAGCATATGGGCCCGGGCCGTCCGCTTCGCTGTGGCGTTCATCGGTATTGAGGCCAGATAGGCTGTAATGGTGGTACCGATATTCTCCCCGAGAATAACTGCCGCCGCTACCGGAAAATCTATCCATCCCTTGAAAGCCATCGTGATAGTGATGGTCATGGCAGCGGAAGAAGATTGCACAACAACGGTAAGCAGAGTACCGATCAGTACAAACAGCAATGTCGATGAAAAGCCCATATCAGACCAGTTGGAAAGAAAGGCCAGCACTTCGGGGTTGTTCTTGATATCAGGAACCGCATCCTTCATGAAGCTCAGGCCCAGAAAAAGCAGTCCGAAACCGATGAGGATATCCGCCATCTCCCGGCGTTTGGACCGGCCGCTGAAGTAAAAGGGAATGGCGACGGCAATGGCGGGAAGGGCCACATCAGCGATGTGAAATTTGAAACCTAGAGCTGAAACAATCCAGGCGGTAAGGGTGGTACCTATATTCGCCCCCATAATCACACCCAGGGACTGTTTCACACTGATTAGGCCGGCATTCACCAGACTTACCAGTAAAACCGTTGTTGCTGAAGAGGATTGAATTACAGAGGTGACGCCCGCACCTGTTAAAACACCGGCAAAACGGTTTTCCGTCATAGT
>DEIH01000278.1:0-557 GCA_002352375.1 Spirochaeta sp. UBA2779 | reverse complement strand
AGCTGGAAAAAACCTTTCATTCATCTTTTCTAACAAATAAACGGAGATTAATCGAGTCCCGGGTAAAAATGGTTTACCCGGAAGCACCGGAACGTTTAATCTGAACACAGGGTGATTAACTGATGTTTTTCCGCAAACTCGAATCAGATCTGAGAGACGGCCCAAGGGTGCGTGTTGCCGTTGCCGGTGCCGCCGGGGAGGAAATATTCGCCTCTCTCAGACTCTCTGAAAAGCTGGGAATTACCGAAGCCCTGCTGGTGGGAGAGAAAAAAGCCGCCATGGACGGTGCAGACCGTGCCGGAATGGAGTGTTATTCCATACTTAAAGCAGAAGGTGATGAGGCTGCCGCCGAAAAAACTGTAGAAGCAGTCCGGGATGGAACTGCAGACATCCTGATGAAGGGAAAAGTCTCCACTGCAGTTCTCTTAAAAGCCGTCCTCTCGGACAAAACTGTATTCTCCAGAGGAAAGCTCCTCTCCCATCTGGCCGTTCTGGAAGCTCCTGACGGGCATATACTCGGTATAACCGACGGAGGTATGAACATCAGCCCGGATGTA
>DEIH01000099.1 GCA_002352375.1 Spirochaeta sp. UBA2779 | reverse complement strand
TTGAATCTGATGAAAAAATCGTCAGAACGGAAAAGGGTGATTATTCTGGAAAGACGGTAATAGTTGCAGCAGGAGGCAGGCCCAGAACCCTCGGGATAGACTCTGAAAAGAAGTTCCAGGGCACTGGAATCTCTTACTGTGCAACATGCGACGGCGATTTTTTTACCGATGAAGATATTATTGTTGTGGGTGGTGGTAACTCAGCTCTGGAAGAGGCTGTTTCACTTACTCAGTACGCAAAATCGGTAACCATCGTTCACCAGTTTGATCATTTCCAGGGATATCCTCATGCCATCAAGGCTGCGGAAGATAATCCGAAGATAAATTTTATTATGGAATCCCTCGTTGATGAATTTCTTGGAGATGAAACACTCACCGGTGCACGAATCCGGGATAAGAAGTCCGGAGAGACAACAGAGCTGAGTATTACCGGAGCTTTTATACTCATCGGTTATGTGCCCGGGAGTGAACCGTTTTCCAACACAATCAAGTTGAACAGCCGTGGGGAAATTATTACCGATGAGGACATGTTAACAAATCTCAAGGGAGTTTATGCAGCAGGTGATATTCGGGCGAAAAAATTCCGTCAGATTACCACCGCTGTGAGTGACGGTACCATAGCAGCCCTGAATGCCATGGAGTTCATGTACGGGGCGGATCCTGATAAGATCTGATTTAATATGATCTCATTACTTCAGTTCAATACAGGATATCCGACTCGACTGAAAGGTATTGGGAGGAGAGAAATCCTTTTCAACGGATGGACCAATGTTCTTTATGGTCCAAATGGTTCCGGTAAAACCACCATACTTAAAACCCTTGCCATGTCATTCGGATGCGGTGGGGGAGGGTGGTCTGATGGTGGTGAGCCCCAAGAGCTGCCATATTCAGTTTCTCTGGAAAGCGATAATCGGCCGGTTTTTTATCAGGACTGCTATCAGGACTCCGAAGAATCCTTTATTGATACAGACTATCTGGAATCTCACGCACATCTTCGATCCTCGGGAGAGAAAAGAATTGGGCTGGTTAACGAGCTGGTGAACTATATTGAGAATCGTTTCTTAACGTACAAACTGCAGCGGGAGGACCGGCCGACACTGCTGCTGGATGAGGTGGATAACCATATAGGCTTTGCCGGTCAGGCCATACTCTGGGGGGAAATATTCCCGAAATTATCCAAGAAGTATCAGCTTATAATATCAACACACAGTATCTTTCCCATACTTCTCAGGCGGGAGAATAGTATTAAACCGGACAACATTATCAGTCTGACAGCTCAGTATCCGGAAATTTGTATCCAGGAACTTGAGAGAGCGGTGAAGTTTTTTAATACCAGTGGGGATTGATAATCTTAATTGTATGGGTTGTTTCAATTAAAGGCTCAAGTCCTTCACCAGTACCCGGGAATTCCGTCTTAAATCATAGTCTTCCCGTCTTTCAGCGGGGAGCTCGGATACCGAACCTTCTTTAAATCCCCTGGCAAGAAACCAGTCGGCAGTACGGGTGGTAAGGACGAATATTTTCCGGAAACCTTCTTCCGCAGCTTTATCCGAAAGCCGGGCTATAAGTTTTGCCCCGATGCCCAGTTGAGCATAGCGCGGGTCGACAGCCACGCCGGCAATTTCGGCGGTTCTTTCATTTCCGGTATGCAGAGCAGCACAGCCGTGAACAACCCCATCCATCGCGTATACCCAATAGTCGTTCTGTGTGCGTTCCAGTTCTTCCCGGCTGCGTTCCACCAGGACTCCTTCTGCAATGAGGGGCTGCATTATTTCAAGAATGCCGGGGACGTCTGAAGACTCCATGGGCCTCAGTCTTTCATACGCATCGGCAAAAACCATTGTTCCCATCCCCAGGTTTGAAAAGATTTCCTTGAGAAGTACTCCTGCCTGCCGGCCGTCGAGTATGTGGGCCCTACTGATACCTTCCCGGCAAGCCGCCGCAGCAGTTTCCAAAGCCGTAAGTCCCGGCTTACCGGGATTTGATTTGATGAAATCAGCTACGCCGGCAGGGGTCATGCGGAAAATCCGGCCGTCTTCCAGAATATCAACACCCTCAGGAATCTGCCAGCCTGGAGTGTTCATCACAGGATCGGCAGAGAGAAGAAAGAGTTTTTTTGCGTTCAGCGATCCGGCAACTGTTCCGGCAAGTTCATCCGAGGAAAGGTTGAAAGGATCCCCTGAATCGTTATGTCCTACACAGGGAAATATCGGGACAAAACCCTGTTCCAGAGACCGGGTGACAGCTTCCACTCTTACCCGGTCAACTAGACCGGTACGTCCAAAATCGGTACCGTTCAACACACCCCGGGTGCGGGCCCGTACCCAGTTGCCGATTACAGCGGTGATTTTATGCCCTGAGAGGGCGGTCATTACCCGGTGGGCCACATCGAAAGCGGCCATCTTAATCAGGTCCATGGATTCCGGGTCGCTGACACGGATATCACCTACGAAACGTTTTTCAACTTCATAGCGGCCGAGAACTTCATCGATTTTCTTTCGGGCTCCAGGGACAATAACAATACGAATGCCGGCGTTGTGAAGCAGGGCCAGATCCCGGGCATGTTGAGGGAAACTAGGGTGGTCGATGATTTCGTTGGAAATCCTGATAACAAAGGTGGAGCCACGGAAACGTTCTGTGTAGGCGAAAACTTCTCTGATGAGGTCTACCTGTTCACGGATATCAGTTGCGGCCATAAGATGAGCCTAGGTTAGGACGGCTTGAGGGTCAAGGATATTATTTCTGTCAGCTCTTTACCAACGGTATGCGGCACCGAGCTGAAGGTAATTGAGAATAAGAGTGTTTTCAGCCGTCCCGAAACCGGCATCTTCAGAACCGCTCATACCGCTGAATCCCAGCTGAAGCTCCAGTACTCGGAATTTAACAGACCAATTTGTTGTGGGAGACCAGACAATTAATGGTTCCAGGCTTAAAACCGGATAGAACCTCCATGTGGATTCCCCGGTGGAAAGAGCGGGTTTGTCACTGTTTTCATTGGCCCTGATGTGAACGGCACCGAAAAACAGGGAAATCCCGAACTCTGCTGAAATCCTGCCCAGGGTCCGGACTTGAATCCCCACACCGGGCATCAGCATGAGTACGGTTGTATTCAGGGGA
>DEIH01000046.1:7213-7761 GCA_002352375.1 Spirochaeta sp. UBA2779 | reverse complement strand
AAAGGGGCGGCAAAAATAAATCCTCGGGATTCAATTCCCGCAACCGCGGCCACATCAGTGTCCTTGTAAATCTCAACCATACGGTCCACACAGTAGTGAAATGCCTCTGGGCTGGTGAGAATGCTCGTAATATCATAGAAAAGGATTCCCTCTTTGGGATAATTGGGAACTTTACGGATAGCGGCATCTAAATCGTAATTTTTATACACGGTTTACTCCTCAAGCAGGAACACAATATAGGTGGATTGGATATGGGTCAATAATCCAGAAGCACTCTAAGGATATGAACGCCGGAATCCGGAAACCCTGGCCGAAGCATTCAAATCAAGGTTAGAGCGCTCCCCCATCTCCAGTCGATGATAACCCAAAGCGGCTATCATGGCACCGTTATCGGTGCAGAGCTCCATCGAGGGAAAATAGGATTCCAGCGACTTATCATCTCCAATGGATTTCCGCAGGTAGCGGTTGGCGGAAACTCCTCCCCCGGCGACAACACGGTGAATCCCGGTATCAGCAGCGGCGAGTTTCAACTTTTTTACCAGCATGTC
>DEIH01000046.1:5609-7085 GCA_002352375.1 Spirochaeta sp. UBA2779 | reverse complement strand
TTGTGTAGCCGGGGTTCTGTAAAGCGGAAGGCGGTGGAATCGCCTTTTTCTGCTAATTTATCCAGATAAACGCCTCCGGGATAACCCATGTTGTAGAACTTGGCCACCTTGTCAAAGGCCTCTCCGCAGGCATCGTCTATAGTGGTTCCCAATACTGTTACATCCTCCATGGATTCCACTTTACAGATAATCGTATGCCCACCGGAAACAATCAGCCCCAGATAGGGATAGTCGATTTCATATTCAAGGTGGGGAGCATAGAGATGTGCCATCATGTGGTCGATTCCCACCCAGGGCTTTCCGGCAGACCAGGCCAGCCCCTTGGCGTAAGATAAGCCCACCAGAAGCGATCCGATGAGTCCGGGGCGGGAAGTTACCGCAACGGCATCAATATCGTCTGCCAGAGAAACGCCGGCTTCTCTCAAAGCGGCAGTGGTTACCTCATCAATCCATTCAACATGAAGTCTTGATGCAATTTCAGGAACAACACCATTCCAGGGAGCATGGCGCTCTATCTGAGTGGCAACAATATTGGAGAGAATTTTTTTACCATCTTCAACAACGGCCACCGAACATTCATCACAGCTGGTTTCAAATCCGAGAACTTTCATACCACTAATATATAAAAAAACCACCCGGGAGAGAACGGGCGGTTCATAAGAGTGAAAAAACCAGACTAATTCAGTTATAAAAGTAGGCCCTGATGGGTTCTGCCTCAGTTCGAAGCTTTTTTAGAGCACGCATTTCAATCTGTCTGACGGTTTCCGGGGAAATTCCCATTTTCTCACCGATCATCTTTAAGGTGTATTTCTTATCTTCATCAAAGGCAAACCTGTACTTGAGAATCGTTTTCTCCCGCTCACGTAAGATATCCAGAAAACGCCGGGTATCCTCTTTAAGGCTCTTTTCAACCAGCTCATTATCCGGGCTGTAGGAATTATCCTCCAGTACATCCAGCAGAGTTCCGTTATTCATATTAATATCAGAATCAAGAGAAACGGTTAAAGCGGCTAGATCCATCACCGAAGAAACATCCTGCTGATCCATTCCCGTATAGGCTGCCAGTTCATCAACGCTTGGCTGACGGTAGTATTCCTGGGAAAAGTCTTCAGATATCTTCTGCAAACGCTTGAGCGCCTCTTCTTTACGATGCGGAAGGCGTATTGCTCTTCTTTTATTGGTAATGGCCCGTGAAACCGATTGCTTAATCCACCAGGAGGCGTAGGTACTGAAACGAACTTCCTTTCTGTAGTCGTATTTTTCAGCTGCCTTAATCAGGCCGAGATTACCTTCCTGAATCAGATCCATCAGGCCCATTTCCGGACTGACATACGCTTTGGCAATTTTTACAACAAGCCGGAGATTCGCATTAATTAAAGAATTAAGAGCTTCCCGCTCTCCATCCTCGATACGATGGGAAAAATCAAGCTCCTGTTCATAACTGAGCAGACTGTAACGGCTGATTTCCTCTAAGTA
>DEIH01000046.1:0-5476 GCA_002352375.1 Spirochaeta sp. UBA2779 | reverse complement strand
CCCTGTGTATACTTTTGTATAACTTCGATTAGTTTATTGATGTATTAAGGCAAAGCACATTATGAGCTGATATCAAGTGAAGATCCCGGAATTTCTGCATTTCCTGCCGAGAGCTGATCGTACATCATATCGGCAATTCCAAGATCCGCCGTTTTGCTCATATTCTTGGCATACTCATCGTACAGTTTGTCCTCAAAGAGCTTTTCCCCTGAATTCTTGGGTATCAGGGTGTCATCAGAAAGTGTAGCACGCATTGAGTCCAACATCATTTTTACAAACAAAGATTCAAACTCTTCACAGACTTCCCGCAGCTCTCCGGAGTCTTTTGACTCAGAGCGCCGGGAGAGTTCGTCTGTAGCCGTGGAGGCCTTATTGGCATCAAAGGCGATTTTTCCACTCATCATAGGATTAATTTCCATAATTCAAGTCCCCTGTTTTATCTTTTAAGATTGTTGGCAGTTCCCAGCATGGAATCGGAAGTTTGAATGGCCTTGGAGTTCAGCTCATAGGCTCTCTGGGCCACAATCATCCCCACCATCTCTTTCACCACCGAAACATTCGAGTTCTCCAGAAACTTGTGGTAAACCTTACCCATACCCTCCTGACCGGGCACACCCCGCAGAGCATCCCCCGAAGCGGGAGTCTCCATGTAGAGGTTTTCGCCGATAGCCTGTAAACCGGCATTGTTGATAAAGCGGTATAAATCAACCTGACCCACATCCACCGGAATATCGTTTCCGGGAATCTTCACGGTTACCTTACCCTGCTGGCTCACTGCCAGACTTTCAGGAATAAAGTTCTCAGGGAGTACAAGTTCGGGCATCAGCCGGTATCCGTTTGAACTGACAAACTGACCGTTGGCATCAATCTTGAACGAGCCGTCTCTGGTGTAACCGAGAGTGCCGTCCATATTCAACACACGGAAAAAACCCTCACCCATCACGGCCATGTCCCCGATGGCATCGGTCTGTTTCAATGAGCCCTGACTGAACATTCTCTGAGATGCCCCTACCCTCACACCATGACCAACCTGAACACCCGTAGGAGTTACAGTTCTTTCGGTGGCAGGAGTACCGGCGATACGGGAGTTCAGATAAATCAAATCCTCGAACTCCGCCCTCACCTGCTTATAGCCATTGGTATTCACGTTGGAGAGGTTGTTTGAAATTGTATCAATATTGAATTGCTGGGCGTGCATCCCGGTAGCTGCGGTCCATAACGATCTCATCATAGCTTATATTCCTCTTAATACTTTGCTGCCTGACTGATCAGGCGGTTCAACAGCGAATCCTGGGTGGTAATTACTTTTTGATTGGCCTCATAAGCCCGGTTCACTTCAATCAGGTTTACCATTTCGGTAACCGGGTTCACATTCGAGCCTTCTAAAAAGCCCTGCATAACTCCCGGCCTGTCCAGTCCCTCAAGATCTTTTGCAGGCCCCGAATTCTCATTTTCACTCCAGAAGCTGGTTCCCTGTTTCTGCAGGAATCGGTTTCTAGCAAAGCCCACAACCTTGATGGTATCAATCAACTCGGGGTCAGCATCCAGAGTTTCCTGCTGCCACACCCGTCCCAGCTTGTCGATGGAAACGTGGTCTTTAGTGATTTTGATAATCCCGTTCTCACCCATAACCGGATAACCGTCTTTAGTTTCCAGAATCTGCTCTTTACCCAGCCAGAAGGAACCGTTTCTTGTGTACCTCACACCCTGGGGTGTATCCACAGTAAAAAACCCTTCATCGTCCAATGCCAGATCGTATGCATTTTCTGTTACTTTCAACGAGCCCTGTTCAAAAACCGTAAACGACTCGTTGTATTCAACACCCATCCCCAGTTTCCCCACCACCGGGGCGGTATCCACACTTCCCATGGGAAAGCGGAACTCGCCGTTGTCGTCAAAGCGCCGTATCATCAGCTCAGGGAAGGCCTTGTGTACAGAAGTATCCCTTTTGTAGCCATTCAGATCGACATTGGCCAGATTGTTTGAAAGAGCATCCAGCCGGTGCTCCTGGGCCCGCATTCCGCTGGCTCCAATGTAAAGTCCCCTAATCATTCATCCCCCCCGGGCCCCCGTTTCCGGCAGTCCTCATCTTTATCATCGGAAATCCTCAAGGTGACTTGATTTTTCAATGCTTATTTGTATGACCTCTACCGCCCATGCACTATGATTCAATACATGAACGATTTACCCCTTTACTGGAGCAATCCTGATATCCTCCTGGCTGATGCAAAAGTGATAGAAGCCCGGCAGACCGATATTGGATGGGAACTGAGACTGGAGAACGCCCCTTTCTACCCCGGAGGCGGAGGCCAACCTGCAGATAGAGGAAGCATTTGCGGCACTACGCTGCTGGGGATTCGCAAAGAGGATGGGAAAATCTTCCACAAACTGGAGAGCAGCGGTATTTTTACTATCGGTGATGCTGTTCAATGCAGCGTTGATTCGGATTTCCGGCGAGACTCAATGCAGCAGCACACCGGGCAGCATCTTTTATCAGCGGCTCTCTACTCTGAAGGCCTTGATACCGTTTCGGTTCACCTGGGACAGGAACATGTCGGTATCGAAGTTGAAGGTGCTGAGGGTGTCATTGTTCCTGAGGAAACTGTAAGACAGGTTCTTGACCGTTGTAAGCTCTGGATATCGGAAAACAGGAAAGTAATCAGTCGCTACCTGAAACCTGAAGAACTGGACAACTTGAATCTCCGACGGCCAGCAGCCGGAAAATCAGATCTGGTACGGGTTGTGGAAATCGAAGGTCTGGATCATGTGGGATGCGGTGGTGTTCATTTAAAGGATACCGCCTCTATCGGGATGATACTCTACCTGGGTTCTGAGAAAATCAGGGGAAGAGTGAGGCTCAAATGGCTTATAGGCGGCAGAGCGGTAAAGCATGCAGAAAAGCTCAGCCGGCAGATGCGGCAAATTCAGAAATTACTTTCATCCGGCCCCGGAGAGATTCCCGAAAAAGTAGAATCCCTGATTACAGAAAATCAGATGCTTAATAAAAGGGTAAAAAACCTGGAGGAGAAAACCGGCAGAATGCTGGCCGAATCCTGGCTGGCTGATAGTGAGGAAGATCAATTAATAGTAGAGACTATCCAAACAGCTGATGGCGGCCGTGAATGCATTGAAGCCGCCGCCGGAAAACTGATATCTGCCGGAGCTGCAGGGTGCTTCCTTTTAAACAACAACTCCTGGATATTTTTTGCCAAAGGCAGGGATGCTTCCTTTTTTAACGATTTTCGAACTGAAGTTCTCACACCCTTCAAAGTAAAAGGCGGCGGGAAGCCTCCCTTGTGGAGAGGCCGAATAGAAGGGGAAACTAAGGAGATTCTAGTGGCCGTGAGGGCATGGTTTGCTATTTTCCACCATGAAGGGGCTTAATTTCGGTTTTTAAGGAAAGTGTCAATTTCAACAGCTATGGAAGGACTCATGCTATTCCTTCATTAATTGCATCCTCAATTTCTTGGAGATAGATTCCACCCGGTTTCATTCGTGATTTAACTTCTCCGGCATTTACCAGATTGTATGCATCAAGACAGATTCGAGAAGTGAATTTACTTCGCTGTTTATACTGCAATGATGATTTTTTTTACTGAAGCCTTAATCTCCCGGTACAAATCACCAGTTTGGGGGGGTAAGGTTACTTTAAATATTTAATGCAGCCATATGCCATAATGGAATCAAAGTGGCATATTATAAATTTTGATCTTGTTATAGAAGCCTGGTGGTTGACTCCTTTTTATTACCCTACTCGATAATCACCACTAGGGATTGGGCTCCCAGAGAGCCGCCGATATCAGAAGGGCTGAGAAATTCTCCCAGAGCATCGGGTACGGCACTGGAATCAACAAAGGACTGCTTGGCCCGGCTATCAGCCAGGGATTGGGGATTACCATTTTCATCAACGAAGGTTCCAGCTCCCTGAGGTATATTCACACTTCGTCCGTTGGCGGCTGAAAAGACTGCTACGGTTCCCCGGGTAACATCCACTTGATAGCCGTTGAAGCTGAACTCAGTTCCCCGGACGGCAGCGGTGGCCACCGGGCTGCTTACCCGGAACCTGGTTTTACCGGCTTCGGTGCTGCGGACCGAGGCTCTCACACGTCCAGTTCGTAATCCCAGTCGTGTATCTGTTCCCCCGCCGGCATTGGCCTTTAATTCTTCAACACTCATTCTTGTAAGCGGATCGACTGTTATTACAGCTCCCCCGCCTTCCAGTACGGCCCGTGAACCGAAACCTGTTGATATAACGGCATTGACAGGAATCTGAGTACCGATGGTTATCGACTGCCAGTTTCCCCTGTTGTCTTTAATCTCAACTTTGCCCATAGCCTGAGTAATGGTGTACGAGGACTGCGAACTGAGAGAGAAAGTAAAAAATACCAGATAAAACGCTACATATAGGGTTTTCATATCAATTCTCCTAGTAACTCATGGATAAGGAAGCACCGAGACGGTACTGCACTTTGTCCTGGATAATACTTCCATTTGCGAAAAATACAGCTGCATTCAACTGCAAACCCAGATCTGAGAGGGGCCTGAAATCTGCTGTGAATACAATTTCATCCCCAAGGTAAAGATCCGACCCAGAGGAGGCATTAATAGGCATTTCATTTACCGGACCATCAACAGAACGGAACAGAATATAGTTATCCAGCTTAAGGGAGAGTATTTCCACCGGGCGCATAGAAGCTCCCAACCGGACGTAATCCAGGTTCCCCACCCGGGATGAGAAGACATAACCTACGGTTCTCGTGGTGAAAGCGGTGTACTGATTCATAGAAGAACCGGAACCGTACTGGGTACCCTCCCAGTCCGAACGCTGAGTCCATGAATCCCCGGAGGAATAAAGAACCTCTGCAATCAGCATGGGTGCAAGTAAGCCTCCCGGCGACCAGGTAATCGATCCTTCCATTAAACCCCCGACAAGCAGCAGGGTCCGGTTGTCATTAGGAATGTAGTTAGCTCCGGCTTGAAAAATTCCGTTTACCCTGTAATCAAACGTTCTAGAGATTCGTCCATTCATACCGACTTGAAGATAACCTGAATGAAGCAGACTGGAAGATGGTCCATCCGCGGCCACCGCATCGGCACTACGGAGGTCGGCCTCCCCCAGTAACACTACAGATAGAGTCTGATCTTTGGGATCTTTGGTTTCCGCCCCGCTCTGATAATTGTATGTAAGCTCGTAGTAGGCGGCCAGACGGGGTGATGCCAGAGAGAAAGAACGAGCATTATCAAAGGTTCTCTGATCCACGGCTGTCATGATTACCCGGCTGGTACGGTTGAATGCCAGCCCGGTGAATCCGAAACCGGCAGAATGGCCTGAGCTTTCCGTGCTGTACTTGAACACTCCACCGTCGAGGAGAGCGCTGAACAATTTCCCCTGGTCATCACTCATGGTAAAACGGCCGGCGGTGTAAGACCATGTACTGCTGCGGCCGGATATGGCGAGAAGCTGCAGAGTGGGAAC
>DEIH01000143.1 GCA_002352375.1 Spirochaeta sp. UBA2779 | reverse complement strand
CATTTAAGGAAAAACTTGATCAGGACGATGGTGATAATTCGGGGGAGGATATTTCTGAAGGCATTACCATTGGGCCTTTGAAAGAGGCATCAGAGAGAATTGTCTCCCGATTCGAAGAAAATTTCATTGCCGAAGCTCTGAAACGAAACAGGGGTAACCGTACCCGGACCTCTGAAGAACTTGAGGTAACCCGAAAAACCCTGGCCAGAAAGATCGAGAAATACGGGTTGTAAAAGACGCTTTTTTATAGCCGGCTACACATCAAAAAAATGAGCCTCAACCGCCGCACAGAGTGCATGGTAAACGGGTAGGTGGAGTTCCTGCACCACCGGTGTTGAGGTTGCTGGAACCTGTATAATAATATCGCAGATATCCTTCAGCCGGCCTCCGTCTTCTCCGGTCAACCCGACAACCATTAAACCTCGGGACTTCGCCGTACAGGCAGCATAATAAACATTCCGTGAGTTTCCCGATGTAGAGATACCCAGAAAGACATCCCCATCCCGGCCATAACCCAGAATACTCTGAGCAAAGGAAAGATCCGGGGTCACATCGTTGGCAAAAGCTGTCTGCAGTGCAGAGTGAGATCCCAGCGAGATTGCAGGAAGGGGCTGTTGAAGATTTTTCCCGAGGTAGTCTGAAACTTCTGGATCCAGAGTGTTGAACCCGTCACGTACTTTCTTATCAACAGGGCGTTTTTTCATAAACCCCTTCATCAATTCACCGACAATATGGTCGGCATCTGCTGCACTCCCGCCGTTTCCGCAAATCAGCAGAGTTCCTCCCCGGGTGTATGATTCAACAAGAACATCATAAACCGATCGGATATCATCAGCACAGAGGCTCAGCCGGGGATAATTCTGAAACAGTTCGTTTAATTCATTCACTTCGTTCATTGGGATTCCTTTCCTGATTCAATTCCATTCAAGGCGACGGCCAGGCTGGCAATATCTCCAATCTCATCACCCAGGCCCGCCGGGAGTATTTCACATGCCTCCATGGAGAATTCCAGAGATTCTTTTTGGATGACCTCTAATGCAGCAGGGTAAAGGAGATTCCGATCCCGAGAAAAGATGCTGCCGATAATGATTTTTTCCGGATTCAGCAGATCTATCAGTATCGATAAACCACGGCCCAGGTATTCACCGCTCTTCCGGTAAATCGCCAGAGCCTCAGATTCTCCCTTCCGGGCCCACAGGGCGACATCTTTAGCACTGATTTTTTCCAGCATTTCATTGTCAGGACAATAGGGTACAGGTTTACCCTGAGAAATCAGTTCCCGCCCCCGGGCAACGGCCAATTGGGCAATGCCCCCGCCGCTGCAGAACCCTTCAAAGGAACCGGCTTTACCGAAACCTTCAGGACCAGTCTTCTCCATGCGGACATGCCCTATCTCTCCGGCCATATCCTGCTTCCCGGCGTACAGAAGGCCATTGAGAATCAACCCTGCACCCATACCCGTACCGAAGGTGAGAAATATCATGTTCTTACTCCCCTTCCCGGCTCCGAACTTCCATTCTGCAAGGGCACAGGCATTGGCATCATTCTGAAGAAACACATCACAGCCCAATCTTTCTTTAACAAAACGGACAACTGGAACCTCATCCCATTCGGGAAGATTCGGAGGAGAGAGTATCATCCCTGTTCGGCTGTTCAGAGGCCCCCCACAGCTGATACCCGCAGATAACACTGGTTTATCAGGATGATTCTGCAGAATAATTTCAGCCGCATCAAGGATTTTCCCGATCATTGCTGCAGCGGAAATACTGTGGTCGGTTTTCAGCCCCTGCTTCTCAATAATCCGGTGGTTACTATCTCCTAATATTACGGCACATTTGGTTCCGCCGATATCGATACCCAGATAGTATTGATCCATTATTCACCCGATATGGCAGGACTGGATTCCCGGATTATCAGGCGAGTGGGTAAGCGGAATTTCCGTAGCTCTTTTTCGGGATTTTCAATCATATCCAGAATTTCCATTGCCGCTATACGGCCCATTTCACCGGGTGATTGTTCAATCGTTGTTAAAGGAACCCGGCATCTGCCGGAGAAGTCAATATTGTCGTAGCCTATCATCCTTACATCCCCCGGAATATTCACCTCATGTCTGAGTAGTCCTTCCTGAACACCCATGGCAACATTATCGTTTGTGATAAAGAGGCAGGTTTTTATTTCATTGATTCTATTCCGGGTAAGAAGTGTGGGAACCAGATTCAGCCCGTCTTCGTAGGTGTTAATCTCTTCATATACTTCAGGCTTAATATGGTGGGAAAATCCATCCATACGTTCGTCGAGGGTTTGATGCTTGAAGCCGGTTACCGCGATAATCTGTTCCCTTTCCGAAGGAGGAAGAGACAACAGATGATCCGCCACTAAAGACCCACCCTGATGATTATCCGAGGTTACACAGCTGAAAGCCGGATTGTCCGTATAGTTATTCAAAAGCAACACCGGCATGGAAGATTTTCCCAGGATAGAGATGGTTTCCGATTTCAGCGCTATCGGCGATACAATCATACCGTCAACGCTGTTACGGATCATATTTCTGACAGCGTCAAGCTCCTTCTCCTTCACCCAGTTGGAGCTGCTCAGACTCATCGTATAATGCTTATCGTTGAGAACATTCTCTATCATACTGAGAATACTTCCAAAGAATGGGTTGGACATCTCTTCAACAATCACACCAACCGAGAAGGTTTTCCGCCTGGAGAGACTCCGGGCCAGAAAGTTAGGCTCAAAGTTATTATCCCTGATGATTTTCTGAATTCTTACCCGGGTGGAATCCCTGACATTCGGGCTTTCAGCCAGAACTCTTGAGACTGTCGCTTTAGACACACCGGCTAAAGCGGCGATGTCGTTAATATTCATAACACTCCCAGATATTTGGCACCGGTTACAGCAAGACACTTTAACATAGGGTAGAACCGTTGACAAGACGGGAAAATAACCCGTATTGTTAATGGTACCGGTTACAATAGATTCGAGGTGATCCATGAAACGAAGTCAGATTCAAGCAATTCTGGAAAAGATAAGGAAGGCAAAAGTAGCTGTTATCGGAGATTTCTGTCTTGATGCCTACTACTTTTTCAACCCCGATCTCTCAGAGCTTTCTGTTGAAACCGGTCTGAAAACCCAGGGGGTTGGTGATTTTCGGATTAGTCTGGGTGGTGCCGCCAATGTAGCACACAACCTGAAAGCCATGGGAGCCGGCAGGGTGGATGCCTTTGGAATCGCCGGAAAGGACATGTACGGCCGAGAAATGATACGCCTGATGAAAGACTGCGGTATCGGTACCGGAAACCTGCTGGTTCAGAGTGAGCAGTGGCAAACCAACGTCTATTCCAAGTTCTTTGAGAATCACCGGGAGGCTCCCCGGATGGATATCGGCAATAATAATATCCCCCTGGAATCAGTGGTTTCTGAAATACTTCAAAACCTTGTCTCCAGTATTGATTCTTATGATTTACTGATAATCAATCAGCAGCTGGGAAACGGTCTTCACACCGAATCCTTTCGCCGAAGTCTGACAGACTTCCTTGAGGAGAAATGTACTATTCCCGCCATTGTGGATTCCCGGGATTTCAACGATTTCTATCCACAGACTATTCGAAAGTTGAATGAGTACGAAGGCGCCGCAATTCTGGGAGAGCCGCTTCGGGATACAAACACCATAATGACTGATAAGCAGGCGGGAGAAACTGCATCAGCTCTGTTCAAGCGCTGGGGGAAAACAGTATTTCTCACCCGGGGCAGCAGGGGATGTATACTGGCTGAAAAGTCAGGAATCAAATTCGTTCCAGGAATCCACACTCCGGTAAAAATTGATACCGTCGGTGCCGGAGACAGTATGCTCGCAGGAATAGCCGCCGCTTTAAGCAGTGGGTTTCAAGCCTCAATCGCCATGAAGTTCGGAAACATCGCTGCCACGGTAACCGTACAAAAACTCTTCCAGACCGGAACCGCAAGCCCGGAGGAAATCCTGAGGCAAGGTGATAACCCGGACTATCTTTACAACACAGAAAAAACATCCCTCTCATCGGAACAGGTATACTACAAAGACAGTGAAATCGAAATTATAGAGAAAGAGCCCTATACCCGGGGTTTCAAATACGCCCTTTTCGACCACGATGGAACCATCTCAACACTCAGGGAGGGATGGGAAAAAATTATGGAGCCGATGATGGTGGAATCCATACTCGGGGACAAAAGATCCGGTATTGATAATCGCTCCTTTGAACGGGTTTCAAATCAGGTTTCAGAGTACATTGAGAAAACAACCGGGATTCAAACCATCAATCAGATGATGGGACTCATCAAGATTATCCGCGAAAACGGGTATATTCCCGAGGACGAAATACTTACTGCAAAAGAATACAAGTCCATCTTCAATAAAAAACTCCTGGAGATGGTAAGAAAAAGAGTTAAACGTATAGAATCAGGGAGTCTCAGTCCTGAGGATTACACTGTTAAAGGGTCTATTTCCTTCCTGAAGCAACTCAGAGAAAAGGGAATCACCCTCTTCCTGGCCAGTGGAACCGATGAAGAAGATGTTAAAAAAGAAGCTGCAATTATGGGATATGCATCATTTTTTAACGGCGGTATTTTCGGCTCTCTGGGCAACCCGGATGAAGATCCAAAAAGATTGGTTGTAAAGAAAATCATCACTGATATCGAAAAAGATACGGCTGAAGGTATTGTTACCTTCGGAGACGGGCCGGTTGAACTCCGTGAAACCAAAAAACGGGGAGGTTACTGCATCGGTTTGGTGAGTGATGAGGTTAAACGCCACGGGATTAATCCGGCAAAGAGGAAACGCCTGGTTTCTGCCGGGGCTGATATCCTCATACCTGATTTTTCATATACAGA
>DEIH01000237.1 GCA_002352375.1 Spirochaeta sp. UBA2779 | reverse complement strand
CTGAAACCGGACAGAGAAAAATATCTCGGGATGAAAACTGTACCCATCGAAAATATTACCGGCAGTGAAGACAGATATCAGGACTTCAATCGGCATTTCTTCCCAAAAAAAGAACATCTCCGCCAACGATGGATGAGTATCGACAGGGCCTATCTGTCTGATATCAACCTGCCGCCGATAAAACTTCTGAAGCTGGGAGACATGTACTTTGTAAGGGATGGAAATCACAGGGTGTCTGTGGCCCTTACCCAGGGTGTCTACGCAATTGATGCGGAAGTTATTGAGCTCAGCTCAGAAATTACAGTTAAAAAAAACGCAACCAGGGATGATATATTAAAAGCTGTTCTGGCTTATGAGAGACTTTCAGTCCTGGAACAAACCGAACTCGACCGCATCATACCTGTTGAAATGATTGAATTTACCGCTCCGGGACGATGGCATGAAATTCTCAATCATATCGAGGGTCATAAATACTTTATCAATTTGAGCTCAGAAAAGGAGATTCCTTTTGAGGATGCGGCCCGATCCTGGTACAACAACTTATACACGCCCATTATAGAACTCATCAGAGAAGAACGTCTTCTCAGCAGATTTCCCAGACGTACCGAAGCAGATCTTTACATTTGGATAATAAAACATTGGCACAGCCTTAAAGAAAAGTACGGTCCTGATTATCCTCTGGATCAGGCCGCATCAGAGTTTTCTGCTGCCCACGGGAAGGGCTTCTTTTCAAGATGGGGTAAAATAATAAAAAAACTATTCGGTTTCTGAAGGAACGGTTTCGGATTAAAACGGGTAAGGTCCGAGGCGGAAACCTCCTGAAGTATTTTCCAATGTAATCCACAGCTCCCACCATAAAGCTCCACCAGCAGTAACTCCGCTGCCGTCACTTACCTTCTGGATATCCAGAGGAGAAAGATTCTCATCACGTAATATCAGCATGCCCCAATCGTATTCTCCTTTTAATCGCAGCACATCATCCACAATGGAAACTTCCGGCCATTCCACATCCTCAATTGCAGAACGATCCGGATCCGGGCGTATCGTAAGTTCATCACTTCTCCCGGCTAAATCCTCCAGTCTGAAAGTATAGAGAGTATCCGGGAGCCGGGAACCGTCCAAAGGAACAATTCCGGGAAGCCCCTGCCATTCCACGCCGGCAACAGCCTCGGTAATCCATTCATCCTTTGGGAATCTCCAGACAAACCCGGTATTACCGGCCGTAGCAGTGAGCATCGCTAGGTCTTCAGAACCGTCCGGGTCGCTGAGGCGCAGGGAAACTGACAACTCTTCATAACGGTGCATACCATCATCACGATACAGCACACGCCATTCCATTTCATCGATAACCGGAGCTGTTCCGCTACAGGAAATCATCAACAGTGCAACAATAGTAAAAAGTATATTTACAATATATGAGAGTCTTAAACTATTCACATTACAATCCGGCTGTCGCCATCAGCCGAACGGGATAAAGTACCATCTGAATCAAGAATGGATAGAACCTCCAATGTTCTGTTTCTGCTGCCTCCAAGACATTCCCGGGCAACAGCCATTGTGATTCTTTCCCCTTTCTTACGCCCATCCATAAGCCGGTTACCCAGCAATTCCCTGGCTTCCAGAGAAAACCATAGACCTTCCCCGCCCCTGATATAACCGGAGCGCAGTAGAACCTCCAGAGCCGCTTTGTCAGATTCACCGTTAACAGAACGTACACTTACGCCCTCTTCTCCCGCATCTTTAATTTTCTTCAGCCAACCCCGGTGATAAGGTGAAAGAGGAGGGTCTCCAACAGGGAAAAACCATCCATTACGAATTTCCAGGGTTCCTTTACCGCGCATATCCCCAACCAGGGATAAAACAAGGTTTTCCGGATAATCGGGAATCCGAAGAAGCTTCTTATCGGCTCCGCCGGGGCGGGAAACAATTTTCCGTATTTTATGTTCCAGAACTTTCTTCCGATCATGAAGAATCAGCCAGGAGCCCACCAGATTGGCACCCTCCCAGCTATTTTTATTAAACATCTGAGGTATCTCCACAAAACCCCGGACATGTAGAATACGGCCATAGATTTCAACCGCTTCAGGGTGGGGATCGGGGCGGCGACGGGCCATATTGTTCAGTTTTCGGCGTTCATCCAGAGAGGGTATTCCCGGCCAGACTACTGTAAACTTCCGGGGAACCCGATTCGCACCCAGGATAGTTAGTACCGCACCGGGAAACACGGGAAAAGGTTTTGGGAATCGGATAGAAAGGAAGGAACCTTCAAGGTGAAAGCTCCCCCGTCCGATAAAACGCTCTCTGTTGAAATCCGGACAAAGACCGCCTCTGACTATTTCAGTTTCTGAAGGTACGGGTTTCTTGTCGGGAAGAAGCAGAACCTCCCGTGTTTCTGTTACTGGCCATCCTGATGAAATTATCATCCCTCCGGCAATAAGAGAGGAACGGGCAATACCCTTGATTCTCAAGCGGTAATCTTCGCCGTTTTTTACAACAGACTTTATTTTAACCGGCTTGAATCCAGGGATAAACTGAGAATCAGCCCCTTCTTCAAGCCCCCCGGCAATGGATTCACAAACTATTTCAGTTAATTTTCCACTGCCTCGGGATTCAACTTTCAATATACGAAAACCGGGAACTACAAGCACTAAGCCACCTGCTTCATGATAATTAAGTTTCATTATAGAAGGTTGCCCTGGAAGTCTCAATTCAAGGAGTCAAAGACATACAAAATCGAGTAAACTTCTATTATGCACTCATCGGAGAACTTTGAACTGGTAATCTTTCTTGGAAATCCCGGAAAACAATACACCGGAACCCGGCATAATGCGGCTCAGATGCTCGTGAATGTGCTGCCGGGAGCCGCCGAACTTATCTGGCGGGAGAAATTTCATGGAAAGGTTGCCGATTATACTCAGGGAAAAAACCGATGCAGGTTTCTCATTCCTGAAACCTTCATGAATAATTCCGGAAAATCCGTTTCGGCAGCTGTTGGGTTTTACAAAACAGAGCTGAGGAATCTTCTCGTTATTCATGACGACCTTGAACTTCCTTTCGGAGAATATGCCTTTCGCTTCGGCGGTGGCCTTGCGGGGCATAACGGACTCAAGTCCATACGGGACAGCCTGAGGGATACAGGTTTCTACCGGCTGCGGCTGGGTATAGGGCGTCCCGACCGGGGTTCGGTTCATTCCTGGGTACTCGGCCGTTTCAGCCCCGGTGAGGAAGCTGTGCTGCCTCTTATTCTTAATCATGCTGCCGAGAAACTCAGAGGGGTACTTGGTGGCATGGAATCTATTCAAGGAGGCACAGATCCGGTTAGGGTTTTAAGCTGATGAAGAATACTCCCCGTATTAATCAGTTTGCTTCGGTAGAAGAAGCCTCGGACACTGCAGCCCGGTACATCCTTAAAACAATAGAAACCGGATTGAAGAGTAAAGACCGGTTTTCAGTGGTTCTTCCTGGAGGTTCTGCTCCGAAGAAACTGAACACCTCCATCACCTCACTATCAGGTGTTATGGATATCAGCCGTATTGACTGGTTTTTCGGAGATGAAAGAGCCGTCGCCCCGGAAAGTCCCTACAGTAATTACCGTATGCAAATGGAATCATTGCTTGAACCGCTGGATATCCAACCGGAGCATATTTACCGCATCCCCGGAGAGCTGGGAGCACCCCGGGCCGCCGGGAAATACAATCTGCTGTTGGCGGATTACTTCTCAGGTCCGCCGGCTTTTGATTTAATTCTCCTGGGACTGGGACCGGACGGTCATACGGCAAGCCTATTCCCGGGCTCAAAAGCACTTTTCACCAAAGATGTTCCAATAATTGAAACCGGCACCGCCCCGCTGAAACCTTATGTGGAGAGGGTTACTCTTACTTTCCCGGCAATTAACACCGCTGAAAACGTGATTTTCTTTACCGGCCGTACGGGTAAGGAAACTATCATTGATTATCTCTACGCCACCACCAAGGACTCCCCCGGGGATAAAATCTACCCCTTTGAATCCGTCAAGCCGAAGTCCGGTCCAGCCGTATGGTTTGTTTACAGGAATAACAAATGAAAGAAAAACCGGGAATAGAACCAATCAATCCAGAGAAACGTTTGAATATACTTAAAAAAGCCTCCTGGGCAGGCATAATTGGAAACCTGTTACTTTCCGCTCTGAAAATCACCGCCGGATTTCTCTCCAGTTCCCTGGCTGTAGTCGGAGATGGGATTGACAGTCTGAGTGATGTAGTTACCTCCATGGTGACTCTTTACGCGGCTAAAGCCGGGGCAGAACCTCCAGACCCTGAACATCCCTGGGGACACGGCCGGGTGGAAACCATTGCAACTAAGACCCTCTCTCTGGTAATTATCATGGCCGGTCTGCAGCTTCTCACCATGACTGTCAGAAAAATCACCGGTGGAGAGGTTTCCGAAATCCCGGGAACGTTTGCTTTACTTGCCAGTGGAGTCTCTATTATCGGAAAATCGGTACTGGCAGCATATAAGTTTCATGCCGGGCGGGTTACAGAAAGCCGAATGATGAATGCCGATGCCATCAACATGCGTAACGACATTTTACTGTCCTTTGCCGTACTGACCGGAGTGTTTTTCACCCGGATTCTCCATCTGCCTATTCTTGATGTTACCGCCGGATTTGCTGTGAGTATCTGGATTATTGTTTCTGGAATAATGGTGTTTCTGAATACCAACACCGAGTTGATGGACAGTGTTGATGATAAAAATGTCTATTGTGATGTTTTTCAGGCAGCTGAAAAAATCCAGGGAATTTCAAATCCTCACAGGGTTAGAATCCGTGGTCTCAATTCTCTATATGTTATCGATATGGATGTGGAAGTGGACGGTAATTTAAGCGTTTCCGAGGCTCACAGTCTGGCCTGCAGTCTTGAAGAGGAGATTCGCAGTAGAATCCATAAAGTGTATGACATTATGGTGCATATAGAACCGGCGGGAGTTCCCGATCATCTGGAAGGATATGGTCTGGTACCGAATGATATAAGAAAAAACAGATCTGATAGTAATAAATAACCTGTGAAAACCAAATCCCTCCACCGGGGACTTGATTATCTGAGGGGCATTCCGTTAAGTTGTCTACGGATATTTCATCTGGAGGTAACATATGGCTTATGTCATCAACAAAGAAGAATGCGTTAATTGCGGCGCTTGTGAACCCGAATGCCCCGTTGAGGCTATCAGCGAACAGGGTGATGTACGGGTAATCGATCCCGATCTGTGCACAAGCTGCGGCGCCTGTGTCGAGGTATGTCCCACCGATTGTATCATTGCCGACTGACAAACCCAGGTATCTTTTTCAAACCGCCGTTCATACGGCGGTTCTTTTTAACCCCGGACTAAAATATTAGCATTACTGACATTTCCCGCTTATCCATTCTATTATCCATACCATGCAGTTCAAACATGAAGCGATAAAAGAGCGAGCCGTCATGTACAGGGGAATCAGAGATTTTTTTGACCGCTGCGGATATCTGGAAGTTGACACACCTCTTCTGACAGACAGCCCGATTCCCGAATCCCATATTGAACTGTTCCAGACCCGGAGGATACAGCCTGATGGAACATCATACCCCCTTTATCTGATACCCTCCCCTGAAATCTGGCTGAAAATGGCTCTGGCCTCAGGCTCTTCTTCCCTCTTTCAAATAGGCCGCTGTTTCAGAAACGGTGAACAGATGGACAAATGGCATCGAAATGAGTTCACCATGCTCGAATGGTACGGTGTAGATAAAACAGCCGGGGATAATCTGATCGTGATGCAGGAGATAATCGAGGTTGCAGCAGGTTCGGTGAACTCTGAAGCCGGAGAAGAAGTTTCAGGCGTTATACGGAAAATCAGTATGGAGGAAGCTTTTCGGGAATTTGCCGGTTTTTCGCTGGAATCAGCACTGGAAGAATCCGGTCTATCCGAAATCAACCGGGCATCATCCGGTTATCCTTCAGCTCTTGCAGAAGTTTCTGATATTTTTCGAAACCGGCTGAAAGAAAAAAAACTGCCTACAGGTGAAATGGAGAAGGAAAGTGCCGCTGATCTGTTTCACCGCATATTTCTAACCTTTGTGGAAGAGGCCCTTCCTGCAGACCGTCCTCTGGCTATTACCCATTGGCCTGCATTTATCCCTACCCTGGCCCGGAATATACCAGAAACCCCCTGGGCGGATCGTTGGGAACTTTATATCAGGGGTGTTGAAGTAGCCAACTGCTACGGTGAGGAAACCGATGAGAAGCTGTTGAAAAAATACTGGGAAGATGAGTCACCGGATAAAACCAATCCTGATTTCCGATGGCCGCAGCTCATTGCCGGAGGGATGCCGCCCTGCTCGGGTACGGCAGTAGGCTTGGACCGTCTGCTGGCACTTGTCAGGGGGGATAACAACCTCAAGGGGCTGGACCTTTTCCCTATCCATGATAGTATGCTCCGATAAATTAAAGCAGAACAAACTAACAGGAAAAGAATATGGGAATGATTAAAGCAGGTGCCATTGCAAAAGGCACATACCTCTTGGAAAAGAATGAACCCTTCGTCGTCGCAGAACGTGAATTTGTTAATCCGGGAAAGGGCTCTGCATTTGTAAGACTCAAACTGAAGAATCTACGATCCGCAGCGGTACTCAAAGTAACTCATAAAAGCCAGGATAACTGTGAAGAAATCGATGTGGATGAAGTGGAATCCCAGTTCCTCTACTCTGATGGAACAAATTACCATTTTATGGACAGTACCACTTTTGATCAATTTGAAGTTCCCATGAAGGCCCATGAAAATGCCCAGTATTACATGCTTGAGGGTGAAACCTTCAAACTTACCCGGTGGAATGAGGAGACTCTCGATATCCGCCTGCCCCCCAAAAAAGACCTCCTTGTCGCCGAAGCTGAAGAAGCTGTAAAAGGCGATACGGTTACCGGGGCCACAAAATATGTGATTACCGAGACCAACCTGAAGGTTAAAGTTCCTATTTTCATCAAACAAGGTGAAAAAATCCGGATAAATGTGGAATCAGGTGAATATCAGGAGCGTATCAACGACTGATTTCGTTAACCGGCAGACCGTCTGCCGATTTTCCGGGGAAGAAATTATACTGGATCTTTCCCTTGGACTCTTCAGCAGTGCGGGAGTCGATGCCGGCTCCCTGCTTCTTTTAAAAACTATTGCCAAAAAGATTGACCTCGGAACACTCTCTTTCATCCTGGATGTGGGATGCGGTGTCGGAACCCTGGGTTTATCTCTGGCAAAGCGCTGCCCAGGCGCCGAAGTTCTTATGGTAGACCGTGACGAACTTGCCGTGGATTTCACCCGGCGCAATGCGGATCTTAACCGGCTGAAAAATGTCCAGACTGCTTCCCGACTTTTGCTTGAAGGCCCACATTCGGACTCCTACAATCTTATTCTTTCGAATTTTCCCGCCAAAGCCGGAGAACCGGTACTCCGGGACTATCTGCATCGCTCCCTGCCCCTTCTGAAACCTCATGGAACAGCCGCCATTGTAATAGTCTACACCCTGGCAAAACTTTGCCGGGAACTCATTACAGAAGTAGGCGGCGTAATAGTCCATGAGGATGCCTCTAAACAACATACGGTATTCCACTACAGAACAGCAGCAGCCCGCAGTGCAGAAGACACTGAGTACAAGAGCCTTTTGCTGCCCTACATCCGGCATTCAGAAGAATTTAAAATCAAGCGCACCCGGTATAATCTGGATACGGTATGGAATATCAGCGATTTTGACACCCTTTCCTGGCGTCTGAAGCTTATGGGGGAGTTGATCAATCGGGAACCCCGGTACGGGGTGATGGTATTCTGGTCTCCCGGGCAGGGTCATCTTCCTCTAGCGATCTGCAGGCAGAGGGGAGCCCGACCGGATAAAGTGATACTCGCAGGCAGGGACAGACTGGAGCTGCTTATCAGTGCTCATAACCTGAAAGCCATGGGTACCGACTTGCCTCTTGAGATACACCCTCTGGCGGATCCGGGAGTGGAAGGCGGTTTTGGAGAAAAGGATTCGGCAGATCTGCTGATAACCGATTTAAATCCGGTACCCCGGACGGATTGGAGCAGTTCTTTGAAGGACGAAGCGGCAAAGGTTCTGAAAACAGGTGGAGTCTGGGGTATTGTAGGCCGTAGTGCCGATGTGGCTGTTCTGACAAAAGCCTCCAGGGGATGGACGACTCTTGAGGACAAACGAACCCGGGGATGGCGGGCGGTGGTTTACCGGAAAAACTAATCCTAGCAGCCTGTCGGACTTAAGCAATTCCGGATCGATTTTTGATCTTTTTCCTCATTTCATCGTTGCTCATTCGTCGGATATTATTCATATCCTCCTTATTCGCGCATTGAACTAAGAAAGAGTCTTCAAAAATCGCCTCGAAAGCCCCAAATCCGACAGGCTGCTAGTCTTCTCCGATTTCACTCATATCCGGAATGTGAGTCTCTGTATCGGCAGAGACTGTAGCCTCAGGGCGTAAGAGGTCAATTGAACTATTATCCTGCTGGTGCACAACAATCTGGGTAAACGGGATCTCAATATTATGTGCTGCGAAGGTCCGCCAGATTTCCAGGTTTGTCCAGCTCAGAGCATCAGCCCGTGTACCCACATCTTGAATCCACGTACGAAGCTGCATGCTGATTCCCGAAGATGCAAAAGTTTTCACCCTCACAAGTATCTCCGAATTACTCATGAGCCAGGGATTCTTTGAAGCAACAGCCCTTAAAAGCTCAATCACTTCATCCAGATCTGAATCGTAGGAAACCTCCACCTCATTTACAATAACAACCCGGCGGTCTTTGTAGCTGTAATTATGAATAACACCCCCGGTGAGCTGGCGATTGGGGAATATGAGCGTTTCATTCTCAAAGGTAATCAGTTCGGTGTTCATCAGCCGTATATGTCTGATGTTCCCATCGTACTCTCCCACACGGATTCGGTCGCCTTCCTTCACCAGACCCAT
>DEIH01000235.1:1606-3499 GCA_002352375.1 Spirochaeta sp. UBA2779 | reverse complement strand
TGATCGACAAAGCCCTGGTTACCGAGAAAGTTATTGACATCTTCAACGCCGCCGGAATCAGGAAACCCGACATCTCCATTCTCTCGGATGACTTCCTGCTGGAAGTGAAGAATATGGAGCATAAAAACATTGCTCTTGAGGTCCTTAAAAAACTCCTGAACGACGAGATCCGTTCACGGATGAAAACCAACCTCGTCCAGAGTAAAACCCTCATGGAGATGCTGGAGAACTCCATCAAGAGGTACCACAGCAAGATCCTCACTGCGGCTGAAGTTATCGAGGAACTCATCAATCTTTCCAAAGACATTCAGTCCATGGACAAAGAACCCGAAGAAATGGGCCTGACAAGTTACGAGTACGCCTTCTACACCGCCATCGCCAACAACGACAGCGCCCTGGAAGTCATGGAAAAGGACAAGCTCCGGGAGCTGGCCGTCGTCCTCTATGAAAAGGTGAAAGAAAACGCCTCAATCGACTGGACGATTAAGGAAAGTGTGAAGGCGAAGTTGAAAGTTATCGTCAAAAGAATTCTGAGGCGATACGGCTATCCTCCTGATATGCAGAAATTGGCAACAGAAACCGTTTTGAAGCAGGCTGAGATGATTGCTGAGGAGCTAACTACTGATTGATTCCTGAAAAGGAGGATAATTTATGTATTCAAACAGCGATTTGATTCAGCACCTTATCGACCGGGGAGCATTGAAATCCAAGATTATCATTGAGGCCTTCAAGAAGATTGACAGAATTGACTTTGTATCAGCCCCGGCGGGTTCAGATGTTTATGAAGACCACCCTCTATCGATAGGATTTCAACAGACCATCTCCCAGCCGACGACGGTAGCTATGATGCTTGAAATGCTCTCTCCGGAAAAAGGAGATAGAATCCTTGATATTGGAAGTGGTTCCGGTTGGACAACAGCATTGTTGAGCTATATTGCGGGCGAGGCGGGCTATGTTATCGGACTGGAAAGGATAGATTTGCTTGTAGCTTTTGGAAAAGAAAATCTAAATAAATATAACTTTCAAAATGCTGAAATTATTCCTGCGGGAAAGGCTCTGGGACTCCCGGGGGAAACCTTTGACAGAATTCTCGTTTCGGCTTCTTCTGAAGAGTTTCCTTCAGAACTGGCTTCACAGTTGGAAACAGGCGGTAAGCTTGTGATCCCGGTGCTGGATTCCATTTATGAGATTACAAAAAAGGAAAATGGAGCATTGGATGGAACCCGGTACTACGGTTTTTCCTTTGTCCCTCTGATATTCTAAATATCGAAAAATCCTTCATCTGCATTGCCGCCGAGTATCCAGTTTTCACTGTCTTCGTTGCCATTCGGGCTGAGACCTTCATCGAAAAGTGTTCCGCCGATGAGCTCCTCCACAAAGAGGGTATTCTGTTCAATGATGAGTTTTCGGGTGCTGATCTGTCTTCCGGTGATAATTCCGGCGGGGATAGCGACTGAAAAGGCCAGAAGAGCTGCCGCCGCGGTGATGAATAACCGGCGCCTGGGTTGCGGGTGATATCTGGAGCGAAATTGTACGGGCTCAGCAGAATTGGCGGCGGCTGTCTGAATGGCACGAAAATCGGGCTCAATAGAGGATTCCGGAGAATCGTTGAGGGCGGCATCCATCATTTCGTTCAGCCAATCGGGATTTGTTTTCATTTTTCAGCCTCCTGGTAGAGTTTTCTGGCCCGTTTTCTGGCCCGGGACAATCGGGATTTAACTGTTCCCTGGGAGATTCCCAGGATATTAGCGATTTCGTCCATGCTCAGCATTTCCCGTTCCCGAAGCATTAATAGCTGCCGGTCTTGTTCCCGGAGCTTGAAAAACAACCTTTTCAGTTCGGCAGCTCTGATATTTTCCAGGGCCTGTTCTTCGGGGTTGGTGACATGATTAA
>DEIH01000235.1:0-1490 GCA_002352375.1 Spirochaeta sp. UBA2779 | reverse complement strand
CGGTAAGAAGAAAGGGCCTTGTGCAGCCGGATAAGGGTTTCCTGAAGCACATCATTCCGGTCTTCCTGATTTTTCGGTCCAGTTGCGGCCACCAGCCGCCGGAGGGTTGGGAGGTGTTTCCGTATCAGGGTTTCAAAGGCCTGTTCATCCCGGGTGAAGACGAAATCCCGAATAAGGCTTTCATCATCCACCGGGGAACGCCGGAGTAATGTCAACGGTTGGAAGATCCCTGTGATTGGGAGCCGCTGCCTGAGGAACTGCTTCCGCCGGAACTGCTGCGGGTGTTTGTACGGGTGTTGCTCTGAGCGTCGGTCTGGGCCTGTTGTCTGGCCTGGGCTCTTGTCCGAATCTGCTGCATCAGCTTCGTCCACTCTTCTTCGCCCATTTCTTTTCGGATACCCTGGTATGCCTCAACCTGAGCAATTTCCTGTTCCAGGCGTAAATCGCTGGCCCGTTCCAGAAGACGTTTAACTTCTGCGGTATTGGCATCCGGTTTGTAAAGCATCTGGGCAATCTGAGCCTTGATTACGTTCAGATCCAGATTGCTCTGTTCTTTTCGCAGGCGAAATTGTTCCTGAAGCTTCAGGATGTTCTGAATCTCTGTATCGGAGAGATTGAGTTCCTGCAGCATGTTCTGAGTCAGAGCCTGGGTGGCGACGGCCAGCTGGAGGTCGACGGTCTGGGCTATAGCTGCACCGGCAGCCAGGCTGATAAGAAGAATGAGTAATGCGATTCGTTTCATTTTTTAACTCCTGTCGGTTCTTTTAACTGTTAGACGCCAACCGAAGGGAATGGGTTCCCTCCAAACTGAAAAAAGTGGGATTGAAGGTCAATTAAAAAAGGAATTGCTAGCGGCGGCGGCTCTTCTCTTTTTCAACAGGATCGTCATGACCCTTGCGAGCTCCGGCCTGTACGAGGATAAACACAACCAGCAGGACAACGTAGAGAACCCAGGACCATTTTTCAGAGCCTGAAGGAAAATAGCCCACGGTGCCCTGATAAATCATGAAGGCACCGATGAGGGATGTAATAAGCAGGATGAGAAATTTGTAGAGGGCCAGGGTGAGAAGCCCCCCGGCAACCGCAGCGCCGAGAGCCCAGAGCATGGACTCGGTGGCGGAGGGATCCATCCCGATTTGTCTCATCACGAGAACGGCCAGAACGAGCCCCCCGGCCATACCTGCCAGAAAGAGGCTGAAACGAATCAGAAAATGGGTGGCAACACCGAATGCCAGACCAAGAACCAGTCCGAGAATGAGCCCCAGCTGACTGTTGTCAACTTTGATGCCGATCCATGAGCCCAGGGCCAGGCCGAAAAAGAGACCGATGATAAAGAGGGAAATTTTGAATAATCGGTAGCCCAGCAGGCCGAGAAACAATCCGAAGGGAATAACCAGCCAGCTTAAATTTCCGGTATATTGCAGTACATCCATAAACGGCCTCCAAAAAATTCAGTTTACGCTGTGAGGGAATGGTGTACAAGTACTGTT
>DEIH01000196.1:4723-10452 GCA_002352375.1 Spirochaeta sp. UBA2779 | reverse complement strand
TATTGACGAAAGGGCTCACTATACTCAACTCTGACGATCTTGGTTTTGTCGCCCGTTTTATTTTTCGCTTTGTTATCGATACCAACCCGTCCAGATTGTTATGAAAGTTCTTTCACTAATCTCAATATCATACCGGTCTAAGAGGAGATGTTAACTCATTTCTTCAAGGATTGGTGGTTCTTTTTCATTCTATATGCACTTTATCCATATCAATTTCTTCTTGACGGGAAGTGTTATAGATTTTAGTATTTGAAAGAACTTTCATGAAAACATGTTTATTCGGACATGCTTTGCTAAGGAGTATTCATGTCTTTCCTGTTGGAAACCAGCGGTTTCAGTCCATAGACACTGGCTCTTGATGAGACACTCTTTCATACCGCAAACGGTTATATCGGAGTTCGAGCGAATTTTGAAGAGGGTGAGCCCGAGGGTGCCAAAGGAGCCCAGGGCACATATCTCAACGCCTTCTATGACACCCATCCCATAATTCATCCGGAAAAGCTCTATGGATTCCCTGAAACCGGTGAGAAGATTCTCAATGTCAGCGATGTTCAGATAATCCGAGTTCGTGTTGATGGGGAGTACCTTTCTCTTAACAGTTCCAATACCATAGATTTTCATCGATGTCTTGATATGCGGAAGTGTTTTTCCCGCCGGGATTTTATCTGGAAAAGCAGCAGCGGGAAAAAAGTAAAGATTGAAGTAAAGCGTCTTGCATCCTTCACACGTCCCGAAGTATTTGCAATCAATTACTCTCTCAGTGCTCTCGATCCGGTTGAAATACGGCTCGAATCCTCGGTAAAAGGGGACGTCAGGAATTATTACGACCCCTCGGATCCCCGGGTTTCAGGGCATGAGTTCACAGCGCTGGAGGTGGTTGATACCTCATTTTCCGGGAACACTATCAGTATGACTTCCCGGACGAAAGCTACAGGAGCCTACTTGTGGGTGCAGGTGGATCATAGCTTTCGTATGAGACTTTCCGATATAAATCTTTCCGATCCGGGATCCTCCGAAATGTCTCAGGATAAAGGCGTAGCTCGACTGAGCTGGAATATCTCCCTGGAAGCCGGTGAATCTTTCACCCTCGAAAAAAAGGCCGTATTCTGCGATTCCCTGCGTCATCCTGATGGATTAAAACATGTCGAAAGAGTCTCTGATGAGATTTCCGGTTTGTACTTCGCCGATTTTACCGGAGAGCAGGAAGACTATCTTGAGAGGTTCTGGATGGAATCCGGAATCGGGATTGAGGGTGACGATCATATCCTCAAAGGACTCAGATTCAATCTTTTTCATCTGCTGCAGTCCGCCTCGGGTAATCCGATCGCGAGCATTCCCGCCAAAGGCCTCAGCGGGGAAGGGTATGAGGGGCATTACTTCTGGGACACGGAGATTTATATGCTCCCTTTCTTCCTGTACACCCGGCCCGGGATTGCGAGAAACCTCCTGCAATATCGATACACGATACTTCCGGAAGCCCGGCGCCACGCTCGGGATCTGGGTCATGCAAAAGGGGCGGCATATCCATGGCGAACCATTGCCGGCAGGGAATGCTCGGCGTATTATCCCTCAGGAAGTGCTCAGTACCACATCAATGCCGATATCGCCTATGCCGTCTGGAGATACTGGGAAGCAACTGATGATGTGGATTTCATTCTTCAATACGGTGCGGAGATTCTTTTCGAGACAGCCCGGATCTGGCTGGAGATAGGAAACTTCTCGGGATCCGCTTTTCATATCAATACCGTCACCGGACCGGATGAATACACATGTCTGGTGAATAACAACTACTACACCAACCGAATGGCTCAAAAGAACCTGAAGACAGCCGTTGAGATTTTTGAATTGCTGAAACGTTCATATCCGGCGGTACTTTCTGAACTTGGTGATCGGATAAATCTGGGGAAAGACGAAGTCGGGAACTGGATGAAAGCCGCGCATGCCATGTTTCTGCCTTACGATGCCGAGCTGGACATGAATCCCCAGGATGATTCTTTTCTTCAGAAACCGGTATTGGATTTTAAGGGAACTCCCGAGGATAAATATCCCTTCTCCTTCATTATCATCATATGATACTGTCCCGTTTCCAGGTCTGTAAGCAGGCGGATACGGTATTAGCTTATATCCTTCTGGGGGGGGGACGGCAGAGAATCAACCCTCCGAAACAGTTTTAAATATTACGAATCCATTACCACTCATGATTCATCCCTTTCCTATGCGGCGTTCTCAATTCTTGCCGCGCAGCTCGGCGATCCGGATAAGGCTTATGAATATTTTGCCGAGACTGCCGCTCTCGATCTTGATGACAGTCATAAGAACACCCGGGACGGAATTCATGTTGCGAACATGGGGGGTACGTGGCTGGCGACGGTCTGGGGTTTTGGAGGGTTCCGACCCACCGGCCCAATCCCTTCGTTTTCTCCCCGGATCCCCTCTAAATGGAAAACTCTCAGTTTCCGTATCCACTATCGTGATTCCTCCATTGAAGTTCAGGCCGCCCGGGATAAGGTTCGGTTGAACCTTCGTGCCGGCCCGCCGATTGATGTAGAAGTTTATGGGTCCCGATACCGACTTGAATCTGAATTGATCGTATCTGTCGAGCGGGCATGATGTCATGGATTCCCAAACGAACCGAGAGGAGTGAACTTGTTCATTCCCGAGGGAGTGCAGGGAAAGAAAGGTTTCATATCCCGCGGCTTGCCGCGGAAGGGAGTCGCCGACGGCGACTCCGGGTCTAGGGCTCTGCCCAAGGGTATGATACCTTTCATTGATATTTCTCGATAAAATGTTGTACAATTCAGAATGCAAACGTGTGCATGGAGGTCAGACACTTGAAAATCGCACTATTTGGAGCTGGAAGCGCCCAGTTCGGCTTAGGTACCCTGGGAGATATATTTCAAAGCAGCGTTTTAAAAGGGGCGGAAGTGTCCCTGATGGACATAAACGGGGAAGCTCTGGAGAAGGTTTCTCGGACGGCACTGGAGTATCTTGATACTCACCGGCTTGACTTCACAATTACTGCCACAACGGAGAGGAAAGAGGCCCTGAAAGGAGCTGATTTTGTTATCATCTCCATCGAAGTTGGGGATCGTTTTGCCCTCTGGGACATGGATTGGAAAGTCCCCATGCAGTACGGAATCCCTCAGGTGTATGGTGAGAACGGCGGTCCCGGTGGTATCTTTCATGCACTGAGAATTACGCCTCCCATTCTGGAAATCTGCGACGACGTTGTCGACATATGTCCGGATGCGGTGGTATTCAATTATTCCAATCCGATGACGGCCATTACGACGGCGGTATTGCGAAAGCATCCCGGATTGAGATTCGTAGGTCTTTGTCATGAGATTGCATCCCTGAAGCGATACCTCCCAGAGATTCTGAACACCGATTTGAAAAATATTCGTATGCGTGCAGCCGGCCTGAATCATTTCAGCGTCCTGTTGGAAGCCACATACACAGAAACCGGCAAAGATGCGTATCCTGACATCCTTGAAAAGGCCCCGGCGTTCTTTGAACGGGAGCCCGGGTTTTCCGATTTATGGGATTACACTCGTCGTACCGGTGTCGTTCCGGAAACCGAAGGTACTCTCGAAAGGTGGAAAATTGATATCGGGGAAAGTTTCAGACCCTGGTCCGACCGCAGTCTTTTTCGAGCCATAATGGAAACATACAGGCTGCTTCCCATCACCCTGGACAGCCATCTTGGTGAATACATTTCATGGGCGCAGGATGTTGCTGACCATCAGGGGATTCTGGATTTCTATGAATTCTATCGTTACGCATTGTCGAATCAGACCTGGTCTGAAATCACGGATGACCTGAGGGAGCGGGTTGTTCCAATCATGGAAGGCATCATCAACGACTCAGGCTATGAAGAAATGGCGGTGAATGTTCTCAATAACGGCGCCATACCCGATTTCCCCGATGGCATCGCTGTGGAACTCCCTGCGATAGTCGACCATCGTGGTGTTTCGGGTGTCCGTTTTGATACCTATCCCAAGGGCTTCGGAGCACTGATCCGCAACTACGCCGGGGTTTACGATCTCACCGTTGATGCAATCCTCACCGGAAGTCGGGATCTGGTAATCCAGGCCGTACTGGCCTGCCCGGTGGTAAATAAATACCATGGAATGAGGGAAATGGTGGACACTATGTTGGATAACCAAAGGAAGTGGCTGGGTTACATCAGCTAAAGATGAGGGGTTGGGATTTGCCGGGTAAGCCGACCATCAAGGATATCGCAAGACTGGCGGGGGTGAGTCATTCAACCGTGTCCCGTGCTCTCAACGGCAGCCTCCTCATCAGTTCCGTTACCCGGGAGAGAATCCAAACCATCGCGGACCGGATGGATTTCGAGTTCAACGAGGGAGCCCGGCGCCTGAAGAACCGCAAGACCGGAATTATCGGGGTTCTTTATTATTCAGTACTGAACGATTTCCGCAGCTCCCTGTACACCAACGAACTTTTCAGGGATCTTAGGCATAGCCTTGAAAGAGTCGGTCTTGATGCCCTGGTTGTAGAGGCCTACAACGATCAGTCGGGACAAAGCAATATTGCCCGACTGATCCGGCAGAACAAGGTAGACGGATTCGTCATAATCCATCCGGAAATCAGACGTGAGGATTATGAACTCATTAAAGTGCACAAGCTGCCTATTGTTCACATACACATGATTTCCGACGGCATATCCCGGGACTCCGTCGATTGTTTTTTTACCGATAACTATGAGGGCGGGCATCTGGCCGCCCGGCATCTCATCGATTCCGGTTGCCGGAAAATACAGGTGGTCAGGATAGATGAAAATAAGGCGGAGGAGTTCCGGCAGAGAACCCTGGGCTGTCTCAGTGCTCTTGAAGAAGCCGGATTCATCGTTGATGTTGAAGGTTTCTTTTCCTGTGACTGCAGCTATAAAGGCGGCTACCGTCTTGTCAGGGAGAATCACATACGTTTAAGAGAATGCGATGGTATTTTCATTCCGGCTGATATCGCGGCATTCGGTTTCCTGAACGCTTTGAAGGAGGAGGGTATCCGTGTACCGGAAGATCTGAAAGTCATTGGTTTTGATGATAGTCCGGTGAGTCGGATGACCCTTCCTTCGCTGACTACCATCCACCAGCCTCGTGAAGAACTCACCGATAAGGCTTCGAAGCGTATCCGGTCTTTGCTTTTTGACGATACTTCCGATGAGCTGATTCAGGAATATGTTAAACCAACTCTGGTTATCCGCGAAAGCAGCTGACCGTCAGCTGCCGGGAGGCCTCGGACTTCACTTTGGGGGTTTTCCCATGGATGTAACCGTTCGCGGAGAGTAATTCGCCGGCGGCAACTCCGAATCCAGGGCTTACCTTGGGGGAATGAGACTATTTATTACTCTTTTAATTAACCTCTGGCGCCTTTGCCACGGACTCGTTCAGCATGAAGGATGATACCTCCCATAAAGCTACAGGGGGCGAGAATTTCAGTCGGCCCCAAAAAAGGCCGGTACACGAAGTATCGGCCTGTGCTCCCCCGGACAGAATCGCCCTCCACCGTGAAAACATCATTTTTCCACGGCTCCGGGTCGCCTCATCACCTCTCACCATGTCCTGTGGATCGGCGCTCCAGGTATTCGCGCACGGTTCTTCACTTTGAGTCTTCCATGGAGGTAGCTTTGAATCAGTAGTTTATAAGAAAAAACGAGCCTGACACCGAAGTATCAGGCTCTTCTCCCCCGGAGAGACTCGAACTCC
>DEIH01000196.1:0-4710 GCA_002352375.1 Spirochaeta sp. UBA2779 | reverse complement strand
CGACCTAGTGGTTAACAGCCACCCGCTCTACCAGCTGAGCTACAGGGGATTGAACGTAGGCAAAGATATAGGAATCCTGTTTTCATGTCAACAAGATTCCTGAAGGAATAAACCTTTGTTACTCTACGCCAAGTTCTTCTTTGATAATCTTCTCAAAAGTTGCTTTGGGAAGGGCTCCGGCAGCCATCTGGGGCTGTCCTTCTACAGGGATAAAAAGGATAGAAGGAATGCTTTGAATCCCGAATGCACCGGCTAGTTCCTGCTGAGCTTCAGTATCCACTTTCCATACATTCAGCTTACCTTCGTATTCGGTGGAAAGCTCTTCAATGATGGGTGCAACCATTTTACAGGGACCGCACCAGTCGGCATAAAAGTCGATGATGCCGGGAAGATCGCTCTTGTACTTCCATTCTTTTTCATTGGCATAATCAAATACTTTCTCTTTAAAAGTCTCAGTTGTTAGAAATTCCGCCATATCGGTCTCCTTAAGGCGGGTTTCTCCGCCGGTTTGTTTTTCTTCATGGGAAAATAACTATATATTATCTAAAAGGCAAGTTTGGATTTCGCTCTCATCCACCAAGGTAGGTTCTGATGGCTTCAGACAGAGTGTTATAAGTTTGTCTCCGTTTCGAATCGTTATTTTCCAGTAGAGTAACCCGGAATCCCGGAAGCTCAGTGCAGAAACCGCTGAGCGGAACGGTGCATATTCCGGTGGCTCCCAGAAGCCAATATACAAAACGTTTGTCCGGAGCGACATCGGCGACTATTTCGCTGACCCTCTTTGAAATTGAAGGATTGTCGATGGCAGGCAGGGGGCCGTCGGATGGCAGTTCTGTATTAAAAACCACTGTCAGATAAAAGGCACCACCGGGTTTGATAACGGTAATTCCCGGGATATCTGAGAGAATGGAAACCGCTTCATCGGCACGGTTTGAAAACATTCTGGCTCGTCTTTTTAAATGCCCTGGATATCGGGAGTCCGAAAATACCCGGGGAATGGACATCTGAGGCAGGGTGGTTGAACAAACCTCCAGTCTTTTAGCATCCAGCAGGCTGGTGATATACCGACGGAAGACATCATCTTTATCCTGATTGAATACTTCCATCCACCCGCAGCGGGCGCCTGGCCAGGGAAATTCTTTGGAGATACTGCGAAGGGCGATACCCGGAGTATCACCGATAACTTCGCTCAATGAAGCTGTTTTATTACCCGGGTATACAATGTTGGTATAGGTTTCATCACAGAGAACAAAAAGATCGTGCTCTCTGGCTATTTTAACAATTTCTTCCAAAGTGTTTTGAGGATAGACAGCACCGGTGGGATTATCGGGGTTGATAAGCAGAATACCGGCAATTGAATCGTTGTATTTCACCTTCATCCTGATATCTTCAAGATCCGGCTGCCACTGTTTTTCAGGATCCAGACGATAGGTGAGATGTTCATATCCCGAGTGGGATGCTTCTGCCGAGGAGAGGGTGGAGTAGGCAGGTGATGGTCCGAGTATCCGGGCTTCCCGGCGCAGGTGGGTGAAGAGTGTTGAAACTGCATCACCCAGCCCATTAAAAAACATAATATCATCAGGGCCTATTTGTGTACCGCCCCGGGCGTTTACCCTGCCTGCAAGAAAGGCTCTGGTATCAGGGTCTCCGGCAGAAGCTGTATAGGCGTAACTGAAATCCTTATCAACCAGAGAGCCGATGATATCTTTTATCCAGTCGGCCATAGGTTCTCCCTTCTGAACCGGGTCGCCGATGTTTTCCCAGATAATCTCCCGTCCCAGTCTGTTAAGTTCGTGGGCGGTTTGGACGATTTCTCTGATTTCGTAGCGAAGCTGACCGGCTCCGATGTGAACGATGTCTCTTCTCATTGGAACAAACTAGCCTCTGGATTTAAAAGGGGTCAATACCTGTACGGTTTTTACCGGTTTATCACCTTAAAATTGACACTTTTGCCTCGCTGTTCCATGGGAGGGCTTCTCCTTTGAATTCAGGGAGATCCATATCAATGTCCATTGTTCCGTTAATTCGTATATTTGCATTTCCGTTTCCGGTTAGTAAAGCAAAGGCGGAGCGCCCCGCTTCGACAAAATCAACCTGCATTCTGAGATTTATTATGGAGCTCTCATGGGGCGGTATACTTACATCAGATTCTGCGCTGATTCTACCCCATTCATTATCTGAAACAGTGAGGTTTCCCTCTGCCGTATCGAGAGTGAGGGTGAATTCATTGGGATTTTCAACCTTAATAGATAGCAGTATATCGGCGCCGGAGAGATTTATCCGTTCAACCCTTATACTTTGCGGCTGGAGAACAGGTCTCCTCAGTATAGGGATTTCTACACTTCCGGAGATATCCATCCTGAGTCCCCCCATATAGGGAAAGGTTATTTCAAGGCCCAGCTCTATACCCACCGGCAGTGACTTACCGGTCTGAATTGCAGCTCCGATTGAAGGGATATCTTTGTATGTCATTTTGATTGGTACAGGGACTGTTGTGCTGCCATTTTCTTTCAAAGAAATCGGCTCTTCAAAACGTCCTTCCAGAAGGGTTTTCTCTGATATTGTAAGGCCATAATCATAGGCACTCAGAGTAATCCCCACGGGGTTGGGGTTGCTGATTTCAACCATTACCTCTAAGGACAGTGATGTGAAATCAACCTGAATCAGTTCCACTGAGATAATCTTTGCTTCAGGGTTTTTAAACATGTTTCCGAGATTTGCACAGCTGTTGATAAGAACTGCTGTTGCGAGAGAAAGGAGCAGAAGCAGAATGAGTTTATGAGTTTGTTTCATACATGTACTATATCCTGAAGAAGAATAAATAATCGATGAATTGCTCATTTTTAAGGTATATTCAATATCAGAACAGCATTTTCTTTATATGGATCAGAAGTTTCAATTATTCTGGATGATATACCATCATCTATCAGGGATTCTGTACTTCCTATAAAACTGAATCCGAGAATTTTTCCGGACAGGCTTACCGTTAACCCAGTATTCGTAGGAGAATCAGGAAGACGCTCTGGGAGGGCCTTATCATAGTATTCCCTGGTAAAAGGCAGCTCGTTGGCTTTGATGTCTATCCACAAATCAGCTTCAGGCAGAGCCTCCTCCCATTCCTGGTGATAGGTGTCGCGGCATATAGTTGTTACGATTTCGAACCCGTTAATTTCGAAGGGGCGTGCATCGGAAATTTTACCGGTTTTCAGATTTAACAGTTCTACTTCCGGGGCACCGGGAAATACCTTGTCCTGGGTCCATATCAATTCTCCCTCCGGAGAGAACAGAAGAGCCCGGTTGCGGATATTCCCTTCATTATCCAGAATTAAAGTGGTTCCGGCGAGGATGGCATATCCCCGCTCCCGGGCTATCTCAGACCAGATGGATATTACTCGGGGTTCGGCCATCCTGAGAGCCCAGCCTACTAGAGAACGGTTATCAGCGGTATCAGCTGCAAGGGACTTAACCTCTTGCGGGCTGAGAAATGAAAGCCCGAGAAAGGCCGATGTGTATTCCGGGAAGACTGCCAGGTTCAGGGAACTTTCACTGCTGGATGCCGCTTTGATTTCGAGCTTGTTCAGGGATTCTTCTACTGCTGATCGAAAAGATTCTATACTGCTGTAAACTTCTTCAGAGACGGAAAACTGAACGGCGCCGATGGTAAGGGATTTCTCCGGTTCGGCGGCAGCCCGGGCGAAAAGAAATCCTGGAGTGAAAAGCATGAAAATAATCAGGATTGCCCCGGGGTTGAGCTTGGCAGAGGTCACTTTAATTACCCTCGATATTTTCATAACAAATATTATTCTCAATCCCGGGTGAGTCTGCGGTATTTCAGGCGTTTTGGAATGTCCGCTTCACTACCCAGGCGTTTATGCCGGTCTTCATCGTATTCACTCCAACCCCCTGGGAACCAAAGGGTTTTCCCCTCTCCTTCAAAGGCCAGTATATGAGTAGCAACACGGTCGAGGAACCAGCGGTCGTGGCTGACGATAACTGCAGTCCCCGGGAAGGCATCCAGAGCTTCTTCCAACCCCCGGATAGTAGCTACATCAAGGTCGTTTGTGGGTTCATCCAGCAGAAGAAGATTACCTTCCTCCTGAAGAACCAGGGCCAGATTCAGACGGTTTTTTTCCCCGCCGGAAAGGTTTCCGACTTTTTTGCCCTGATCGTTGCCGGTAAAACCGAAACGGTTCAGCCAGGCCCGGGAATTGATATCCTTCCCCCCAAGGGTAATTACTTCTTTTCCGCCGGATATCTGATGCCAGACAGACAGCTTTGAATCCAGTCCTTCCCGGAGCTGATCGGCCCAGGCAATTTTTGCTGTTTCACCAATTTTCACTGTACCCGAATCAGGTGTTTCATCTCCGGTGATGAGCCGGAAGAGGGTTGTTTTCCCGGCACCGTTGGCGCCGACTATTCCAACAATGGCCCCGGGAGGAATTGTAATATCCAGGTTTTCAAAGAGGAGTTTTTCCCCGTAGCCTTTGGTGAGTCCTGTTGATTCAACAATAACATCTCCCATCCGGGGGCCCGGGGGAATCCAGAGTTCGGCATCCCGGGCTTCTTCCTGGGCTTCAACGTTACGAAGGGCGTCCAGACCTTTGAGCCGGGCTTTGGAGCGCAGCCGCCTCTGGGGGCCGGCCCGCTGTATCCACTCAAGTTCTTTTTTCAGGTTGCGCTGGCGTTTTGATTCGGCTTTTCCTTCAAGAC
>DEIH01000182.1 GCA_002352375.1 Spirochaeta sp. UBA2779 | reverse complement strand
TCGATAGAATGTGCTCTCGCTGAGTATTCCTACCGAGGTCATTATCTCCAGAACAGGCATTCGTGTCTCCACCAGCAATCTGGCTGCTTCCTGAATCCGCACCATAGTGAGATAGTCGGAAAAACTCGAACCGATACTGCGTTTAAATATCATTCCGAAATAGGTTGAACTCATGCCGATATCCTCGGCAACAGATTGCATTGACAACCCCGGTTCCGGGTAACGATGCTCGAGGATGTCCCGTGCGGCGGTTACCACTGCGGCGTGTCGTGATTCGGTCTGAAAAAATGCCCCTTTCTGCTCATTTGAGAACTCTTCAACGATATTGCGGAAATCATCTATTGATGGTTGGTTGATGAGACTTTTGAACAGGCTCTGGGACTGGAAGCTTTCATCCTGATTAGCCAGGGTACGGACCAGGGAGAGGGAAAATGCGTTGATTTCATCCAGAGCTGATTCGATAGCCCAGATTCGGATACTCTTTATGTATGAGCCAATTTCCTGGGGCATTGTTTTTTGTTCTGCTATGGCATTTATAACGATATTTCTGAGATTTCGAATCCTTTTTCGTTCATCCTCAGCGGGAAATACTTCGCTATCCGACACAGAGATATAAACACCTCGGCCCAGAAGATAACGGCGCCTGAGTTTCGATATCATGATGATGTATCGTTCCTTCAATTCAATGAAATCCCGGATATCCCGGCAATCAACAATGGATACCGGAAGGTTCAACAGGGTATTAATCATCTTGTGAAGCTGAACCCCTGTGTCACTTTCACTGTCGGGAAATGCAAGGGCCAACAACTGACCTCTTTTGGTGAAAAAGGCGGAAAAATCAAGATTCAGATTTCCGAATGCCTCGGATACGGCTTCCCGGAGTTGGAACTTCATTGAAGCGTAAGACAAACTGGAAGAGGTTTCTCTTTCATCGAAATCTTCATCGAAATGGTCGAGAGAAATAAGGAAAAGGGATCCGGGATGGTCGGGTGAAATCACAATAGACCGTTTCCGCAAGATTTCTATTGACTCATTCGGCTTGTCATTTTCTTCAAGTGTGAGGGAACGAAGGCAATTGGTAATAACTCTATTTTCTCCATTTCCCGAATATTCGTCTCTGAGATTTGCATACATGGAACTTAGAAGGTCAAGATCGCTTTCCGGTAGTTGAATGCGGTCGCCAATGGATTCCCGGATATCCGTAACAACAGAATAAAATGGTTCGTAGATTCTCTTGTTGACAACAAAGCCGGTAATAGTAATCAATATTAGAAATATCATCACAAGACCGGCCACTTTCAGCCGAAGAAATCTTACTTCAGCCCTGAGAACAGACTGGTTTCGCAGTCTTACCAGGTAAAGTTTAGATTTTCCAAGTACCGTATATTCACCGTGGTAAAGAGTGTCTTCCCATTCACTCTCGAAGGTATCCGAAGTTGCATTGCCTGAGGTAAGTCGGTTGAGTTCCTCAGTAATACTGTTCATACAGGGTTCTTTCGCAGCATCGCCAAGTATTCCTAAACGTGGATGATAGAGCAGGAATCGGGTGCCGGTTCGCGGGTCGTCGGATTGGGACATAGCGTCCAGGAACCACGAGGATTCCACAAGGAGGATGACACCACGAACCAGGCCGACTTCATCTTCGAATCGATCCCGAAGGATGTAGGCAAACACCAGCTCCTCACTATCACCGTAGGATACATTGCTTCGGATGGGCAGAGGTGTAAGGTTCGGGAGTTCGGGGTAAGCGGTTTCGATGTCCTGGATGATATCATCATTCACCCGGAACCAGCCCCTGTTCGAGGTAATCAACTCCCCTGAGGGGACATGTATAACGTTGATGGAGTGAATAAAGGGCAGGGCCATATCCTGCATTCTCTGGTAACTCTTGATGAACTCCGGTGTAACCGAATCAATAGAGGGTGCAAGTGAGAGGAGTGTCGTTGCTCCGTGGCTATATACTTTTCTGGTGATATCCTTAGCCGTGATATCCAGAAGGGAAAAGGCGTTCTCAGCCTGTTTCAAACCCAGTGTATCCACTGAGGATCGGAAGTCCCGGAAAGATTTTTCGGTTTGAAGAGAAATTGATATTGATAGAGCGACAACGGCGGATGCCACAATCAGGAGGGTTAGTACATACCATTTCTGAAGAGGATTTTGTTTATTCATTCGGCTTGTCATTTTAATCTCTGGTATCTCTCCGGGCAACTGAAAAGGGTTGAATGGATGGCGGGATAGCTCAATATGATAGTAATATGATGAATTGGCAGGAGGATTGGGAGTAATCGGGCTGATTGACAGTTGCGTGCACCCATTATCCGGGTTGATCGTAAATCCATGCCGAATTTACTGTCAAAACGGAAAAGAGGACTTCTGGACCATAGAGGGTTATGGCTTCTGGCTTTGCCTGCATTGGTGGTGGTGGTACTCATGCAGTACATGCCCTTGCCTGGTCTGATTATCGCCTTCAAAAACTACAACTATGGATTGGGGCCCTGGAAGAGCTCATGGTCGGGTTTTTCCAATTTCACTTACCTGTTTACCACCGGTGTCGCCGCCAGGATTACTTACAACACCATAAAATGGAACTTTCTATTCATTGTCTTAAGTCACAGCCTGGCCATGCTTGTTGCATTGTTGATGAACGAGCTCTCCCGCCGCTCAATTAAGATTTATCAGACAATATTCTTTTTTCCATACTTTCTCTCATGGGTAATCGCCGCATATCTCGGATTTGCACTGCTTAGTGGTGATAGAGGCATAATCAATACCCTCCTCACCCGTATGGGCCGGGATACCGTTATCTGGTATGCCCAACCTGATGCCTGGAGAGTTATCCTTCCTCTGGCATACCTTTGGAAGCACTTCGGTTATATCGCGATAATCTATTTCACCGCTCTCATCGGTCTGGACCCTCAGCTTTTTGAAGCAGCGGATATCGAAGGTGCAAATCGGATACAGAAAGTCTTCCGCATCTCCATACCCCAGTTGAAACAATTGGTTGTAATCCTGGTTATGATTGATATCGGCAGGATATTCCGCTCCGACTTCGGCCTTTTCTTTCAATTCACCAGGAATAGCAGCACCCTCTATCCGGTAACAGATGTAATCGATACATACGTATACAGGGCTCTGCTGACTTTGGGAGATCCGGGGATGGCCGCTGCCGCAGGCCTCTACCAATCTGTAGTGGCACTGGTTCTGGTTTTGTTGAGTAATAAACTCATCACGAAACTGGACGAAGAATCGAGGGTATTCTAACCATGTCTAAACGAGTCAACAGTTCCAATTTTTTTATACACATCCTGCTGGGTGCTATTGCCGTACTTTGCATTCTCCCTATTGTCTTTGTGGTTTCTATCTCATTTTCCGATGAGCAGGATGTTCTTAAAAATGGTTATGCAGCTTTCCCCCGGGTATTCTCCCTGGAGGCCTACCGGATGATGCTTAAAAGTCCTGGACAAATTCTGCATAGCTATCTTGTTACCACATTCGTCTCGGTTGTGGGTTCTGTTATAGGACTCACTTTGTCTTCCATGGTTGCTTACGTTATTACCCGTAAGGATTTCAAGGCTTCCCGTTTCATTACCTTGGCGGTATTTTTCCCCTTACTTTTTCAGGCGGGACTGGTGCCGTTCTACATCTATGTGGTGAAGTTCCTGAAACTTAAGGACACTCTTACCATCCTTATTATTCCCTATCTTGTTATTCCCTGGCTCGTTCTGCTCCTTAAAGGCTACATGTCGAAAATCCCCAAGAGTATTATCGAATCCGGATGGCTTGACGGGGCAGGGGAAGTCAGTATCTTTTTCCGGATTGTGGCTCCGATGACCAAATCAGGTTTGGCAACAGTCGGGCTGTTTTACTTCCTTAACTACTGGAACGACTGGTGGCTCTCTCTGTTATTTATTTCCGATAAAGCGAAGATTCCTTTACAGCTGCTTTTACAGAGGATTCTGAGCAATGCCGAGTTCATGCGCAGCACACTCTTTCAGTCGGTGGGTGTGGATATAGATCTTACCAAACTTCCGGGGGATACAGCCCGGATGGCAACGGCTCTGCTGGTAGCCGGTCCTATTCTTTTTGCTTTCCCGTTTATCCAGCGCTTTCTGGTCCGGGGTATCACCGTCGGGTCAATTAAAGGTTAGGAACCAATGCCGCTAAGGCGGTAGAAAAAAAATAAGGAGTTTTGTTATGAAAACAAACCGAATCATCGTCTTCACTCTATTGCTCATGCTGCCTCTGGCATCGGTACTCGCCAACGGCGGGAGTGATAGTGCAGAAACCGCATCAAAAGAAATGGTTAACATTTCCTGGCATCAGATTGGTAATCCTCAGGAAGAACTTCCCGTGGTTATGGAAGAGGTGAACAAATATCTGGGTGACAAGTTCGGCATCAATCTGGATATTACGGTTCACGGCTGGGGTGATTATACTACCAAGATGCAGACTATGCATGCAGCAGGTGAATCTTTCGATCTGGCTTTTACATCAGGCTGGGCAAATCCCTTCATCCCGACAGCGTCCAAGGGTGCATACCTCCCCCTTGATAACCTTCTTAAAGATTACGGTAAGGACATCCTTTCTATTCTTCCCGCTAAGTACTGGGATGCTGCAAAAATTGATGGCAAGATTATGGCTATCATCAACTATCAGATTATGTCCAACCAGAGAGGCATTGCCTTTGTTAAGGAATATGCCGACAAGTACGGTTTCGATCCCGACAAGGTTACACAGAATAAACAGATCTTTGATTTCTTCCAGCAGATTGTGGACAACGAAGAAGGTGTTGTTCCCTATTTCAATCTCAAGGAAGGGATTTTACCCGATCTGAATCCTCAAGAAGAAACACGATACTTCGACGATATTATCTCGGAGGAAGACCGTTACATCGGCGTCTACCTTACCGACACCACACCTACAGTTGTTAACACTCTTATCAGTCCGGAGTATAGACGGGATGTTGAAAGTGTCCGTGAAATGCTGTCAGCCGGCTACATACCATCAGATTTCACATCCCTTAATCTCGATGAAGAAGTGAAAGGCCGTGAATACGCCTCCTTTATTATGACGAGGATTAAACCCGGTGTTGAAGGGGAGAACCTGGTCCGTTACGGTAAGGATACGATTGTAAGCGGTCTGTATAAGCCCTACACTTCTACCGGTTCGGCTTCATCCACCATGACAGCTATCGGTGTTAACAGTCAGCATCCCGAGAAAGCTATGGAGCTTTACAACGCTGTATACAGTGATAAATATCTCTACAACCTCCTGGTTTTCGGTATTAAAGATGTTCATTACACAGATGCCGGAAACGGGTATGTGAATCTTGACACCGACAAGTCTTATGGTCTTCCCGCCTGGCAGTTCGGCGACCAGTTCAACGCCTACCTGATGCCCGGTCAGGATCCCGATGTCTGGCAGCAGACTATGGATCTCGATGCCAGTGCCGTTGTATCTCCACTTCTGGGGTTTGTCTTCGATCCATCCCCGGTTCGGAATGAAATTGCCGCATGCGGTGCAATCAATGCTGAATATAAGATAAGTGTTTATTACGCTGATAATCTGGATGAAGCTATGGCCGATTTTAACAAAGCCATGGAAGAAGCCGGTATCGATCGCATTATTACTGAGGCACAGAAACAGATTGATGCCTGGTTAGCCACGAAGTAAATTGAAAGAAGCGGGCATATCCGCAAATTAGTAACTTACTGCGAACTCTGGGAATACTCTGAGAGTTCGCAGTTTTTTATCTCAAAGGGTCATCGAGTCATCAAGGAAATACCATGTCATTTAATTCTGATTCCTGGAATAACCCATCTCTCACCCCGGAAGAACGGGCTGACGACCTTATCTCCCGACTCACTCTGGTTGAGAAAGCCTCACAGCTGCTTCATGAGAGTCCGAGTATAGAGAGGCTGGGTATCCCTGCCTATAACTGGTGGAACGAATGTCTTCACGGTATTGCCCGGGCGGGGCGTGCTACCATATTCCCCCAGGCGATCGGCCTTGCGGCAACCTTTGATGTGGCTTTGATTGAAGGTGTGTCCAATGCGATCAGTGAAGAAGGCCGGGCGAAGCACCATGCCGCTGTCGCAGCCGGCAATCGAGGCATCAGCCGGGGACTCACCTTCTGGACTCCCAACGTGAATATCTTTCGAGATCCCCGCTGGGGTCGAGGGCAGGAAACCTATGGCGAAGACCCCTGGCTCACCTCGAAAATGGGACTGGCGTT
>DEIH01000158.1:18920-20357 GCA_002352375.1 Spirochaeta sp. UBA2779 | reverse complement strand
AAGCAGACAAAACTGCTGCACTGCTGTAAATGAGATGTGTAATTAAGCGGGACCAGCCGCAGGATGTCAGGAAGAGGAGGGTTTAAAGTATTCCTATGAGCCCTGTCGGCAGGTATTTCCCGCACTCCGGGTTTCATTTTTCATAATCAACCTCCTGTAAAGATTGGTGAGTTGTGTATGGATATCATGGGGAGAGGGTGGCGTCAAGGTACCGGACTAAGCCAGTGCTGCTTTTACCGCTGCTTCCGCATGAATCTCCATGGTATCCAGAATCGGAAGGGGGCTCTCTTCTGGAGTGAGAATGAGGGGCAGCTCAGTACATCCCAGTACCACCGCCTCAGCGCCCTCTTCTGCGAGCTTTTCGGTAATTTCGGCGATCCGGCGGCGGCTTTCTTCTTTGAATATCCCCGCACAGAGCTCCCTGAAAATGAGTTTGTTTATCCATTCCCGTTCTTTTTCCTCAGGGATGAGGACGACCAGGCCGGCAGCTTCGAGTTTCACCCGGTAGAAATCTTCCTCCATGGTGAACCGTGTTCCCAAGAGAGCCACTTTTTTATATCCCTGGCGGGAGGCTTCGGCAGCGGTGCATTCTCCGATGTGAATCAGCTTAACCGGCTCTGCTGCCGTTGCAATATCCGAGGCAAATTTATGCATGGTGTTGGTGCAGATAAGTAGAAGATCGGTGCCTGCATCTTTGAGAAGCCGGGTTCTTTCCAGCAGAACTTTCCGGATACTGTCCCAGTCACCTTTTTCCATCGCGGTGGATAAGGGTTGGAAATCTACAGAAGCCATGAGGATTTCAGCGGAATGCAGACCGCCCAGATGCTTTCTCACTTTTTCATTAATGAGCCGGTAGTATTCCCGGGTTGATTCCCAGCTCATGCCCCCAAGGAGTCCAATGGTTTTCATGCTTCTTACCTCACGATAATCTCAAATTATCTGAAGACTGCCCACTAAAGCAAGCCCGAAAAATGTATTAGTATTATACGAATGACCCGACTCACACTGTTACGCCATGCAAAAAGTGTCTGGGATTCTTCAGATCAGCAGGATATCGACCGGACGATTAACGACCGGGGCCGCAGAGAAGCGACTCTGATGGGCCTGGTGTGTGCCGAACGTCTTCCGCCCCCGGATATTGCCCTTGTTTCACCGGCCGTTCGGGCACGGGAAACCGTTGAACTGTTTTTTGAGGCCTGGAGGGATGCGAAGCCCCAAATCCTGGTGGCTGAGGCCCTCTACCTTGCCGGACACGAGGACTGGATAACCGTTCTGGAGGAAAACACCGGAAATGCAGATCATATTCTGGTTTGCAGCCATCAGCCGGGTCTGGGGGATTTCGCTTCCTGGCTTTGTCGGGAGTTTGACGGTAATGTGCCTCCTGCAACGGTAATTTCTCTTCTTCCCGATTCGGGGAAGCTGGCACAGGATTCCGCT
>DEIH01000158.1:1991-18869 GCA_002352375.1 Spirochaeta sp. UBA2779 | reverse complement strand
ACCGGGAAACCGAAAGATTATTAGTACTGCTGCTGTCTTTTGAAGTCCCGGGGATTGATGCCGTATTTTTTTATTCTCCAGGACACCTGTCGCGGGCTGAGTCCCAGGCTTCTTGCTGTTCGGCTCACAAAACCTTTCTGCCGGGATAGTTCTTCTTTAAGGGCTTCGTATTCCAGAGCTGCAATTCGGCTGGGGTAGGCGCTGGTCTGGGGTAGACTGACCGCTCCCCGTACCGCCGGAGGTAAATCACCGATCCTGATACAGCTCCCGTCGTATTTTTCGATAGCCCAGGCCATGGTTTCTTTAAGTTCCCGGATGTTTCCCGGCCAGGTGTAGGTTTCCAGGGCCTCTAAGGCTGTGGTTGAAAGGGCTGGAACCGGGAAGCCAGAGTTCCGGGTTATCAGTTCCAGAAATCGTCCGGCAAGCAGGGGGATGTCTTCGTAATGTTCTTTCAGCGCGGGGATTTTGATAATTGACCTCTGATTGCCGTATCTTTTATGCCATAACGCAAGAAGTGATTCTGTCTCTTTTCCGGGAACGGCGGCCGCAATTAAACGTCTTTTATCGCCGATTAGCTTTTTTCGGGCTTCCTCGGTGATAATTTGCCAGTCGGGAACATACAGAGTTCCGGATTTCCCGTTCGTATCGGGGCCGGAGAAGGGTTCTGAAGGGTTCGGGCCGTTTCTGTGTATAAGGGAGGCCAGATATTTTTTACCGCTTCCGTTTTCACCGATCAGTAAAAGCGGCCGGGTGGAAAAGCTCAGCTCATTAAGTCTGGAACGGATATTCCGGGCAGACCGGCTGACGGCAATCCAGGATGGATTAATTAAACTCTCAGAAGCATGCTTACCCGGCATCTCTGTGTTTGTTCGTTCTTTCGTATTTACTCCGTTGATGCAAAGCCATTGTCCGGCCAGTAAGTTGAGTAGAATACTGAGTTCTTTTCTGCTGCCTTGAAACCCTGAGAGAAACCAATATGATAATCCGGAGGGAAAGGGCTGTTTCCAGTATTCGGCATTACCCGGAATCGGCAGAGATGGACCGACTCGATCTACCTGCTCAGTCCAGGAATAGAATGTTTTTTCGTCATGAAATTCGATTCCGGCAGAGGAGAGTTCCAGCGTTTCTGTCAACCAGAGTAGAACCTTACGGGCAGCTGTCCTGCCTTCGGGTACGCTTGAAATAATCTCCCAGCCTCTGGCGGCCAGCTGTAAGCTATTTGTAAACATTTGTTTTATTATACATGGTTTGTATTGATTCAGGGCTATTTTATGAAAGTAATAAGAATCAGAGCCGACGTTATGTTTTTCAATATCGCCATGATAACCGTATAAATAGGGATTAATAAAACCAGGCATATATTCTCCATGCGACAGGATTGATTTTTCCCTACTGGAGTCCCCAGGGACCAATTTATTATGTGATATTCAACAAAATATCAGCTAAGGCAGCTTGTCCGCTGTTACTTTGACTGTATTGATAACAGGAGTTTTCCATGATTAAAATTAACAGTCCCCGCTGTGAACACCAGAGCAATCCCATTGGGATTGATGTGAAACGGCCTCGGTTCAGTTGGATTCTGGAAAGTGACAAGCAGAATGTTTTACAAGAATCATACATCCTGCAGGTTTCTACCGACCCACAGTTTGATCATTTGATATGGGACAGTGGTAAAATCATAAGTGATCAGTCAGTTCTCATCGAATTTAATGGAGAGAGTCTTTTACCATCCAACCGCTATTTTTACCGAATCATGGTTGATGATAGTACTGGTGAATCAAGTGGTTGGAGTCAGGAGGCTTTTTTTGAAACCGGTCTGTTAATAGAGGGAGTTTGGGATGCACCTTTTATTTCTCCAAAGGATGAGGTAGACCCGGCATCTTCTAAGGCGTGGTTTTTACAAAAAGTGATTAAACTGAAAAAACCTTTGGAATCGGCAAGGGTATATTCCACGGCGCTTGGTGTTTACAAATTTCATATAAATGGAAAGAAAGTCGGTAATGCGGAGCTTGCACCGGGGTGGACTAATTATAAATCCAGACTTCTTTACCAGACTTATGACGTAACCAATTTTCTTCAGAACGGAGAGAACCTTCTTGCCGCTCATGTTGGACCGGGTTGGTATAAAGGTGATCTTGCCGGGTGGGTCGGCAAGAGGTGTGTTTATGGAAAAAGAACTGGATTCAGCATGGTGCTCAGACTTGACTTTAAAGATGGTAGTTCAGAGTCTCTTATTACTGATCAAACCTGGAATTCCGGACCGTCGCCGGTTATCTATTCCGAGTTATATAACGGAGAAGAATATGATGCACGCAATGAGGGACACTCTGAATGGAAAAAGGTTGATATCCTGAATCAGGATCCATCAATCGTATGTGCTCAGGATGGCCCGCTGGTGACAGCACAGGAGGTTCTGAACCCTGTTAAGTTTCTTAAAGATACTGAAGGGAGAACAATCCTGGATTTTGGGCAGAACTTAACCGGTTGGGTCCAATTTCGAGTGTCAGGAAAAAGGGGTGATAGAGTCGTCCTGAAGCATGCTGAAATACTTGATTCAGAAGGAAATCTATATACTGAAAACCTCCGTTCAGCCAAACAGAAAATCAAATATATCCTGAGTGGCAATGGGGTTGAAGAATACAATCCGAACTTCACATTTCAGGGTTTTCGATATGTTCTTCTGGAAGAATATCCCGGAATACCTGAAAAGGATAATTTTAAGGCTGTCGTACTGCATTCAGAGATGATTCAGACAGGTTCCTTCGAGTGCTCCCATCCCCTGATTAACCAGCTTCATCACAATATTCATTGGGGAATGAAGGGTAATTTTTTAGATATACCGACGGATTGTCCCCAGCGGGATGAACGTCTTGGTTGGACCGGAGATGCACAGGTTTTCATTGCTACAGCCTGCAATCTCAGAGACTCTGTATCATTTTTTACAAAATGGCTCCGAGATCTCAAGAGTGAACAGCTTACTGACGGGGGTGTGCCCCATGTCATTCCTGATGTCCTGAATGATGTTGCAGGAAATGACGATTTGCTTGAGTCGAATCATTCGGCAACTGGATGGGCCGATGCTGCGGTTATCTGTCCCTGGGAAATCTACAGACAATATGCCGATCGCCGGGTGCTTGAAGAAAATTATAGTGTAATGAAACGTTGGGTAGCTTACATCGAGAAACATGCCCGGGACAGGCTTATATGGGATTCAGGATTCCATTTTGGAGACTGGGTAGCTATTGATGCCAAAGAGGGCAGTTATTTCGGAGCTACCCCCAATGATTTTACCGCAACTGTGTTTTACGCTAATTCAGTTGATATACTCAGAAAAACGGCATTGCTCCTGGAAAAAGCTGAAGATACCGGGTATTACAGCTCACTCTACAATCGAATCCGTCAAGCTTTCCAGGAAGAGTTTTTTACACCATCAGGCCGTCTTGCCGTCTCAACGCAAACAGCTCACGCCCTTGCTTTATACTTTTCATTGACTCCTCAAGACTATGTTAAACGTACAGTGAATGATCTGGTACTTCTTCTTGAGAAGGAAGGAACCCATCTGACGACAGGCTTCCTTGGAACTCCTTACATTTGTGACGCACTTAGCTGTAATGGAAGGACCGATGTGGCGTACAAACTCCTGCTGCAAGAAGATTATCCTTCCTGGTTGTATCAGGTGAAAATGGGGGCAACAACGATATGGGAGCATTGGGATGGACTCAAACCGGATGGTTCCCTCTGGAGTCCCGATATGAATTCTTTTAATCATTATGCGTATGGCTCTGTTGGTTCCTGGCTTTATGGAACAGTTGCCGGTATTTCTGCTGATGAGACATCTCCAGGATACAAGAAGATACTGTTCAAGCCACAGCCTGGAGGTGGAATTTCATCAGCCTCAGCCAGGCTTTCAACCCCTTATGGCTCGGCCTCAATCAATTGGCGGAGCGTTGGAGATGATTTTAACGTAACTGTTGAGATTCCTGTTAATGCAATTGGAGAACTTACAATCCCAGGTGAAAAAAAGGTGTTACTGTTAGGCTCCGGAGTGTATGATTTCAATAAAAAAATGCCGAAGCAGCGTTAGGTAGAATAGTATAAAGTTTTAAACTGGAGGAAATCAGAATGAAACAGGCAGGTTTCCAGGCTCGGATCCTGCTTACTTATTCTCTTTTTGTAACGGTTTTAATTGTTTCTTTCAGTCTGGTGTATTTTATTTCTAAGGTTTCAAAAACGGATAAAGCTGTATATCAGGATTTGGTAAACCGAGCAGATCGGATGTCTGATCAGCTCGATACTGTCATTTCCACCATGGATTTTGCATCGACGGATATACTTTCGCTATCGGAATTTATTCCGTCCTTAGTAACCCTGGCCCATTTTGAGAGAGATGATGGCCGTTATCAGAAAGATATTGTAGAGGCATTAAAATATATTGAGAAATCGATATATCGGTACTCCCTGATGCGTGATTTCTATAGAGTTTCTGTGTACACACCCTCTTTGGATTATTACAGTAATAATTTTGATTCATATCCGGAGAAAGCCACGATACGTCACTGGCTGGACAACAATATTTATCTGGAACGAAGCGGTAATCTCTCTGGCCGAATTATGGTGATGCCGATGTATCTGGACCCATGGGATGTAGAGGGTCGGGTTCCAGTAATGGGAATTATCAGGGCTGTGGATGATTTTCAAGAGGGAAAAATCACTGGATATATTGAAATTCAGAATCCCTATTCAATAGTAGAAAAAATTTTCAATACTCCAGATGAGATGAATATCAGCGTAACAACACGTACCCGGGAAGGAGAAATCCTTTATCAGTCTATAAATTTACCGCTGCCGAGGAGATGGGTATTCTTCAGGGACCCGTATACATATCAAACAATTTCTAAATATTCGCATATCAGTATAGAAATCAGTAGAGATCGTTGGGCTGGAATCTCAGCAACGGTAAAAACAATATGGATATTTTTTATGATAACCATGGCAGTTTTGTTAATTTCACTTTATGGAATCAGATACTTTACTATTCAACTGACAAGGCCTCTCAGAGAGTTAAGGAAGCACATAGATACAATTGAACTCGGGTCTTTGCCAACATCCGCGAATTTGAATAACGCAAATAACGAAATAGAAGCATTAGACTTTGCTCTGACTCACTTCCACAATCGTCTTAATGAAGCTCTAAATCGAGAAATTGTTTCTCAATCACTACAACTTCAGGCTAATTTTGATTCTCTTCAGGCTCAGGTTAACCCCCACTTTCTCTATAATCTGTTGAATGTCATTTCAAGTATGGGTTTGGAAAGTGGAAATGAAGATATTTGTGATGTCTGTGACAGAACGGCGGCATTGTTACGATACTCAACCTCAACAGGAGAGCGGGATACGACAATCAAGTTTGAAATTGATCATGCAATGAACTATTTGTCGTTAATGAAAAATAGATATGAGCACAAACTTACCTATTCCTGCCTCATGGATAAAAAAATCTTGAAAGTTAAAATTCCCAAGATGATACTTCAGCCCATTATTGAAAACAGTATTAATCATAACTTCCATAAGAGCAGGAAGAAGGTAAATATTAAAATAAAAGGTTTCCATAATGAGGTTGATGGCTGGCTTTTAAGTATTGCAGATGATGGCAGCGGGATTTCTGAGAATAAATTGAAACAAATTCGAACGCGTTTTTCTGAAATCAGGGAGGTCCTTAATTCACCATCTTCCAATGTTGAACTGAATTTGGGCGGTCTGGGACTTGCAAATACATATGCCCGTCTCTTTCTTTACTATCATGATAAATTCAGATTTAAAATTGACAACCTTCCAAAGGGTGGTGTTGAGATTCAAATTAGTGGGGAAATGAATAAAGAGCCGGGGGAAAAATGATTTTCAAAATAATTCTTGCAGAGGATGAGCCGGCAGCACAGCGTCATCTGAATTCGATAATTAAGAAAAAGTGTCTCGGCTTTGAGGTAGTCGGGATAGCTGAAGATGGATTTCAGGCTTTTGAAATGGTAGAAAAAATGAACCCCGATCTTCTTATCAGCGATATTCGGATGCCCAGAATGGATGGGATGGATTTAGTCGCCAGAGTTAAAGATTTCCAGCCCGAAATCTATTCAATTATCATTAGCGGGTATCAGGAATTTCAATATGCTAAAAAAGCTATAAAATCTGATGTTATTGATTATCTTCTTAAACCAATTAATATCCCGGCCCTTGTCTCCCTCCTTGAAAAGGTTCATAGAAAGCTTTCTCTTCGTAAATACGATGATATACGAAGGGATCTCATCTTGCAGCTTTCAGGTCAAATAACTTCAGGAACAAAACCTGCAGGAAAACTCCTGATGGCGGTTATCAGACGAAATGGCCTACATTCCCGATTTACTCAAGCTATTGGGAATAAACCTTCAAAAGAAATGATAGATAAATTTATTGGAGTTTTACTTCCGAAAGAAAAAGAGTCTGTCTGGCTTTTCGAAGGGCGGGATGATAATGAATGGTGTTTAGTAGCCCAGGCTGAGAAGCTTCACTACAGCCGATTCCAGGAGCTTGTAAAAAAGCTCAGTATCTCTCTACCAAGCAGCTCTTTCTATAACGCAGTTTTAGCTATAAGCTTTCCGGTAAATAAAACAAATCTTCATCTAACAAAGCTTTACCAAATTCTTAGAGAACAATCAATTCTGGGAGAATCTCGTATTTTTTTCGAAGATTCTCCATCTACATCTGAAGGGTTAAAAATCACTTCCCTGGATTCCCTCTTTTTCAAAAAGCTGGATTTTGTCTGTCAGAATGGAAAGGCTGATATTCTTAACCAGGATCTTAAGTCCCATTTCCATATTTGGCAAAAAGATCGATTACCAATGCTGAAGCTGTTAATAGAGCTGAGACACATCATTACCCATGTGCTTCAATATTGTCCCGATAAATGTGATATTGAGATTAGCCTGGAAGTAGAACTGGATACTGCGGTTATGGACAGTCTTAATTATAATGATTTATTTGATCGTTTTATTATTATCTTCAAAACCGCTCTCTCTCATATCGAATCTTTAACGCCGAAAATGGGAAGCCGTGAATCACTGGAAAGGATTACCAGCTATATTTCAACTCATATTGGAGATGAGTTATCAGTTCCCTTTTTATGTCGGACTTTCAGTATTTCCCAGTCATATTTGAACAAAATATTTCATAAATATATGGACCAGAGTGTCACTGAGTTCATTCGAATATTACGTATTGAAAAAAGTATCATTCTAATGAAAGAATCTTCTGAAATTCTTTTAAAAGATCTTTCACTCATGGTGGGATATGAAGATGCATCGTATTTCAGCAAGGTATTCAAGGCAACCAAAGGTATCTCTCCGCTTCAATATAGAGAATTACGTTTATAGAGTTAATTTTTCCACATCCTTGTACCAGATAGTCCATTTTCTCCAATGATATACACCATTATTCTGTAATAAATCTAAATTAAGGAGCATTTATGAAGAAATTGATGCTGGTAATTGCCATTATTTGTCTGGTTGTGCTACCAGGGCTGTTTGCAAACGGCAACAGTGACAACGTGAGCGACCAGAGTGAAGAGAGTCCCGTTCTTGTCTTATTAATCGATAATGCCACTTCCCTTGACGGTATTAAAGCTGTTGCGGCTGCTTTTGAAAGCAAAACGGGAGTTGCAACTGAAATTGAACTCAGGCCCGGAAGTGCAGAAGGGGAGAATCTCCTCAAGACACGCCTTGCAACCGGCGAAATGTCCGATCTGGTTTACTTTAATTCCGGATCTTTGCTGACAGCTTTAAATCCAGAGCGGAATTTTGTAGACCTGACCAATGAAAGCTACATGGATAAGATTTCCAGTAGCTATAAACAGACGGTAACGGTAAACGGCAAAATATTCGGTATACCTGCCAGTTCTTCTGCTGCCGGTGGTATTCTTTATAACAAGAAAGCTTATAGAGAACTGGGGCTTGAAGTTCCGATGACATGGGATGAGTTCATGGACAATTGCCAAGTTGTAAAAGATGCCGGAAAAACAGCCGTTATCGGTTCATACAAGGATGATTGGACTGCCCAGCTTTTCCTTCTTTCGGACTTTTACTATGTTCAGCAGCAGGTACCTGATTTTGCTGAAAGGTTCACGAAAAATGAAGCAAAATATGCGACAACACCAGCGGCACTTGAGGCTTTTTATAAATACAAAGAAGTTCAAGAGCGGGATTTTATGAACAGTGATTACCTTGCAACAACCTATGATGAAGCATTGGGAATGCTTGCTGAAGGAGATGGTGTCCACTATCCCATGCTTACTTTTGCATTTGCCGCACTGACCAATAATTATCCTGATCAGGTTGAAGATATTGGTTTTTTCGCACAGCCTGATAATGCTCCGGGACTGAATGGTACTACTGTATGGCTGCCCAATTCAATTTACATCTACAAAGATGGGGAAAATGTAGATTTGGCAAAACAATGGGCTGATTTCTACGTTTCTCCTGAGGGCCTTGCTATTTATTCTGCAACAAATAAAGCGGATGGCCCTTTTGTTGTTAAGGGTGTTGAACTTCCGGCAGATACTCCCTCTGGAGTTCTGGATCTGATGAAGTACTTTGAAAACGACCAGACAGCTCCGGCACTTGAGTTCATCACCCCTGTTAAGGCTCCAAATTCTCCACAAATCTGTGTTGAAGTAGGTTCTGGTATTTCTGAACCTCTTGATGCAGCTGAAAAATATGACAGGGATACGGAAAAACAGGCAAAACAGCTTAATTTACCTGGTTGGTAAAACCAGAGATTATAATTTGCAAATTTGTCAGAACCTTGAATAATTAAAATCTGAGCAGATTGGAGTCCAATCTGCTCTCTTTTTCGGGAAATTCCATATGATAAAGCAGATGAAAAACTATTACAGTTACCTATTTTTACTCCCAGCAGGATTGGTTTTTACTATTTTCTTTCTGATTCCAGCTATCAGCTCACTCTTTTTCAGCCTGACAAGGTGGACCTTAACGGATTGGACATATATCGGCCTTGAGAACTTCAGGATGTTTTTCTCAGAAGATTCTCTACGGATCGGTTTTCAGAATACTTTTCTTTATGCCTTTCTGACTTGTGGTCTCAAGGTTGTTTTTGGCTTGGCTCTGGGGGTTTACCTGACCTCTGAAATCAGAACAAAAAACTATTTGAGAGCTGTTGTTTTCTTCCCGAATTTGATAAGCACAATTGCGGTTGGAATTACTTTCAACAGTTTGATGCATCCATCAAAGGGTGCGATAAACAGGGGTTTGATGTTTATTGGTATAACCGGTCCGGATTGGTTAGGGAATACAAAACTGGCTCTTCTTTCTGTTATCAATGTAGATGTATGGAAGGGCGTTGGTATAGCAACGGTAATCTTTATTGCTGGAATTTCTTCTATCCCAACGCAATATTATGAAGCTCTATCGATTGATGGTGGTAACAGATTTGACAAGTTTCGACATATCACCCTTCCGCTGGTTCGTCCGGCGATGAATTCCGTAATTATTCTGGCTTTAATAGGCGGGCTGAGAACCTTTGATTTAATTTGGAGTATGACCAAAGGAGGCCCAGGTTTCACAACCGATCTTCTTGCCTCAATTATATACAAGCAGTACAGCAGCGGATTCTTCGGCCTTTCGACAGCCGGAAATGTCTTTCTCTTCATTCTTGTCTCGGTAATTGCATTTCCTATATATAAATATTTAAACTCCCGAGAGGTAGATCTATGATATCCAGGACAAGACGCCTCTTAATGGAGATAACAGGAATTATTTCTGCGCTCGTTATTTTTGGCATACCTTTCTATTTTATTATAAATTCAGCAGCTAAAAATCCTAGAGAAGCCTCTCTAATGAAGATGTCAGCTCCGGAGCAGTTTTTATTGCTTGATAATATCAAAGAGGTTCTTTCTACTGACAAGGGTGTTGTGCTGACAGCTTTCAAAAACAGTATTATGATTACATTGTTTTCCCTCCTTGTTCTTGTATTATTTTGTTCAATGGCGGGGTATGTGGCTCAAAGGAGAATCGGTAAAGCGACGCCTGTTATTAATTTTTTTATTCTGACAGGATTGATTCTTCCTCCGGCAATTGTTCCTACGATTTGGCTATTGATGTCCCTCGGTATTTTTAAAACCATGTTCAGTATGGTAATGATAGAAGTTGCTCTTTCTATGTCCTTTTCGACTTTAATCTACAAAGGATTCATGGCAACAATACCTAGAGAAATCGATGAGGCTGCAATAGTGGATGGCAGCAGTTCCTTCCGTCTTTATTTCCAGATTATTTTTCCATTGTTAAAACCTACAACAGCAACGATTATCGTATTATCTTCAGTTAATATATTTAATGATTTTGTAAATCCGCTTTATTTCTTTCCAGGAAAGAAGAATGTGACGATACAGCTGACTCTTTATAATTTTATAAGTAAATATCACAGTAATTGGAATTTACTTTTTGCTGATGTGGTTATTATTACAATCCCCATGCTAATCCTGTTTATATTCTTCAACAGGAAAATTATTGCCGGAATGTCTGCTGGAGCTATCAAAGCATGACCTCAAGAATACGGATATTGAATACTGTTGATAGAAAAACTGTCGATCGGGTTCCTCGAGATATCTGGATGACCGATGAAGTTTCTGTAAGCCTTAAGGAATACCTTGGTGTTGATAACGATCTGGATCTTTATGATGCCTTGAATATTGATAAGATCTGCTGGGTTCAGGCTGCATACACGGGTGAAGTACCTGTTTTAAAGATGCCCGCAGAGGATGAAACATTTAATGAGTGGGGTACCGGCCTTCGTCCAAAGCCCTATGATGGAGGAGTTTATCTGGAAAACTCTTTCTATCCGATTAAAACATTTGAAACTTCCGGGGAATTAGAGAACTTCATTTGGCCGGATAGCAACTTGTTTAATTATTCTTCTCTTCCCAAACAGGTTGAAGAATTTCATGGTCGGGCAACCATGCTGAGTTTTATTGCCCTTTTTGAAGTCTATTCAGGTATGCGATCTTTGGATGAAGCACTTATGGATTTGTATTTGAATCCGATTTTTCTTCATAAGGCCTTGGAACGGATCGCTGATATTCAGATTGATTATATTAAAAGGGCAATTGCTGCTTCTCCGGAGATTGATTTTATCTACTATTCGGATGATATGGGCATGCAGGACCGACAGATGTTCTCAACTGAACTTTGGGAAAAGTTTCTTAAACCTCATGTTAAACGAATCATCGAGACAGCACACTCTTTGAATAAAAAAGTATTTTATCATAGTGACGGATCGGCCTTTTATATCATTCGTGAGTTGGTTGAACTTGGTATCGATATATTGAACCCTATTCAGTATGTGTGTCCGGGAATGGAGCGGGAAAGGCTCAAGAGAGAGTTTGGCAGAGATGTGATCTTCCATGGGGCTATAGAGAATCAGAAAATTTTACCATTCGGAACTGTTGAGGATGTAGAACGGGAAGTTCATGAATGTAATCGTATTCTTGGAAAAAATGGCGGCTATATCATAGCACCATGTCATAATCTTCAGCCGAATACGCCATTGGAGAATATTCTCGCTCTATATCGTGGGGAATTGTAGAAGCGGAATCTTCCGATAGGACGGCAGAGGTCATATACAAAAAACAGACCTTGAAATTCTTACCCCGTATGGTGATGATGCAGCGGTGAAGATTGCAGTTTTACTATCCGGAGGCGTTGACAGTTCGACAGCGCTGGTTTCTCTCAAAGAGAAGTACCCGGGTGCGGATATTACCGCTTACTATTTGAAGATATGGCTGGAAGATGAGCTGGCTTCCCTGGGGTCGTGCCCGTGGGAAGAGGATATGGAGTACGCCCGGGGGGTCTGTGAGATGACGGACATACCCTTGAAGGTGGTGAGCCTGCAGCGGGAGTACTGGGACCGTGTGGTGTCTTACACCGTATCTGAGCTCAAGGCGGGGCGGACCCCCAGCCCGGATATTTTCTGCAACCAGCGCATCAAGTTCGGAGCTTTTCTGGACAGGGTGGGGGAGAGCTTCGATAAGGTGGCATCGGGTCATTATGCGGTGATTTCCAAAGATGAGAACGGGCTGTTCCGGATTCATCGTTCACCGGATCCGGTAAAGGATCAGACTTACTTTCTTTCTCATCTCTCTCAGGAGCAGGCGGCCATTGCCATGTTTCCCATTGGGGGAATGATGAAGAGCGATGTGCGTCTGCTGGCTGAGAAGTGGGATCTTCCGTCCAAATCACGCAAAGACAGCCAGGGTATCTGCTTTCTGGGGAAGATCAAATATTCAGATTTTGTGCGTCACTACATGGGTGATAAAGAAGGCGATATCATCGAGGCGGATACCGGCCGGAAGCTGGGGACCCATAAAGGAACGTGGTTTTATACCATCGGTCAGCGCAGCGGTCTCGGTTTATCCGGAGGGCCCTGGTATGTTGTAAAGAAAAGCATGGATGAGAATATTGTGACGGTGGCCGGTTCCATGGAAGCTGCCGCTGTCTCCCGGAGACAGTTTACCGTCGTAAATCCCAACTGGATTTCAGGCCGACCGGAGTTGCCGGCCAGGTTGGTTCTCAAGCTGCGTCACGGTCCCAAACTTATCGGTGCAACTGTTCGCACCCTTGCGGATTCATCCACCCAGGAGCAAGACGGGATGGAGCGGTTGGAAATTGAAATGGATGAAGGTGACCGGGGGGTGGCGCCGGGTCAATTTGCGGTTCTCTACGATGGGGATGTCTGCCTTGGCGGGGCTATGGTTGAAAGTCAGGAGAGAAACTGATAAACCGTGATAAGTACTGTAATGACGATGAACCCCAGGGAGATGAGACCGGTGAGCCGGTTGAATCGGGTGTCCATTGAGTCAAAGAAATTAACGAGGAGAAAAAGGCATTTACTTGAAGGCGGGATAGATATATTCTCTTTTTATGAAAAACAACCCTTTACCCCTGAGGGAACGTCCCATCGATATCTTTTTTATTGTGATATTTGCATTGTTCATTGTCACTTCCGGAATTGCGGATCTCATCCCCACTCTCGGTATTGAAATGTCACCGGATAGCCCTAATTTTCTGGCCCGGGCGAACTATAACTACGCTTATGGGACAGATCCGTTGTTCCTTCATACTGCAGAACATCCGGCCCCGATCTGGATGCGTTTTGTGACAGGTCTTTCGGCATTTGTATATCCGATTTTCTATGTGGGATTTATCCTTGCTGCAGTAAAAGGGTGGAACGGTATTCAGGTACCTGCAGTGATGTATGCCACCAGTATTTCGGTGATTACCGGAATTGTCGTTTTCGGAGTTGAGTTTTTCGGTGAGCCCCAATGGCGCTGTCAGAACGTTCCAAAATTCCTGAGTCTCAATCTTCCCTATGTTCTGATTCCCCTTTTATTACTGCTGCGAATGAGAAAGGAGAAGCCCTTTAACCGGAAGTTCTGAAAGCGGCTTTGTTCAGGTAAGAAACTGATATACGGTGATAAGTACTGTTATCACGATGAAACCCAGGGAAATCAGACCGGTGAGTCGATTGAATCTTAATTCATTGGCTTCCAGCCGGGAATCAATCCGTTTGAATCCTTCTTCCATCCGGGTGGCCAGAAGTTTGATGTCTGATGAGACAGTATTAGTTTCTTTCAGGTAATCCTCTTTGGAAACCATATTCCCGGTTAAGATTGTGAGAGAGCGTTTCAGGGCCTTTTCGTCTTTGACATTAAAAGCCAGAGAGAATTCTTCTTCAAGAATGGATGTCAGTGAATCCACAGTCATACCTCCATAGTAGTTCTTTCTATACTTCTTTACGAGGAGAAAAGGACTGTAGCTTCAAAGGTAAAGTAACTTCTTTAAAAACGGTATAATATCGATGATATGACAGACAAAGAAAACTGGTATGTCTTGAAAAAACCTGAAATTGTACCCAGTCCGGCGCTGCTCATCTATCCCGATCGGGTTCGTAATAATATTGACCTGATGATTCGTATTGCCGGAAATGTGAAGAGGCTGCGACCTCATGTTAAAACGCATAAGTTACCGAAGCTGGTGGCCCTTCAACGATCCTGCGGTATAAAAAAATTCAAATGCTCTACCATTGCCGAGGCTGAAATGACCGCAGAGAACGGCGGGGAGGATATTCTTCTGGCGTATCAGCCGGTAGGACCCCATATAGAGAGATTTTTCCAGTTGAAACGTGTGTTTCCGGATGTGAGTTTTTCAGTGCTTGTTGATTGTCCGGAAATCCTGGGAAAACTGACTTTAGCTGCTGAAAAATTCAATATGTCGGTTGATTTGTATGTGGATATTGATAACGGTATGCATCGAACCGGGATTGGCGCATCCAATGGCGCTTTCGAGCTGGTAAGAGAAATTCTTTCTATATCGGCTGTCAGGTTTGCAGGATTACACGTGTATGACGGTCATATTCACGAGTCCGATCCAAATCTGAGAGAAAAAGAATGTAATCGGGATTTTCAGTCGGTTGAGGTTCTTATTCGGAAACTGAAAGAGTTGGGAATTGAAGTTCCGAACCTGGTTGCCGGAGGGACGCCGACGTTTCCCATTCATGCGAAGTTTCAACAAAGAGAACTAAGTCCGGGGACTCCGCTGCTCTGGGATCTGGGCTACAGTTCTTCCTATGCAGATCTGGAGTTTCAGCATGCAGCAGTGCTGCTATCCCGGGTTGTCAGTCGGCCGCAGGGTGAAAGTCTTACTTTGGATCTGGGCTATAAAGCTGTATCAGCAGATAAGCCCCATCCCCGGGTTTCTTTTTTCGGGATTGAGTCCTACACAGTGCTGAATCAAAGCGAGGAGCATCTGGTGATTCATCCGGCAGAAGAAACAGGACTTACTGTTGGAGATGCTGTTTATGGCATTCCCGTTCATATATGCCCGACGGTGGCATTGTACGATGATGCATATATTGTTAGAAATCATGACATCATTGACACATGGAAAATTATTGCAAGGAAGAGAATACTTGCGATCTGATAGATTCAGAATATATCTACAACAGCTTTCCGGCGCTCCTCTTCATCGAGGGAAACCGGTGAGTTCTTATTTGACGATGCGGCAATAACACTATCAATATCAGCTTCCTTCATCCCATAGTCCGAAAGGTGTGGGAGATTTCCGGCCCATTCATCGAAGCGGTCGAGGAGTTTTTCCACATCACCTCTTTTCGGTACAGCATCGGCTCCCCGGTGCAGAACCGCTCCGGCATAGGCCAGGCGATCGAGAATCTTAAAGTTCCCTACTTCTTCGAGTTTTTCGGCGATAAACTTGAAGACGGGGCTCACCAGAAGACCGCAGGCCACACCATGGGGAACTTCACTGAAGGCTCCGATGGGACCGGCCAGGCCGTGGACGGTGCCCAGGCCCGCGTTGGCCAGAGTGAGTCCGGAGTAGTAAGCGGCCAGGGCCAGTTCGCTTCGATAGTCCACTTCATCCGGGCTGCCGTAACCTTTTTCGGTAAATAGACGACTGCCCTTTCCGAAGCGGATCAGACCGTCCCGGGCCAGGATATCTGTAAAGGCTGTTGCTCCGGTTGAAACGTATGATTCCAGAATCTGGCAGAAGGCATCCATACCGCAGGACAGCGAAACATCTTCGGGACAGCCGACTGCAAGTTCCGGGTCGATTAGGGCAACAGGCGGAATAAAGGCGTTGTGTCTCAGAGACTTTTTGAACCCGTCTTTCCCCCGGCGGCTTATAACGGCGTTTTTAGTGGCTTCACTGCCGGTTCCGGCGGTGGTGGGAACCGCAATCATCGGAAGGCTTTTTCCTTTCGGCTTCCTGCTTCCAACACCTTCCAGATAGTCAATAACACTTCCTTCATGTCTGAGCATGGCGGCAGCAGCTTTCCCGGCATCAAGAACACTGCCGCCGCCGATGGCAACCACCGAGGTGGTTCTTCTTTTCCGTGCTTCCTCCACCAGAGTATCGACAGTTTCCGGGGAGGGTTCGCCGCTCACGGTTTCCCGAATTAGTTCCAAACCTCGGTTTTTTATCGCGGATTCAAGTTTTTTCCAAACCTGAGTCCCGGGGAAATGGTTTCCCGTAAGGATGAGTACCGGGCCGTTTGCGGGAATGAGGTTCGGGAGTGTTGATATTCTGCCTGCGCCGAAAATAAGATCGGCGTTTCCCAGATGTCTGAAGCTCTCTACCATTCTTCGTCTGCCCTGGGGAAAAGAGCTGCGTACTTTGTACCCTTACGGTCCCGGGCCATCCAAGGTGCAACGGTATCCCGCCAGTCTTTGTAGTGACGGGTTTCTTTATGCGCCATAACAGCTTCTTCTGACCGGTACACCTCGTACAGTTCAAAAAGAGAGGGATTTTCATCACTTTGAAGAACATCGAAACGCAAGTTACCCATTTCTTTTCGAGTTTCCTTATGGTTTACCTTAGTCGCAGTAATGAAGTCGTTCTCGAAACCTGTTTTTACCAGGACAGAGACGGAATAGACAATCATGGGACAGCCTCCATAAACAGAAATATCAATACGATCAGCATAACCTGTTGGTGAGAGGGGGGGTAGGGGTTAAACCGGGAGGATTTTGTTGTAGAGGGGGGTGGTGGTTATCGTTTTCTGGTATTGGCGGAGAGCTTCGGGAATGGATTTGAGTATGTCTGTAGCGGTGATGCCTGTGGTCCCGATAGTTTCGGCGGCCAGGTCTCCGGCGAGGCCGTGAAGATAGACTCCCTGCCGGAGGGGGTTGGCGGGGGGTGCTGCCGGCATGGCGGCGGTGAGAGCACCGATCAATCCGGAAAGAACATCCCCGGAGCCGGCGGTTCCCATGCCGGAATTACCGGTGAGGTTAATCCAGAGAGAGCCGTCAGGTGCAGCGATGAT
>DEIH01000158.1:722-1958 GCA_002352375.1 Spirochaeta sp. UBA2779 | reverse complement strand
GGGCAGTTTCTATTCTGCGGGCTTCCACCTCACTGATGGATGAGCCCAGAAGACGGGCCATCTCACCGGGATGGGGGGTGAATATAGTGGGGTATTTTCGATTTCTACAAAGTTCTTCCCGTCCGGCCAGAGCGGTAAGGGCATCACCGTCCACAACCAGGGGCAGCTCGGCTGCGGCGATGAAATCCCGAGCCAGGCGCACCGATTCAGGGTCTGTGGAGAGTCCCGGGCCGATAACGGCGGCATCAGAAAGTATGGCCTGCTCCAGAAGGTCGGGGAGATGCTCGGCGCCGATGGGCCCACTCCCGCCCTGAGGCAGGAAAACCGCTTCAGGTACCAGTGGGAAAATCTGAGAAACCAGCACCTCCGGTACCGCCAGTCGAACATACCCGGCTCCGCTTTTCAGGGCGGCCCCTGCGGCAAGGGCCGGAGCACCCCGATAGTTCTGTGAACCCCCTATAATAAGGAGTTTTCCGAAACTCCCCTTATGACCTGCCGGATTTCTCTTCGGGAGTTCCGGGGGGATGTTCACCGAGAGGGTGATGGAATCATCTCCGGTAACTTCCGGGGGGAAGGATATTTCCGAATGGTAGAGCTCTCCCCCGTAATCGAAACCCGGGTAAAGCAGGTTTCCCCTTTTAGGAAGACCGAAGGTAACAGTGGCCTCCGCGCGGATGGCGGTCTCCATAATCTCACCGGTGTCGGCGTTGATTCCCGAGGGAATATCCATTGCGAGAACAGCTGTCTCAGATTTATTAATTGCATCTACCAAAAGGGCCAACCGCCCATCAAGGTTCCGGGAGAGGCCGATGCCGAAGAGGGCATCGATAATGAGATGGTATCGATTGAAGTCAATTTTCCCCAAAAGCGAGGGACTGGGAGAAGACTCCAGGCGGAGAATTTCCAGGGGAAGCTGTTTGACGATACGGTAGTTATCAGCGGCTGCCCCGGTCATTTTATCCGGATCACCGGTCATCAGAATGGTAACTGCAGCACCCCGGGCGTAAAGTAAACGGGCCAGAGCCAGACCATCGCCGCCGTTGTTTCCAGTTCCGCAGACAATGAGAATGTCCCGATTGTCGATACCCCAGCGCAGGGAAACTACCGAACGTGCGGCCAGGGCGGCATTCTCCATCAGGACAGCCTGAGCCACCCCGTATTCTGTGATAAGAGAGTTGTCTAAACTGCGGACATTACGGGCAGTACCGATTTTCATCGGAGGTCAATCTTTCTCCG
>DEIH01000158.1:0-698 GCA_002352375.1 Spirochaeta sp. UBA2779 | reverse complement strand
TTCCGTGGGAACCAGAAACTGGGACGTCTCAACATTCTTCTCATCATCAGCGATGAGGGTTGCATGCTTCACCGATAAAACCGGATAAGCTTTGCCCTTGCTGAAGTTTTTGGCGATAGCCGTATAGGCCGAGGCAATGTAGGGAAAGTAGTCCTGCCTTGCCTGTTCATAATCGTCCCGGACCGTCACAAAGAAAATCCCGTTACTCATATTGTCCATCCTTCTGCTGATAACCCCGGTGGGTATCAGATTGGAGCTGTCTTTCATGTTCATTATAGTTTATATCCCATGCCAATAATATAGGTTTCCATGGATTCGCTCCGGACAGCCTTCGGTTTGAAGGTTTTCATCTCACTGAACAGAGTTTTAACACGGTCCCTTACTTCGTTTTCGTCTCCTCCCGTGAATATCTTAACTACCAGATTTCCCCCGGGGGCCAGATGGGATTCTGCAAGATCGATTACCCTCATTACCAGATTGTAGGATTTCCTGGAATCAACCAGGCGGTCTCCTGAGGTGGAGGGGGCGGCGTCACTGAGAATACAACCGAAAGGACCGCCTTCTGCCAGGTATTCGGCAGACTCCGGTGAAAAGACATCGGACTGTAGAAAGCGCAGCTCTGTTTCCCCGGGAGCCCTGATTGTAAGGGGCTTTAGATCTACTGCGGTAACCCTGCTGCCCTTTCCCAGGGTACGCAG
>DEIH01000074.1 GCA_002352375.1 Spirochaeta sp. UBA2779 | reverse complement strand
AGTGGCAACGATGAACGTTACAATAGCACCAACGATAACAACACCGGCCCAGTGGGGAAGTCCCAGAAGAGGAGTCACCAGAGCACCGGCCCCTACCATCTGGGGTATCAGATAGAAGATGGATACGATTAAAGTGCTGATACCGGCCATAAGCTGAATTCCTTTGGAATTGAACTTGGCGTCGAGTGCATCGGCAAAGGTGTATCTTCCCAATCTTTTCATTGGTTCCGCTACAACAAAAAGAGCTACCATCCATCCTGCAAGGTAGCCGATAGAATAGAGAAATCCGTCATAACCGACTGTGGCTATGAGTCCACAGATACCGAGGAAGCTGGCCGCAGACAGGTAGTCCCCGGCAAAAGCAATACCGTTTACCGACCAGGGAATGGTTCCTCCAGCAGCAAAATATCCTTTGGCAGAACTTGTCTTACGGGCGAAATAAATTGAAATACCAAGGACAAGGGCGACGATACTGATAAAAAGAATAACGGCAAGGGGAGCTGGATCATAAATCATTTATTCAGCTCCTTCTCTTTTGCTGTACACATGTTGTTGTAGATAACACCCAGAACTACAGCGAGTATGATGAGGAAAAAACCATAGAATATGGCAAAATTCAGTCCAAAGAGAAATATGGCCCCCATAATTGACGGTGCAAAAGTATTGATGGCCACAAAGCCGGCAAATACCATTGCATAAACAAAAAACATTCGAAGGCCAAGTTTTGTCTTGTAGTCAGCAGCAAAATCTTCAGCTTCTTCACGGGCCGCAGGTTCATGTAGCATGTCTCTTCTCCTTAACTCAATTCATTATTGAGAGTTTCAGTGGTAAAAATTTTACATTTACTATCAGTGAGTATTGGATAGCTGTCAAGGTAATAGTTTCTACTGGGCAGACGCCCGAAATCAGGGTATTCTAAGGAGGTATATGAGTCTTAAGCACCAATTCCTGCATTCTGAAAGAACGATACTTTACTCTTACTTTATAGGATTGATACTCACCGGTACTCTTTTATTAAGTCTTCGTATCAGTTGGAGTGGTGCCGGGGGAGTTATACATGTACCGGTTGTAGATGCTTTTTTTACTGCGGTATCTGCAACTTGTGTTACCGGTCTGATTACAATTGATACGTCTCTCTGGAGCCGATTCGGGCAGGTGATTATTCTGCTGCTTATACAGGCCGGAGGTCTTGGTATCGTTACCTTTGGAATGCTTTATCTATTTCTTCCAAAGATGAGAATTTCGCTGAAGAACAGTAAAATGCTTCAGGATTCTTTTGTTGCCGAACAGATGTCCCGGGGGCGGCAGATTATAAAAAGCATCCTGAGTACCACATTGCTGGTTGAATTGATAGGTGCAATGCTCCTTACCCTCAGTTTCTCCAGGGTTGGTACTGAATCTCCTGTTTTTGAAGGGATATTTCATTCAGTTTCTGCGTTTTGTAATGCAGGTTTCTCTCTGTTCAGTGATGGGATGGTACCGTATCGATCCAACCTGCTGGTTAATCTTACACTGATGGGACTTATTATCGTTGGTGGAATCGGTTTTGTAGTAATGCGAGATCTGAGACGAAAGTTTATGGATTGGAGACGGCCGCTTCTGTATCATACAAGAATTATGCTCCTGGCTGTTCCTGTCATTATTCTCATAGGATTTACGGGCTTTCTTTTTCTTGATACCACAGCTGTATTTTCTACTCTTTCCCGGGGTGAGCGGATTATTGCAGTTCTGTTCCAGTCTATTACTACCCGGACGGCCGGTTTCAACACAGTTGATCAGGCAAGCCTTTCCATGACATCCAGGTGGTTAACTCTGGTCTTGATGCTGATTGGTGGGGGATCGGGATCTACTGCGGGAGGAATAAAAGTAACCACAGCTTTTATACTTTTTATTGTTTTGTTCCGAGGTGTTAATGAGAGAGGTGATATCCGTTTCCTTCACCGGCGTATCGCATCTGCGGATGTCAGCAAGGCTGCAATGTTTTTTTTGAAGGCAATATCACTGTTGTTTGTCAGTATCCTTTTACTTGGGCTTGTTGAATACACCAATTCTAGCGATTTTACAGCTTCTGAACTGGTTTTTGAGTGTGTTTCGGCAATGGGAACCGTGGGATTGTCCATGGGTATCACATCCGAATTATCATTTACCGGTAAATTAATAATTGCTGCGACAATGTTTGCAGGCAGAGTTGGTTTGTTTTCACTGGTAATACGCAGAGTGAGAGATAGGGCAGATGCTCTGATAGAATACCCAAAAGGGGAGGTTCTGATAGGATGAAACAATACGCGCTTATCGGGGTAAGTTCATTCGGTAAAAGGATACTGGAGGAACTGATTCTTATGGATTGTGAGATTATTCTTATAGATAAGGATCCGGAGATTATTGAATATTTTAAGAATAGTGTTACTGCTGCTTACATTGCCGATGTTATCAACGAAGAAATTGTAACACGCTTAATCCCTGGGGATATTGATGCAGTGGTTATCGATCTCGGGGATAAAATAGAGGCTTCTATACTTGTAACCAAATATTTAAGCAAGCTGGGTGTTTCAAATATTATCGTTAAAGCTGAAACGGATCAGCATGGGGAAATCCTCTCTATAATAGGGGCGAATCATGTGATCTTCCCGAATCTTGAGGCTGCCAAACGCGTAACACCGCTGCTCGTATCGGATTTGCTCTTCGATTACCTGCCCATCTCCGGGGGCCTGGTAATTGCCGAGACCGGTGTTCCGGAAAACCTGGTTGGCCATACTCTTACTGAAATTGAAATTAGAAAGACCCTGGGTATCAATGTAATTGCCTTTCGCAGGGTGGGGCAGGGGGATTATCAGTTTTTTAAACCTGAATACCGGTTGAACGCTGATGATGTTCTGTTGATTGTAGGGCAGGACGATGACGTTTCCTCTTTTACTGGAAAAGATTCCAGCAGTCAGAAGAGTGGGATCGGCAATCTTTTCCGTCAGTTGTTCAGCGACATGAAGTCCAAATCTGATCAGTCATCGTAGAGAAGGCGCATGTAATCAATCCGCCCAAAGGCTTTTTCCACGGATTCTCTTACTTTCTCCGGTGAAGGGGATGGCGTTTTTGTACCGAAGCTTGAAAGTATCTCCTTGAAGTACCTTACAAAAGAAGCTTCTCCAAAATGAGCTTCTATCGTTCTATCCATCTGAGGAGCTCTGGCTTTTAGAGTCCGCCCGGCAGAATCCAGTAACTCCCTGTTGAGAAGCTTTGCTTTTACAAGCCATTCAGGGTTGTTCCCCGCCAGCTTCAATGCTTCCAGCTGATCCTCAACTTTGAGGTAGGAGATATCTATACCACCACCTGCTGCAATTTTTGATACGGCGGAATTCATGGATTTTATAGCTTTATCCGAAAGATTCGGCTCCATTTCCTTTACTCTTTCCTGATACGCATCCTGGGTTTTAATTCTCAGCTCCTCGGTTGCCGGTATACGAAAATCGGCCCAGAAACGCCTGGGATAGTCCCCGAACAGGTTCAGAATACCGTCAAGAATATCCAAGTATCTGGCCAGCAGAGGTTTTTGCCAATGCAGGGCATTAATAAATAAATAACCGAAACCTTCCTGAACAGAGGTGGATATAACTGCATCGCAGGAGGATGCCAGCTGCCGATAACTCAGTCTCTCATCACCCGTCGCCTCGGGGCACCAGATACCGGGTATCAGGCCATTTTTAAAGGAGCTTTCTACAATCCTTGAGTATTCTTTTTCCTGCGCTGATACACCTGGTAATGTGACAATCAGATTTGACGGTTCCTCAAGTAGTCTGGCCAGTATAGCGGCTTCAAAAATATTCTTACGCCTTATTGCTCTCACCGGGTAAAGCAGGATAGGTGCTCCCGGGATATAACCGGGATTGTCTTTTACGCAGAGTTCCTCCAGGGCCTTTCTCATTTCTTTGGGATTCCCCGTGGCATTGGGTATAAGGGGTACTGGATTTGTAAGCAGAGAAACGGATTCCTCCAAACCGGCATCAGAAAGAATTCGGCGGTCTCTTTCGTTGATAACGGCATATCGGATATCGGGTCCTGAAGGGTAGGGTGGATGCTTGAGAACCGTGTTCAGGCGTTTGAGGTTTTCGGGTCTTCCACACTCCGGAAAATCATGAATATGGAACAGTATTTTCCGGTTTCCGGATTTTGCGATACTCATCAGGGCTGCTGTAAATTCGGGGTTTTTGCCCAAATGATAGTTATGTACCCACCACAGAGTATCTTCATCATATCGGGCGAGGAGTCTTGCTTTAAGTTGATCAGGATCGGGGCTGTAACCCTCCTCCGTGTAGCCGATTTCTTCTAGAACATCTAATTTTACTTTATCAGCAACCTGTCGATCGAGTCCTTCTCGAACTGTTTCAAGAACACTCTCCGTATTCTCTTTATCGCCGGTTACAAGCCGGATTTCATCCAGTTTGCCCATTCGGGAGAGTAAAGCACGAATCGAGTAGATAATTACATCTGTTACACCACCGGGTTTGAGATGGTAATGGAAGAGTGCAATTCTCATGAAGCTGAGTCCATCCTGAGGTCGCCCCAATGGCGTGTTAGAACCCCTCGGAGTAGATTTTTAAGGACACTGTACGAGTAATACTGAAGTCCCAGTGAATAGTTGACTTCGGCCATTTCCCTGGCCAGTTTCCTGTTGCTGAGAACTTCATTGGCAGTTTTTATAGTGTCTTGAGAAATAAAATTATCCATTTCGATTACCCTGAAGCCTTTGGGGCGGATATCCGTTGCATAAATTGAATAGTTATTCACCATGATGGGCTTTCTGTACCAGATTGTCTCCAGAAAGGCATTTCCGAACCCTTCGATCAGGGAAGGGTAGGTTACCAGATCTGCATGGGGGTAAACATCTTCCAGGGTGTATATTTTGCGGCCGTTTTCTGTTGTACCCCGTTCTTCCTGAATGATATCATCGACGAACAATGCTCGAATCTTCATCATATCCGCATATTCACGGACTCGCATCTGATACTCATACCCCTCATCTCCAGAGGCGTGAGATATAACCAGTACGGCTTTTCTGTCCATACGAGAAACCAGCTCAATTGCATGTTCAATACCTTTTCTCTGAACAACGCGTGTTGGCTGAAGTACAAACAATTCATCTTCAGCAACCCCGAGATCTGAGCGGACATTGGAAATATATTCGTCCTGAGGCGGAGGACCCAGTTCAAAATTCATCACATTGGGTATGAGAGTGGAGGATATTCCAGTTCGCAATGCCAACTGATTCTTAGCGGAAGAGTTTATAACAACATGTTCCACGTTGGGTAGGTGGGGGGGAAAGCACATATTTATGTAGTCGTATACACAGTTGCGCAGGAACCGCTTTCTCTCCCAGAAAAAATCATGGTGGTGAGCAATCACCGGCATTCCTGTTTCCGCAATGATTTCTGTCAAGGCCAGCCCGAGTGGGATGTTCAACGGAATAGTCAGGGCATTCTGTGGAATAATCAGATCTATTTCAAAATGCTTGATGAACTCGTATATTCTGGCTTTAAGGAAATGTCTCATCTCATGGATTCTGGATGTCAGAACTGCAGATCTTGTGGTTTTGCCAAAGCTATCGTTGTATATTTCTTTTATTTCGGGATGCTGAAAATGGAGTTTTTCTTCCAGAAAAGATCTATCCGGAGGGGTATCCAGCTCTCCTGCCATGAAATAGCTTTCAAATCCGGCTTGTTCCAATACCGTAGCCCATTTTGCCGTTTCCAGGGATACGCCGTCGGTTCCGGCGAGGCGGAAAGATATAAAGCCGATGTGCTTGGGTTTCATGTGAAGAATACCTCCGGTGTATTGCTTTTTTGTACTCTTAAAGAATAAACGATTATTCAGAAGCGTCAAGGAATTCGAAAAAACTATTATTCCAGACGATTCCCGGAGTATTGAGTGCTATAATGTACAGTATACATCAGTAAAGGCCGAGGTGACGATATGTTAAGTTCCTCAAGAAATCTCTGGTTTGTTTTTTCACTGTTTTTTGCTTTTTTTCTATCATCCTGCGGCCGGCAGGTTGATGAGAACACAGCAGCACTAAGGGGTGATACTGCCTTTGAGGCTGCAAATCCAAAAACTGTATCTTCGGACATTACACCCACGGTAGAGTCATCTAAGGCTCTGGTAACCTTTCTCACTGGGGAGGTTGTTCTCTCTGGGCCTGAAGGGGATAGAGAGCTGGAAATTGGTGATTTTATCAATATCGGGGATAAGCTTAAAACCGGAACCGATGGATATGTTGAGCTGCAGTTTGGAAATCTTGGTGTACTGCGTATACAGTCCGATTCGTTATACCGGCTTGATACGGTGGATTTGAACGAAGACAGTGAACAGGTTTCAGGATTTCTTGGATTTGGGTCGATTGTTGCAAAGATACGCCATTTGACAAACCGGGATGGATTCGAAGTTGACGTTCCTGGAGCGGTTTGTGCCGTCAGGGGAACGGAGTTTCTTATAAGAGCGGACGATAGGGGTTCCGTAACAATTGCAGTGGCAGATGGTGCTGTATCAGTATCACCGCCGTCAATGTCCGAGGTGGGAAGTGATACGGATATGTTCAATACCAATCTGTCAGAAATCCGTACATTGATGCCCCTGGTAACGGCAGACAAGGAGATTGTTATCACTTCGGACACCCTGGCTGAAGTAGAGCAGGTTTTAACAGACTATCATGAATCAGGAAATAATAATGCTGAAACAAAGAACTCCCAGTTAACCCGGCTTGAATCAAAAATCAGAGGTATTGTAACTGAAGTACCCCTACCAGCTCCGGTTGCAATCGAAGAGGTGAATGCGGATGTTCTGGAAACTGAAACCCCTGATATCCTGACTGTCGGGTATAAATCGGAGGGAGAAGACATAAGTGCCCTCCCGGAGTTTGTTACCCTCTCTGTCACAGCCTATCCTCTGGGAACGAGTCTCTTTATCAACAACAGGCCGGCGGGACAGGGTGATGCTTCCATAGTTCTTGTCAAAGGCTCGGAAGTTTCCATATTGGGAGTAAGTCCCGACGGACGACGGTTGGAAAAAGTTTTAACAGCCGGCAGCGAATCTCAGGTGAATCTAGATTTTGAAGAACTGCCAGTACCGGCAGAGAGTGATGATAATTCCGAATCAGGTGATGCGGCGGTTGAAACTCAGGTTTCAGCTTCTCAACCGGTTACGATATTACCGGCTGCTGTATCCCCGGCAGCTGACACCCGATCCGATAATGTTCCTGAAAAGGTTGTTTTTCAAATTACAGCCGATCCGGCTGATGCGGCGGTTTTCTTCAATGACAGCCGTATGGGATCAGGATCCGGTGAGTATGTGGGGGATATAGGAGAGCTGCTGCTTCTCAAAGTGGAACGTCCGGGGTATGAACAATTTACCCAGACTATTTCCCTGAGTGACAAGGCGCCGCCCCTGCATGTAAATCTTGAACCCAGGCTTCTTCTCCGTAAGACCCGAATAAATGCTGCTCCGGCGGTCGGTTCCCTTGTTTCCAACGGGACAATTGCCATTGGTGCCACTGGAGGTGGTACTGTTTATGCCGTCGACAGAAACGGGAGAATAATCTGGACAAGAGCCACAAAGAACCGGGATGTTGTAAATGTTACTCCGGTAATTTCGGGTAACCGGGTATACCTGATCGGGAACGCTGAACTTGCCATCATCAACATCTCAGACGGTAGCATTATTACCAGACGTGAATTAACGGGCGACCAGGCCGACCTCTTCGGACGGCGGGTTCTTGCATGGAACAAGTATCTTCTTCTTCCCTCGGATAGTGCTCTTGTCTACATCAATCCCAATAACGGCCCTGATACCGGGAAGGTTGTTGATAGTATCAATATCCCCGGCGGTTCCCGTATGACCCCTGCAATCTGGAATAATCAGATTATTCTTGCCGATCAGCGGGGGTCCCTTCTCTACATAGATCCGGTTTCCAAATCTGTAACCCGCAGTGTTTCTACCGCCTCATCTCAGCCTGTCGGACAGGCTCCGGCCATCAGGGGGAATATTGCAGTATTCTCCGGGCGCCGGGGTAACGTCACTGCCGTTAATCTCCAACGGGGTGAAGTTATCTGGGATTACCAGCTGAAGGAAGATGGTTCAGTCCGGGTTCATACCGATGCGGTTTTCAGTGATAAAGGTGTTTTTCTCTATGGCGATGGTGTTCTTTATGCATTGAACCTGAGGAATGGTGAAATCTTGTTTCCCCCTGTCTCTGCAGTTTCGGCACCTCCGCAGATTATTAACGGTGCTCTTTATCTGTGTAGAAACGATGGTACCATTTCCATACTCAACCCGGACAGCGGGATTCAAATCGGAGAATTTCAGCTGGGGGAATCTTCCAGGGTAAGACCTGTAGGACTGGGACCGTTTGTTATAGCGGCAGATGAGGAGAATGTATACGTTCTCGACCCGAGATCGATGACGGATTGAACAATACCGGCCTTGAATTGCTCCTTTTAGCCCTTTCTTTTGCCGGGGTTCTATTGGGCGTTTTAGGCCTTCCCGGGAATTTTATACCGGTTATTGCCGCACTTATCGCGGTGATAGCCGGTAACGGAGAGAGCTTCACCTGGGGATGGTTTACCCTCTTTCTTCTCATTGCCGCTTCCGGTGAGGTTGTGGATCAGCTGACAGGCTTCTTGGGGGCAAAGAAATACGGATCTTCCCGGGCCGGGATGGTTGGAGCTGTAATCGGAGGATTTGCCGGAGCCGTTCTGGGTACCGCGGTGCTGCCTGTCATCGGCTCTATTGCCGGTGTTTTTATCGGATGTTTTGCCTTTACCGTTGCTTTTGAATACTTGTTTTCCCGGCGAACTGCAGCTGAAAGTGGTAAGGCCGGTATTGGTGCGGTTCTTGGTAAAGCAGTGGCCACGGCTTACAAATTCATTGCCGGATTTGTTCTTCTGATACTCATGATTTGGCGATTCTGGTTGATTTAAAGCATTTTTTAATATAATCCCGGGAAATTCCCGGGCTGAACTTTTATGCTTGTGTATATGGAATTCGGAGGATGATAATGGACAACCGCATCAGAACCAAATTGGAATACATCTATGGGCAGGAAACCGGACTTGCCACATCCAGAAGGCTGAATAAATCAATTGAGAAATGGCGAAAAATTCTGCCTGAAATTCCTGAATCCTCTGACGGGGGAGTACCTGCCGATGAGGGTGATGCTGTTATGATCTGCTACGGGGATAACATCCAATCTCCAGAAATGGTTCCCCTGGCTTCTTTGAAAGCTTTCGCCGATCTACACCTTAACGGAGTAATCTCCGGTATTCACATACTGCCGTTCTCCCCTTATTCCTCAGATGATGGTTTTTCGGTAATGGATTACCGGGAGGTAAACCCCGATTGGGGCGGATGGACTGATATTTCTGCTATCGGGAGCCGTTTCCGTCTGATGGCCGATCTTGTGCTGAATCACTGCAGTGCCAAGGGTACCTGGTTCAAGCAGTTTTTAAAGGGTGTGCCCAAGTATGAGAATTTCTTTATTACCGTGGAACCCGGCACCGATTTAACGGCGGTATTCCGCCCAAGGGCCCTTCCTTTACTTCATGAGTTTGAGGTAAATGGTGAAAAGAAACAGGTATGGACAACTTTCAGCGACGATCAGGTAGATCTTAATTTTGCAAATCCTGATGTCTTTCTGGAATTTATTGACATACTTCTCGACTATATCGGGAAGGGTGTCCGCATTATACGTCTTGATGCCATCGGTTTTCTCTGGAAAGAAATAGGAACAAGCTGCATGCATCATCCAAAAACCCATGAGATGGTGAAACTCTTCCGTCTTGTGCTTGCAGAAACCGCCCCAGGAGTTATTCTGATAACCGAAACTAATGTTCCCCATAAGGAAAATATTTCCTATTTCGGTGATGGCACCGATGAGGCTCATATGGTTTATCAGTTCACCCTGCCGCCTCTGACAATGGACGCCTATATACAGGGGGATGCCTCTAAACTCACATCCTGGGCGCAGACACTTCCCGAACCGAACCCCGATTTTACCTTCTTTAATTTTCTGGCTTCCCATGATGGTGTGGGGGTACTCCCTGCCAGAGGATATTTGAGCGACGAAGAAATTGAATCTCTGATATCAGCTGTAAAAGACCGGGGAGGACTTATCAGCTATAAGGCGACCCCCTCAGGAGAAATACCCTACGAGCTGAATATCAGTTACAGGGATGCCATTGCTGAAAAAACTCTACCGAATAACCTCAGAGCAGCAAAGTTCCTCTCTTCTCAGGCTGTTATGCTTTCCATGGCAGGAATGCCGGGAATATACATTCACAGTCTCTTAGGTTCAGGGAACTGGAAAGAAGGAGTCAGTCTCACCGGTGTGAACCGTACCATCAACAGAGAAAAGCTTTCCCTTACTCAGCTTAATAATGAACTTGACGATCCCTCCAGCCTTCGGTCTATGATTTTTAACGGCTACTCCCTACTGCTGAAAGCTCGTAGTTCACACAAGGCCTTTCATCCCGCTGCCGCTCAGAAAATTCTGGATCTGGGACCATCAGTCTTCGGGTTGATTCGAACTTCCTTCGACGGTCGGGAGGTACTCTGTCTCCAGTCTGTATCCTCCGAAAAACAGAGAATTGAACTGCCTTCTGAGTTCTCAGGATCTCAGAGCATTCACAATCTTTACGGGGATGTGGTAATTCCGGTAAAAGACAACCATGTGGAGATGATACCATGGCAGGTTCTCTGGCTGGAAATCGACAATTGAGATAGGATTGTCCGATGAAACAATGGCTCAGCAGTCCCCTCAGTGTCGGGAATCTTACCCTTCCGTTCAGTCTCTTTGATTTTCTGCTGCGGTTTGCCCTCCCTGCAGCTGGTTTTTTTCTTGGCGCTTTTCTCCTTTCTCTTCTTATTCGCCGATTAACAAAACGGTACGTTAAAGAGGAGAAGAGGCAGAGAACAATACTGTTATGGACCCGGAGAATTCTCAGAACTGTGGTTTTTATAGGGGTAACCCTCTCTGTTGTTTCCCTTATGGGTGCTCGAGCCTATGGAAGCCTGGGACGTTTTTTCCGTATTCTTAATAAGCCCTTCTTTACAAGTGGGAAAACTCAAATCTCTGTGGTTTCACTGCTGCTGTTTATTCCCGTTATTGCCGTAGCCTCCTGGACCGGGAAACTTGTTTCCGCCAGTCTGGAATCCCGTTCTCTTAACCGATTCGGTCTGGATGCAGAGCAATCCTTTACAATTGGCAGGCTGTTGCGGTATGGGGCCATGGTGCTGGTTTTTATTTTCGGGATGTCAATTATCGGAATCGATCTTTCGGCTATAGGGGTACTCTTCGGGGTACTCGGTATCGGTATCGGTTTCGGCCTCCAGTCCATCATTGCCGACTT
>DEIH01000040.1 GCA_002352375.1 Spirochaeta sp. UBA2779 | reverse complement strand
ATTGTAACGTTCATCGTTGCCACTGCCGGAATGAAATCAACAACATATGTCCAATTTATCAAAGGCACCTTACTCATTATCTTCTCCTTTATTCTGGTTGTTGTGCTTCTGAACAAAGGTCTTGATACCACTCCTGATTATGAACGCTACCGGATACCTGAGGTAGTGAAGGTAGAACTTAGCGGAGATGAGGTTAATACTGCCGGTAACGGATACCTTGTAAAAGGTCAGGTAACATCCGGAAATTATATATTGGTAGCCCTGGAGAAAGCCGGCCTCAGAAGCTGGTGGAACCTTGATACATCCGGAGACTCACCGGTGCTGATGGAAGCTATTTCTAAAACACACACCTCCGGCGGAGAAATTCTGTATAACGGAGCCGTTAAAACTGAGAGGAAATTCCATCCGGTAGGCAGGATGAGCCGGATATATCTTGAAGGTGAAAATGTTGAAAAAACCGGGAAGTTGAATTTTATATCCTATCTCCGGGCAATTCAAAATGGACAGGTGATACGCTACACTAAAAATCACATCGTGTTTGAAGGCGACGATGTTACTGTCTGGGCCCAGAATTCCACTTCCGGATCGGAATTTATGCGTCCGGGTCTGAAATACAAACTCGGAGTAGGAGCCAGTATTTTCTCCAAACTGGATTTTGTATCTCTGATGCTGGCTCTGTTCCTCGGAACTGCTGCCCTTCCCCATGTTCTGATTCGTTACTACACCGTACCCAGTCCCAGGGATGCCAGACGCTCCACCATCGTGGCGATTGCCGCTATTGGGTTCTTTTATATCCTCACCCTATATATGGGCCTTGGAGCAGCTACAAGCGGCGTTCTTGATGTAGAATCAAGTAATATGGCCGCTCCTCTGCTGGCTAAAAGCTTCGGCACATTTCTTTTTGCTATCATATCCGCTATTGCTTTTGCAACTGTTCTCGGAACTGTCAGTGGTTTAATCGTCGCTTCCTCAGGAGCGGTTGCCCACGACCTGATGGATAAGTTTGCTGAAGTGAAATTCACAGACAAGGGAAAGGTAAAAGCGGCCAAAGTTACAGCCGTTATAGTCGGCGGCGTGGCAATTCTTCTCGGGATACTGTTTAAAGGGATGAATGTCTCCTTTCTGGTCGGCTGGGCTTTCGCCGTTGCGGCTTCCGCAAACCTGCCTTCTATCATAATGATGCTGTTCTGGAAAAAAACAACAGCCCAGGGAATCACATACTCCATTCTTGTTGGTGCAATCTCCGCACTTACATTGATACTTCTATCACCAAGTATGTTTGAACGATACGGACTTGATGCCGTCAATGCTCCGATACCCTTTGATAACCCAGGAATAATCTCAATACCCTTGAGCTTCCTCACGATTATTGTTGTATCACTGCTCACACAGAAAAAATCTGAGACATAGAAACTTTCGGTTAATTATTCCTTTTCGTACCAGGCCGCCTGTTATTAGACAGACGGCCTTTTTTTTACAACAATTTCCGAAACTTAGAGTGCAAAGGAGAGTGAAGTACAATGACATCCGTCCACATAGTTCATTGGGAGGATTGCCGCCTCTGGAATCTATTCAGCAATTGGAAGAAGGTAGAAATACGACAGAACCTTTAAAGTTGGTGGGTGAATCTGGGGGTACAGTCACGATAACTATTTTCCCCAGAGAATTATTCTGCGATTTTCAGCTTCAATAATGGAAACCTTAACCCCGTAAAGCTCAGTGAGCTTATCCGGTACCAGCATGTCATTAGACTTCCCCATCAGGGGATTACGCCCTTGATGGAGTAAAACAACAAAATCCGCCAGGCGGGTAACTATATCCGGCTCATGTGAGCTGATAATCAGCGTAATTCCAGAAGACTTCAACTTACTCAGTATTTCCATCACCCGCTCCCGATTTGCGGGATCGAGGTGATTAGCCGGCTCATCCAACAACATTATCCGCGGCTGTTGAACCAGAGCCCGGGCAATAAGTACCATACGTGTTTCACCGCCGCTCAACCTGGGAACAGGTCGATGGGCAAGAGAAGAAATACCAACCTGTTCCAGAACCTGAAACGCCAAATCACGATCATGTTTACCTGGAGGGGATAGAGATGGCAGATAAGGAGCACGGCCGAGTAATACATACTCAAGAACACTATAGGAAAAAGCCGGGCGTTCATCCTGAGGAACCAGAGCCATTATCTGTCCACGCTCTCTGGAAGGAATTAACGAGATAGGGTGACCTTCCAACGTGATGGCCCCGGAATCATACTTACGCCAGCCGAGTATCAACTCCATCAACGTCGTTTTTCCAGACCCGTTCGGACCAATGAGGCATATGGTGTCGCCTGCAGGAAAAGCAAGATTAACATTCTGGAATAATGGACCATTGGCAGAAGGCCAGGAAAAAGAGAGATTTTTCAGATTTACAGCGTTATTTAAAGTGACTGTCATTGTTTCAGTTTCTTCTCTTCCCGGGTCATCAACAAAGCAAATAGAATTGCCCCTCCAAGAGAGGTGAGTAATCCCAGAGGTATCTCACCGCTGAGCAGTCCACGAGCCAGATCGTCACAAATCAAAACAAATATTGCACCCAGAATAATGGCCAACGGTAAGGAGCGTGTTGTATCAGCACCCTCCAGCTTTCTTGCCACGTGGGGAACGAGCAGCCCCACCCAGGATATAATTCCGGCGGTAGCCGTTACCGCTGCAACAGCGACAACAGAGAGGACAACCAGCAACAGTCGCTCTCTGCCGGGATTACTCCCCAGGGCAAAGGCCGAGCGGTCGTCCAGAGCAAGCAGATTAATCCGCCAGCGAACCAGAACTGTTATCGCCAGACTAAAGACCACTGGAGGAACCGTCCTGCCAACTGATAACCAGTCAGAAGAAGTTAACCCCCCCATAAGCCAGAAGGTTATTTCAGGAAGCTCACTTCTGGGATCGGCCATGTATTTCAAGATACCCAGACCGGATGAAAAAAATGCTGAAACAACAACCCCGGCTAAAACAAGACGGAGAATCGATCCCCCATATCGGATTTTTCTGGCAAGAAACCAGCTGAAAGCTAAACCGGTTAATCCGAAGAATGTTGCAGAAACAGATATAGACCAGAATCTCCCGCCGGCTGAAAGTATAGCCAGAGCCGCACCGAAAGCAGCACCCTGACTAACCCCCAGCATCCCCGGTTCAACAAGAGGATTTCCCAGAACTGTTTGCAAGACCATACCGGCTGCGGCCAATGCGGCACCCAGCATTACAGCGTTTATGGCCCGGGGAAGCCTGATATTCAAAATAAGAGATTGCGCCAGAGCATCGCTCCCCAGTACGGAGAGTTTTGTAAAACCAGGCTGCGGGTATCGCCCCCAGAGGAGAGAGAGTACAAAGACCAGTAGAAGAGCTGCAGCCATTCCGGCATTCAAGAGCAGATGCTGTTTCCCTTCTTCAGACAAATCAGTTCAATCCTGTCAGCCGGGGTTTGATATACTCATTGAAAGCCGTATCATCAATAAAGAACATTTCATTAAAAAAGATTCTGGCTTCAGATTCCATATCAAGTCCCGGAAACAATTCAGGATGAAGTGTTGCAGCCATCCACTGAAGCCCCAGCAGCCAACGGACATCCGGCTGATCCCAGCTGTGATAATCAGCAGGGAAGGCATGAATATTACCGCTTTTAACAGCTCTTAATGACGACCAGGTAGAATCCTGGGTCAACTCATCCACAGCATCCACCGCATCCATATGATATGCGGCAACAAGGATTACATCAGGATCCCAGGCAGCTATCTGCTCAATTCCCGTCGTGGTCCAACGCTCACCGAAATCTGCATCCACCCACACCGGTTCTCCTCCTGCCATCTCAACCATCCGGGTTTGAATCCAGGATAGAGGTGGTACATTCACAGCTTTTACACCGTCTTTAACAGATCTGTAGAGTACAAGTGTTCTTGGTTTTTCACTTTCCTGGAGACTTTTTAACGGCTCTTCAACCGCTGCTATCCTCGTACGAAACATCTTCTGAAGCTCTTCTGCACGTTCAGAATTATCAAATAACTCTCCAAGAGCCACCAGATCTGCCATCCATGCTTCAGGAGTCTCAAGATCTAAATAAATAGTTTTTATACCAACCCGTTCCAAGGGTTCACCCATACGTTTTTTCAGGAAGTCTTTCAATACAACAATATCAGGTTGTAAAGCAAGAATAGCTTCTGTATTGGCCGTTCTTGGCAGAACTGTCTTTCCAATAATTCCAGGATCGATATCCCCCGCAAAGAAGCCTCTCCCCTGATTCCCATCTGCCATCGCAACAACTTGATTGACGGCTTCTGGAAATAGATACAAGGCATTTTCAGTTAAAAAAGCGGAAGAACCGGCCTGAACGATTCTTTTTGTTTCACCTGTTGATTCAAGTTCTCCGTTACCTCTGGCAAAAACAGAGAAAATAGAAGAAAAAGAAACTATAAGAAGTAGAAAATAAGGCCTGAATATATGCATGCGGAACTCCGATTAATGGTCTCGCGCAAGCATATATCAGGAAAGGTTAGTTAACAAGCTGTAATTAGTTTTGTTTAATCAGCATATTTTTCCAGGAGAGCCTTGGAGGTGCGATAAACAATGTTCCAGACATCTTCAAAACCATCCTGCCCCCCATACCATGGATCGGGGACATCACCCTTCCCTTCGGGGTCGTAATCTCTGAACATCCTGACTTTATCCCGTTCATCATCCGAACGGCAAAGAGCCAATGTATCTCTATAATTATGCCGATCCATTGTGAGAAGTAAATTAAAGTCCGTCAAAGCTCTATATTTAAGCTGCTGAGACCGGTGATTAAGCTGAACACCATGTCTCTTTGCTGTCTGTCGCATTCTGGAATCAGCCTGTTCACCAACATGCCATGCCCCTGTTCCGCTAGAGTCAACATCTATATGGCTTTCGTAACCATGCTTATGAATAAGATGCTTAAAAACAGCATGAGCTAATGGACTGCGGCATATATTGCCGGTACAAATAAACATTACCCGATATTTCTGCATAGTATCAATTATACAGATTAAGCAAGAATTGAGAAACTGCGGATATATGACTCAGTTCTTTTAATCCCGGCAGCTGATTCGGAAGGTTGTTCCACCACCCTCATGACTAAGGCACTCAATCTCACCATTTAGTACATCTCTTACAAGATTATAGATAACACTGAGTCCAAGACCCGTATTACCGTTTCCCCGTCCGGTTGTAAAAAAAGGTTCAAATATTCTATCCTTCACCTCCTCCGGTATACCGCATCCATCATCACTGAACACCAATACTTTTTCACCGTTCTCCAAATAATACTCTATTTGAATCCTGCCCGAATCCTCCGGCTGATAAGCATGTACGAGTGCATTGATACTTAAATTAACCAGTATCTGGTTCATTACTCCAACATGAAGACTCATCTCTTCTTCAGGTGCACTGACAGACCATGTAACGAGGCTTTGTTTAAACCGTGGGTGGAGGCTGTGCATAATAGCTTCAATGTATTTTTTAGCCGGAACCACACGAATTTCATGACTCGATTGATCTGCAGATGTCATTTTAAAATCTCTGATAAGCTTAATCGCACGATCCAGATTCAGTTCAAGGATATCTGAGAGTTCAACAAGTGATGTTAAAACTGTAATGAATTCATCTTTGGAAAGAGTTTCATCCATAAACTTCTTCAAGGTTTCTTTTACCTGTTCCTGAAGAAAAGAAACACCTGTTTTTGCAACACCAACAGGTGTATTGATTTCGTGGGCAATACCGGCAACCAATCGCCCTAGAGATGCCATTTTTTCCGCTTCTATCAATTTATGCTGAGCACTCACTATATCCCTGGTTCGTTCTTCCACCTGTTTTTCCAGGCTACCAGTAAGTTTTAACAAATCTGAAATATCATGGGCCTCAGAGATGCAGTAATGAATATTACCGTTATCACCAAAAATCGGTTTCACAGTAACCTCTACAGCAAATTCTCCGGAAGTTTCATCGAAACCGATTACATGCCTGATTATTTGTCCTGTTGATAAACACTCATCTACCATATCCTGTACACGCAACGATCCGACAACCCCGAACATCTCAATCTCAGAAGGTGTTAAACCCTCAAATCCTTGTGATAAAACATCATTTTTAACAACTTTTTTCATCGTTTCATTGATATCAAGAGTTCTCCCTTGCTCATCATAGATTGCTGTCATCTGATATGAATTTTCAAATATTCCATGATATCTTTCTTGCAGATCATCAATCGTATTTTCAGCAATTTTCCGGGCTGTAATATCTTCAATAATACCAACCAGGTACCGAAGTGCCCCATCTGAACTCCTTACAGCCGTTAGATTAAGATGCCCCCAGAGTATTTCATTATTTTTTGAGATATATCTCAATTCAGTTCGGAAAGAATGGCGCCTTTTATCAACAATATCTTTAAAATAGTTTTCATCTTTCATTTCATCATCAGAAAAAATGACATCGGCAAAATTCATCTTTAACAAGGCCTGTTCTGTATACCCCAGATTAATACAGAAACCCGGATTCACCATGAGAAACTTACCTTCGGAGTTTACATGGAAGATTCCAACATCCGCTTCAGTAAAGGTGCTTCTGTAATCCTCCTGCGCATTCAGAAGTGCTGCTGTTCGTTGGCGAACCTGTTGTTTTAAAAGCCATGACCAGAAAAGGATATAGAGAATCAAAACAATCAGGCTGGGAATAAGGATTTTAAGCCAACGCGGAATAAAGACTACGAGGTCTTCAGTTAGAAGACTGACAACTTTTTTATAGTAGAACGAACTTTTATCTTCTTTCCAATTAATCAGATTCCGATCAATGAGTCCTAGAATCTGTTTATCAGCCCCTTGGGGAATTGCAAAATAAGCATGAGTCGGCTGATAAATAATACTCGTTGGAATCATTTCCGGATTGGATATGCTGTAAAGATTATAAAATACACCAACATCTATATCACCGTTTTTTAAGTTCTTATAAATCTGATCGAAGGAATCAAAAAAATAAGTCTGATAATTTATATTGAAACTTTCGGCCAGATCGACAAAACCACGGGCATTCTGGTCGCCTTGTACCATTCCGATACGCTTACCTTCGGTATCCAGTATACTCTCTATCAGTCCATCTTTTCTCTGATAAAGCTGGCTCCATGTGGAAAGAACATACTCATGCCCATAATCAAGAAAAATATCCCGCTCCTGTGTGAAAACCAGAGCGATCATCAGATCAATATCACCTTTTTTAACCTTCTCCAGATTCTCAACCCAGCTGCCTATAGACCATTCAATATTAATATCGTTACGCCGGGCCACTTCATCGATTACCCGCGGGAAAGCACCATCTGGTTTTCCCTCTTCATTTAGAAACGATACCGGATATAGGTTCGGAATACATGCAACTCGCAGGGGATCGGGAATATCAGCAAAAAGAGGAATCGTGAACGATAAAGTTAGGAGAATGGTAATAGCCTTTTGGTAGAAATGATTCACTATTCCTCTTTCTGAGATTTATTTCTTATAAGGCGTGCTCAAATACGGTTTGAAATCCAATCGGCATACAGTGTATATACATCTCCCCTGATCGTATCGTTATGTATCTCATGGTATGCCCCTTCAAATACTTTTATCTCTTTATCATCAGATCCGGAGCCCTTATAGAAAGCTTCGATAGGTTCATGGGGTGCAATCCGGTCTTCACTGCCATAGCAGAGAAGGAGGGGACAATTCATATTTTCAGATCTGCTGAATATTGATTTCTGAACTGAATTCAATTCGGAGGCCATCTTCACTGCGGCCTTATCATGTATAAGTGGATCTTCTCTATATTTCCGGCATTCTTCAGGGTCACGGCTGATGGAATCACTATCCAGAGCTGTACTGAGGGTTAAGCGGGGGGTAATAACGGAAAGAACTTTTGCAATACCCATAAGAAGAGGAGAGATGCCCGGGGTACCTAATGCCGGAGCAGAGATTATGACACCCCGGGGTTCATGATCAGCAGAGAGAATATAATCCAAAGTCATTGTACCGCCGAGACTATGCCCCAGAATAAACAGCGGAAGAGTGGGATAAAGACGAACAGCTTCATTATCAACAGCTCTCAAATCCTCTCGAAACTCCTTCCAGGAAAGAAGAAGGCCGCGCTTACCCTCTGAAAGTCCATGCCCCCTATGATCATACCCGATAACAGCAATTCCCCGGGAGTTAAAGTACTCAGCCATAGCAGAATAGCGCCCGCAATGCTCACCAAAGCCATGAACAATCAGCAGAACGGCTTTAGGAGACTCCAGACTCCAATGTCGGGCATAGAGCTGAAGGGATTCGTAGCCATTTATATTTAATTCTTCCAAGTTCTTAACTCCCATAATTGGCATTTAAGTATGTTTGATTATAGTATTACGGCTGACAATAAGCAGCAAACCCGTTGTGAATACTGTAAGCATCAGGTATCCGGCGGTTAAAAGCAATATTCCGTCTAAGCCGATCTTCGGTTCAATCCTGGAGACAATGGAAACCGCAAAAGAACCCACACCGAAAGTCAGGGTGAATTTTACACCGAACCCGGAAGATCTCCAACGGGGGGGAACAAGCATCGAATACAGGCTATTCTCAATTGGCTGCATACCCAGAGCAAAAAAAACAAAGAAACCCAAAAAAGGCAGCACAAACCATCCCGGGGCAAATCGTGATGCTATTAAAAACGGCAAAGCTAAAGAAAAGAATAAAAGATATGCCTTTCTTAAGTCCATTTTATCCGCAACCCTACCGCCGACAAGCTGACCTGCCATACCGACAACCATCGCAGAACTGGTAACGAGAGCAGCTATCAGACTGTTATTCAGATGGGCTGATGAAAAATATTCACTTATCCGTCCAAACTCGGCACTCAGGCGCTGCTCCAACCAGCTGGGTAATACAAGGGTAAAGGTTCGATACATCAATCCAGAACCGATAACTGCCAGACAGAGAAGAAGAAATAGAGTTATTGCTTCAGATCCTCCAACACTCTGCCCCCGCTGTCTGTCTTTAAGTCTGGATACGGAAAAGGGAATTACAAATATAACAACACCACCGATTACTCCCAACACTCCAAAGACAACAAATGCAGTACGCCAACCTGTATACCATCCAAGTAATCCGGCTGTTAATGGTGCCGCAGCAATGCCGACATTACCAAAAACACCATTTACCCCCATTCCTTTACCGCGGGATCTCAAACCTTTAGAAAGTAGCGACAAACCTGAAGGGTGGTAAGCCGCATTACCCAGCCCAACAAAAGCAAGGGAAAGTGGAAGTAAAGCTGAATTATGCACTAATCCAGCACTTATCAGACCGATACCCGCAAGAACAATCCCCATAGCCATAACAAACCGGGGATTCCACTGATCTGACAAGAAACCCCATGGTACAGCTCCAAGTCCATAAAGTAGATACATCAGGAAACTGATAGAAAAAACCTGATTCAGTCCCAATCCCAGATCTAAGGCAATTGTTGTTGCCAGAGGTGGAAAAAGCAGCATTGAAAAATGAGTAAAAAAATGACCTATACTTGTAAAAACCAGTATCCGGCGTTCAGAAATATCCATTGGGAAGTCTAACTTCCCAATGTTATAAAGGTCAACGCAGATTCAACCTTCAAATCTGCGTTAACTCTTGAATTGAAGAGATTCTACAGACCCAACTGCCGATTAAAAGCATCCAGATGATGTTCCGAACCTGTTCTCAGGTTTTCAAATACAACCCTATAATCATCCGGCAGGTCTCCCTGAAGGAATCTGTCGAGGTCTTCTATATCGGTAATTTCCACCAGACGACCTACCTCCATTGCATCTTTAATACTTAGAGATCCTTTCTCCAATAAGTCATCATACAAGCTTTGAAGTGCAGGAATAGAAAATTCGCCCTGGGGCATTTCATCAAACACTAAACCGTAGTCTGCAGATAAATCTCTTACCCAGCTCATATGCCGATCTTCAGCTTGAGAAATATTCTCAAAAATACGCAGATTCCAGATATCATCAAGAGCTTTGTACACATCTCCAGCCAATTTCTCTTCTTCTAGCATATAGTGAAGGCCGGATATTTCATCTTGTGACAACTCAGATGCTGGAAGAATCATTACACCGAAAAAAATCAATATAGAAATAATCAATAAGCGTTTCATAGCTTACCTCCTGACTGTCTATATGCAGGATTCATGCCAACTTATTTGCCTTTAAGCTTGCCGAGGAAAAGCAGAGATTTCGTTAAGGAGTAAAAAAGACCCAATCACTTCATTCCGGGTAAATATTACTCTTTTCCATAGGTATTATTTTCCTGTTCCATAACCCTTATAAAAGTGGTTCGTCGGCTCAATTCTTTAAGCCTAGCTGCCCCTACATAGGTACAGGCCGACCGAACACCACCGAGAATATCTTTAAGAGTATCTTCGACACTTCCACGGTAATGGATTTTAACTGATTTTCCTTCAGAAGCCCGGTATTCTGCAACACCACCTGTGTATTTATCCATGGCAGTTGAAGAGCTCATTCCATAAAAAAGAATAAATGACTCACCATTTTCTTCTATTAGTTCACCTTCACACTCTTCATGCCCCGCCAGCATTCCGCCCAGCATTACGTAGTCTGCACCTGCTCCAAACGCCTTGGCTACATCACCCGGTCTTGAACAGCCGCCATCACTGATAATATGCCCCCCAAGGCCATGGGCTGCATCAGCACATTCAATCACAGCTGATAATTGAGGGTATCCGACACCGGTTTTCACCCTTGTTGTGCAAACAGAACCAGGGCCTATCCCGACTTTAACAATATCTGCACCCGAAAGAATCAACTCTTCAACCATTTCACCCGTAACGACGTTTCCTGCAGTTATAACTTTATCAGGCCAATCATTCCTTACACGTTTAACAAAATCGGTAAAATGTTCAGAGTAACCATTTGCCACATCAATGCAAAGATATTTCAGTCCAGGATTATTCTTCAGGATAATCTGAAGTTTTTCCCGGTCCGATTCACCTGTGCCTATACTAACCATTACATGCTCAAGTAATGAAGGAGACGCAGCAGCTACAAAAGTGTTCCACTGTTCAGGGGTATAGTGTTTATGAACAGCAGTTACAAGTCCCTGTTCACCGAGCACCCCGGCCATTGAAAAAGTTCCGACGGTATCCATATTTGCCGCCATTACAGGAATTCCGGTCCATTCGCAATTTGAATTTCTGAATCGGAAGGTTCTTTGGAGGTCTACCTGGCTACGACTTTTTAAGGTTGACCTTTTGGGACGAATCATTACATCTTTGAACCCAAGTTTTATTTCGTAATCTATTCTCATAAAAAAACTCCATATACCCCTTCAACGGTAAAACATGCTTGAGTTCTAATCAATTACCATATAAACAAAAAGAATCCCCAAGACACAGCGATTTATGAAAAGC
>DEIH01000135.1 GCA_002352375.1 Spirochaeta sp. UBA2779 | reverse complement strand
GAGTATTCCATTACAGTTAAACAAGTTGCTACATCAGATCGATTTCTCACACCCTCTCTGGACAGGTCTTTCCGCGTGGAATCCGGAAATTACACCTTTCATATCGGAGATGAAATAGTAACTCTGCGTTACCGCGGAGGTACCATTGATGATTTTGCCAACCGGCTATCAACCAAAGGTGAAGGGTTAATAAAAGCAACTACCGTCAGAGATACTCCTGACACACAGGTTCTCATGATAGAGGCCGTACCTACCGGTGCATCCAACAGACTTGCCTTTGACGATGAAGCCATTACACTGGGACTTCAAACCGGAATGATGAGAGAAGCCCGATCCAGTGAAGAAACAATTTCTCTTAATAACGTAGTTGAAAATCCTAAAACAATTTCGGGAACCGATGCTCCTGTAGAAAGTATCAATCTCAAAGAAGGTGTGCTGCTGGTAAAACCTCAGTCCTCTCTGGTATTGCCCTTTGATAAAACAGCAATACCCGAAGGGGGCATGGTTCTGGAATATCGCTACAGAACAGTTGAATATGATGAAGGTCAATTGGCACCGGCTCAACCCCCGGGGCCTCTATGGCCGGAAGTTCCCGCCGGCAGGTTTCAGGAAATTGAAATTACCGGTAGTTCCAATGCTATTGATCTTCCTGACGGGACCGCCTGGGTTCCTCCAGAACGTGTTGATGACTGGAATGTACTCAATATCGAGGGCAGCACCGGAATCTTCAGCCTGCCCCCTATCAGCTCTTCTGAAGGGTTCAAACTGGTTCAGGTGAATGCAGACCAGTTGCCAACAGATATCACTGCAATCCTTCTAGATAACCGCAATACTCATCGCAGTATAGAAATTGCCGATATACGCCTGTTCGATCCAAACAGGCAGGGAAATCTGGAACCTGCAAATCCCATCGGTAACGCAGGTGACGCCCTTATTGAGTTCCGGGGGATAGAAGCCAGAAGACCGACAAACTCTATTGACGATCTTGTTGATGGTTTGACAATCAACTTGAAGAGGGCTTCTCCCGACCCTGTGGATCTCAGTATTACACCGGATACTGAAACAGCAAAAGAAGGTATCATCAAGTTCGTCTATGATTACAATCAGTTGTTAACCAGGATTCTGGTGCTTACCAGCGATAATTCAGGGGTAATCGACGAACTGGAATATCTCTCAGATGATGAACGTAAAAATCTGGAAGATCAGCTGGGAAGTCTCCGCGGGGATATTTCACTGAATCAGATGAAAAACAGGCTGAAAACAATTATTTCAAACCCCTACCCTACCCGGGCCGGAGCTGATCTGTCCCTCCTGGCCCAGATCGGTGTATCAACAAATGCCTCATCGGGGAATTCCGGTGGAACCCTCAATTTTTCAAAACTCAGAGGCTATCTGGAAATTGATGAAGAAAAAATGGATAGTTTTATGGAGTCGGAAATTGATGCCGTTAAGGATCTTTTCGGAAAAGATACTTCCGGCGATCTGATAATCAACAGCGGAGTGGCTCAGGCTATCGATCAGTATCTGACACCCTATACCCAGACCGGAGGATTCGTAAGCAACCGTATATCAAGGATCGATGGACAAATTGATAGCACAAAAGACGATATAACTGACTATGAAAAACATCTTGAAGATTATGAGGCTGACTTAAAGCGACAATATGGTACAATGGAAGCAACTCTCAATCAGTTGGAGAGCAGTTCCCGTGGACTGGATAATTTCAACCGTCAGCAAAGTAACAGTGACTAACAGGAGCCTGAATGACCATAAGCATCAATGGCGAAAATATAAACTACACACTGGAAGACGAACAAAACGCCGGAGATATACTCAAGGGTATAAGCTCCTGGCTTGAGGAATCAGGGAAACTGATAAGCGGATTGGAAATAAACCGTGAATCTTTGCTCCTTGGCGAAAAGAAATGGAAAAGTATCCCGATAGGATTAATCGACAACATTACGATTGAAGCTCTCAGCCTTCGTGAGGGACGTGTCAGGCAGCTGGAAACAGCGAGAGATTTCTTTATTCTTCTTGAAACGGCTATTAAGACCGGGGATGAGGAATCGCTGAAAGAGCTATATGAAGGATTCAGCGATCTCAAAGGCATCCTCCCTCACCTGCTGAACGAAGGCCCCCATCCGACAATACTCCCCCATCTCGAGAAAGCTTTTGAAAATGGATTTACCAGTACCGATGGAGTGAGTGCTGCTGAAGCTGTACAAATGGCCGCCGTTCTGGAAAGCCGGCGGAGAGAGACAGACAGCCCTGAATCAGAAGCACGTTCCGCCGCCAAAGCTCTCGCCGAAATCGCTGAGAACCTGGATGATGTTGCTGTGCAGCTTCAGACAGGACAGGATAAAACAGCTATGGGAACCATTATCCATTTAACTGAAATACTGCAGATGTTCATGAGGTCTCTCAGCTGGCTGAACGGCAGTGATGCAGTGGAAAAAATTATGAACGATATGAACAGGATCTTTTCAGAGCTTGAAGAAGCCCTGAAAGCAGGTGATACAGTACTCATAGGCGATCTGCTGGAATACGAAATAAAACCCCGGCTTATAGAACTGCCGTCCGGAATGAACTTCAGTGGGGGGAACGGGTTATGATACAGATGCCTTTGCTCCAAAGCGCATTTTATTCAACAAAGACAGACTGGAAAACAACGGCGATACTCGGCGGCATCATAGCTGCAGCTGTTATCGGTTTAACCATTTACAGCCGTAATTCCTCGGGACAGTCAAGAGGACGTGGAGGAAAAAATTTCAGCCGGCGCCAGTTTCGCAGAGAAGCCACTTCCATCGGTTTGTCAAAATACCAAACCCGCCTTCTTGAGAACTTTATTAAAACCTACCAGGTTCGCCGCCCATTCAATCTGCTCTCCAACACCAGGGAGTTACGGATAACTCTGGGCAAAGCCCTGAGAGATATCAATCACATGGAAGCGAAGGAATCGGTTATTGAACAGAGAAAACTGGAAATATACCGTATTCAGCAGAGGGTGGACAGAATCTTTGCAGACACTAACCGAATGTCCAGCACGAAACAGCTCCGGCTTGGTCAGAATATTACCTTTCAGCAGGAAAACGGCAACCGCTTTACATCGGTAATAACGGC
>DEIH01000087.1:18560-32290 GCA_002352375.1 Spirochaeta sp. UBA2779 | reverse complement strand
GCTCACTCTGGCTTCATGTTCCACCGAAACATCGTCTGATTCCACTTCCATGTAAGGAAATGTTTTACTGATTGATTTCTCATCCAGTATCAGAGCATCACAAACCACATGGCTTTTCACATCATGTAAACCTTCGGCCACTTTTATCAGTCCCCGGTATGTTGCAGTCCCCCCATCTTTGCTGATGGATTTGCTGGTGATGATACTGCTGGTATTGGAGGCGTTATGAACAATTTTTCCTCCGGTATCCTGTTCCTGATCTTTGCCGCCGAAAGCAATGGAGAGAACTTCCCCATGGGCACCCTCTCCCATAAGCCAGACGGCAGGATACTTCATCGTCCGCTTGGAGCCGATATTGCCGTCCACCCATTCCACAGTGGCATTTTCCTTTGCAACAGCCCGTTTGGTTACCAGATTGAAAATATCTCCAGACCAGTTCTGTATGGTTGAATATCTCACCCTGGCCCCTTTTTCAGCCACAATTTCAACAACGGCGCTGTGCAGGGAATCGGTGGTATAAACCGGCGCGGTACAGCCCTCGATATAATGAACAAAACTGTTCTCATCAACGATGATGAGGGTTCGTTCAAACTGACCAAAGTTCTCCGAATTAATTCGAAAATAGGCCTGAAGCGGAATCTCCACATTGATGTTAGGTGGTACGTAAATGAAGCTCCCTCCGGACCAGACAGCCGTATTTAAAGCAGCGAATTTGTTGTCGTTAAAGGGAATGATTGTACCGAAGTATTTTTGTACTATGTCGGGATGTTCCTCCAGGGCTTGTTCCGGAGAAAGAAAAAGTACACCCTGAGATTTCAGATCCTCCTGTATGGAGTGATACACCACTTCCGAATCATACTGAGCTCCCACGCCAGCCAGGAATTTCTTTTCGGCCTCCGGGAGCCCCAGACGGTCGTAGGTTTTCAAAATATCTTCAGGGAGATCTTCCCAGTTTTTCACTACTGACTCTGTAGGTTTGGCATAGTAATAGATATCCTCAAAGTCTATATTGCCGAGTCCGGCACCCCAGTTGGGCATCGGTTTGCGATAGAAGGCCCGCAGAGCCCGAAGGCGAATCTCCAGCATCCACTCAGGTTCTCTCTTCTGGGTGCTGATGGCCCGAACAACCTCTTCACTTAAACCCTTACCGGGCTTGAATACCGATTGGTCCGGATAGGCAAATCCGTATTTGTAATCCGCAAGGCCGGAAACTGGAGCCTGATTATCACTCATAAACTATCCTTCACCCAGTCATAGCCTTTAGCTTCAAGTTCATCGACAATTTCAGGACCGCCTGAGAGAATAATCCGTCCTTCTACCATCACGTGAACCTTGTCGGGCTTCACATAATCAAGAATTCGCTGGTAATGGGTTATCACCAGGGCGGAAAAGTCCTCACCCCGCAGGGTGTTGATGCCTTTGGCTACGATCTGAAGGGCATCAATGTCCAGTCCGGAGTCCGTCTCATCCAGAACAGCAAAATCCGGTTTCAGCATGAGCATCTGCAGCACTTCCATTCTTTTCTTCTCACCACCGGAGAAACCTTCATTCAGATAGCGGTTGATAAACTTCTGATCGATTCCCATGTGGTCCATCGCAGTCCGCAATTCTTTGATATAGGCTGAAACATTAAAACGTCCCTCTTCACCACGGCGAAGTTCCACCGCTCGCTTGAGAAACTTGCCTACGGTAATACCCGGAACTTCCACCGGGTACTGGAACGCCAGAAAGAGACCCGCACGGGCCCGTTCATAAGCTTCCAGCTCTGAAAGGTTGATATCACCCATAAAGATATTCCCGCCGGAAACCTCATATTGGGGATGTCCTGCCAGAACATTGGCCAGGGTACTTTTGCCCGAGCCGTTAGGACCCATCAATGCATGTATTTCTCCTGGGGGAACTTCCAGAGTAATTCCCTGTAATATTTCTTTATCCGGTAAGCCGGCTTTCAGATTTTCTATCTTCAAATTCATTTTTCCATTTCTCCTGTTAAATTGGGTATCCCAGCATCAGCCGGGCATTTTCGCTCATCCGGTTCTGATCCCAGGGAGGATTCCAGACAATCTGCACTCTCACATCCGCCACATCAGTCAGGGATCTCACATTGGATTCAATATCCGATGTGAGAACATCAACCAGAGGACAGCCGGGATATGTTAAGGTAAAATCAACCTCAGCAATGTTCCCATCGATTACTTCGGCTCTGTAAACCAGCCCCAGATCAACAATATTCATATTCAGTTCCGGATCGATAACATTGTATAGCGCGTCTATCACATCCCGATTTTCAGCCATTCCCATTACTCCCTGTAAACTCATCCAAAGTTGTATTTTCCACAAAACTCACCCATTTATCCTGAAATACCTGAATTAAGGGTTTGATGATGCAACCGATTTTATCCTGGGCACAATCCCCCCCGGGAGACATACAGTCTGCTATTCTCTCCTCACCTCTGACTGCCATAAGGATTCTACTAACCCTGATATTTTCCGGCTGTTCATTCAGCCGGTAGCCTCCCATGGGACCCTTTACAGACTTGATAAGACCATCTGTACTGAGTTTCTGAAGTATACGTGCCAGCAATTTGAAAGGGATGGCATAGCGCTGGGAAAGTTCTCTGGCAGAGAGCAGCTGAAACTCTTTCTGCCGGGACATTTCAACCAGTGAAATCAGTGCATATTCCATGTCTTTATTGAATCGAAACACCCGTCCTCCGTTAATACTACCTATTTAGTAGTATTACTCTATTGATACTGGCAGCCCGAGTCAATATCTACAGAAAAATAAATCTTTTCAACACAGCTGCGCCGGTTCTGATATAACTATGGTGTAGGAGATTCAGTTATGGACTATAACAGTTTAAACTGCAGTATCGGGTTAATGCTCATGTTTTCCGACAGTGAAGTTCCAGGAACTCCCTTATGCAGACGATCTGGAAATTATATAGGTTCCCCTATGAAGAGATTGCTGAGATGACTTTCCTCCGGTTAATCGGTCTGCGTTTTTTTACTGCGGCATTCTTTAATCTCTGTATCATTCTTCCCCTTGCCGGAGATCCTTCAGACCCGTCGATTACCCTGGGTTTCGTCGGGGATATTATGGTTCATAACTCCCAGCTTCGCCGGGCCTGGCTGGGTGAAGATGAGTCGGGAAATGACATGGGCTACGATTTCAGCCCGGCCTTTGAATGGTTCGCCCCCTACCTCAAAAAACCGGATCTTATGATCGGCAATCTGGAGACCACCTTCGGGGGACCGTATTCTGCATGGATTACAGATGAGGAGTACGCATTCAGGGAATATCAGGCCTACCCCACATTTACTACTCCGGATGAGCTGGCTCCCGCACTTGCTGATACCGGGTTCGACCTTCTGGGCACAGCCAACAACCACTGTATGGACTCAAATCTGGAAGGTGTCAGCCGGACTCTGGAGGTGTTGGCCGATGCCGGACTTGAATCCACCGGCACTGCAGCTTCCGGATCCCCTCTCCCGTGGAGAGGGAATGTCGGTGGTTACAGTATCAGCATCATAGCCTGGACAGCTTCAGTAAACGGGCTAATCTCCTCCCGGGATATGGAGCCCGTTAACGTATTCAACGCCCGGGGGAATGACGGCCGCCTGCAGGAAATGCTTGCTGAGATACGAAATGAGGCCGCCCGGAAACCGGATCTGGTTATCCTGAGTATTCATTGGGGACAGGAATACTTCGATGAGCCGGATCAGTATCAGAAAAACCTTGCGGCACTGGCCATTGAAGCCGGGGCGGATATCATCATCGGTTCACACCCTCATGTTTTTCAACCCATCGAGATTCGCGGGGATGTCTTTATCGCATGGTCTTTAGGTAATTTCATTTCGTCACAAAGATTTCAGGAAGGGGAGCGGGCCTGGGTTGACGGATCCGCCATGATCAATCTTGAAATCAACAGGGACAAAGAGGGGAAAGCCCGGGTATTCAGCGCTGCATTTGTACCAATTTACATTCACTGGACCTCAGAAGACATCCGGGTGCTTGGAGTTTCCGATGGTCTGTCTCCCGGTGCTGAAATCAAATTCGGATTATCCGACTACGATATTCAAAGACTCAAAGCACTGGAGTTACAGATTCCCTACCAGATTACAAGATATCTGGGTTCAATACCCGCAGAGAAGTCCGAGGGCGGCTGGATTGTCGATTTTCAGTGATGATAACCCCGATCATTTCGGGTTTCTACAAGAACGAGCAGCTTATCACCGTAGATTTCCCTGTATTCGGCAAGGGCTTTATCAGGCTGGCGTTCCCTATAATGAAATACCATACAGAGTTTCCCCTCTTCCAAAAAAGTTTTCAAGTCTTCACACTCCCACCACTCCCTGTTGGATGGACCTGATTCGTAGGTAACTCCGGCAAAGGACTCAACACCTTCAGTCATATTTTTAGCCATACAGAAAAGACCCAGAGTAGAAGCGTAGTTTTGAAGCTGATTTACATATTCAAGGCTCTCTTCGATTGAGACATGAAAACCGTACTTTTTTCTTGCATCATCATCAAAAGCCCAGTCCATATTGTCAAACTCAATGATATCAGCACCCCAGGCTGCCGCTTTATCAATGCGTAATCTCATAACCGCCAACACTTCATTACTAATCCGGTCGATAAAATATTCTCCGGGCCATTCACCCCAGTATTTCTCTACAAGGGAAGCTTCCAGGGTATCAAAATCATCCCGCCAGTCCTCGCCTGTTCCAACGCTGATATAAGCACCGACAATATTTCCCCGGGCCTTGATTGCAGGGATGGCTTCACGAGCCTCGATGCTATCAAAGGGATCCAGCAGGACATAGGCGTTATGAGCAGAGGCGAGTATATCTACCACAGAATCGGCTTTCCAGTTTTCCTGATAGGCCTGGTTCCAGAGAGAATTCACCTCAGGAATTTTATCCTCTGCAAAAAGTGATATCAAAGTAAAAAGAAACAGCAAAAACAATGGAAATCGCATAAAAACCTCTGCAATTCAGAATTTCATCCAAGGGATTCCTGGAAAAAGGAGAACTCGATATCATCAAATCCCGGAAGTGTCTCATGTCCGAAATCCGGAAAAATCCGCAGGGCTTTGGGTGATGTTATTTTGTTAAAAGCTGCAAACTGACTGGAGGGAGGGCACACCTCATCCATCAGCCCTGAAGCCATTAAAACTTTACCTTTTATACGTTCAGCCAGATGCTGAACATCAATATATCCCAGTTTTGTAAAAACCTCATTGTCCCTTTCATGCATAGGATCAAAACGCCTGAACCATTCAACCAGCTCAACATAAGCTCTTTTTGCCAGGTCCAACTCCCAGGCACGCTGATAATCGGTTAAAAAGGGAAACACAGGCGTTAAGCAGGCAATCCGGGGCTCCAATGCGGCACAGGCCAGGGTAAGTCCGCCGCCCTGGGAACCGCCCCGGGCACCAACCCGTTCCGGATCAACTCCCTCTGTTTCTATGGCAAGACCTGCCAGCTGTGCGGCATCAAGGAAAACCTGCCTGTAGTAGAGTTTCTCCGGTAAATCGGATAAACCTCTGATAATATGTCCATGCTGAGTATTTCCGCTTACACCGCCGGGATCTTCAGACAATCCACCCTGCCCCCGGCAGTCCATGGCCCAGACATGATAACCCGCAGAGGCCCAGGCCAGATGAGACATCCAGCTTCCGGCATTCCCGGTGTAGCCGTGAAAGGAAACGACTGCCGGTGCTATTTCTCCGGTTAAAGAATCCTCAGGGCGAATATATCTGGCATGGATACGGGCTTCTCCCACACCGGTATAAAAGTAATCGAAACACCGAACCCCCGGGGCTTTGAAATCAGATTCCCTGATATCAATATCAGGATTTATCGACTTCATCTCATCCAGAGCCTTCTCCCAGTATTTATTAAAATCATCCGGCCGGGGGTTGGTTCCAGAGTATGTTTTAAGTTCCTCCAGAGGTAAATCAACAACTGGCATTTTTAAAACTCCTTAAAAAAGGGGTGAAGAATTAATCCCCCACCCCCATTTCAGCACTAATTCTGTTAGACTTCGCTGGCGGTTTTCAGTATGCAACGCAGCAGAACATCGCCGCCCCGGGTGCAGTCTTCCCAGGGTGTATCCTCAACTTCAACATGACTTCTTCCGTCGATACTGGGTACGAAAATCATGGCACCCCGGGTAACTTTGTTCACCTCGCTCATATCATGGCCTGCACCGGAAACCATTCTGCGGCTGGAGAAGCCCAGCTCTTCGGCGGATTCAACAACACGGTCCCAAAGAGCCTTGTCGAAAGGAGCATGCTCCACTTTCCAGAACTCTTCGGTCTTGATGGGACAGCCGCGTCTTTCGGCAATCATTTCAAATTCCTTCTTCATCAGACGCCAGGCTTCAATAGCATGATCGTCATCCCAGCTCCTGATATCCACAGTAAAATGAACTTTACTGGGAATGATGTTCCGGCTGTTGGGGTAATTCTGAATCTCACCAACTGTCGCTACCATGTCTCCCATCTGATGAGCCACTTTATTAACGACTACGTTCATTTCGCTGAAGGCAAGTAGAGCATCATTGCGGTTTTTCATGGGTGTGGGACCTACCTGGTTAGCAGTTCCTTCAAGCCAGATGTCATACCAGTGAAGGCAGAGTATACCCTTGGGAGCACCAATCTGTATCTTCTCTGTCCAGAGAACCGGTCCCTGCTCAATATGGAGCTCATAGGCGGCTTCTACATTCCATTTTTTATGATCGCAGGGAAAATCACCCTTGTAGCCGATACGTTCCAACTCATCTCCGAATAACGTTTTACCATCTCTGTCTTTACGGTCATAAGCCCATTCTTTGGTAATATTACCCATCCAGACACCGGAGCCCATACAGGCAGGAGGATACCAGCCGCCCTCTTCATTCGTCCAGTTAACCAGAATAAAATCCCGTTCCAACTGTATTCCGGCATCGTTGATGCTGCGCATCACTTCCAGGCCGGCCAGAACACCGAGGATACCATCAAAACGTCCACCCGGGCGTTGGGTATCAAGATGAGAACCTGTCATAACGGCACCCAGATCTCTGTTTTTACCGGGACGTACAGCGAACATATTACCCATTTCATCAATGGTAAGCTCACAGCCGCAGTCTTTCACCCAACCGGCAAATATATCGCGCATTTCTTTATCTTCATCAGTAGCTGAACAGCGCTGTACACCATTGTTTTCAGTTCCACCAATCTTTGCAGAAATCTCAATCGTTTTCTGAAGCCTGGCACCGTTGATGCGCAGATTCTCAAATTGCTCGTTCCAGTTCTTAGTTCCCATAATGCTTCCTCATACTTCTATTAAATCTCCCCTGAATTTCAAGTGGAGTTGTCTGTTACTTAAAGAACCGCTCCACCGGTACTCCGGGAGATAAACTCACCATATCCGGCTTCTCCTTTCCATTCACCGTTATCCACCAGAGTGCGGCCCCGGGAAAGAACCCGGACAGGCCAGCCTGTTACTTCCATTCCCTCATAGACGTTGTAATCCACGTTCATATGGTGGGTATCAGCACTGATTGTATGCTTTTTCTCAGGATCGAAAATAACAATATCAGCATCTGCTCCTACAGAGATGGTTCCCTTCTTGGGATACATACCGAAAATTTTCGCTGCATTGGCTGAAGTAAGAGCAACAAAGCGTTCAGGGGTAATCAAACCGCTGTTAACTCCAAGATGCCAAAGAACCACATAACGGTCTTCGATTCCCGGTACTCCGTTGGGAACTTTAGCCCAGGAATCCTTTCCCAGTTCCTTACCAGGTGTCCGTCCCTCTTTGGTTCCGTCAAACCAGAACGGACAGTGATCGGTAGCCAGAGTCTGAATAGTTCCATCCCCGATACATTCCATAATAATACTCTGATCCCAGGCCGTTTTTGGGGGTGGTGAACAAATATACTTGGCTCCCTCAAATCCGCCGGTTTCGATATCCTTTTCAGTGAGGGTGAGGTACTGAGAGCAGGTTTCAGCCATGATGGGAAGCCCTTTTCGGCGGCCTCTGCGAATAGCCTGAAGCCCCTGACCCGTCGCCACATGTACGACATAAAGCGGAGAACCTGTTATCTCAACAAAGTCCACAGCCCGGCTGGTGGCTTCTGCTTCAATAATAGCTGTATGAGCCACATTGTGGTACTTCATCTCAGTCTTACCTTCCGCCAGAAGACGATCGGTGGCCAGGGAAATGGCATCACCGTTTTCCGCATGCACCATAGTGAGCATTCCCGATCCGCCAGCCTTCTCAAGAATCCGCAGGAAAGCGGTATCATCAACCTGGAACACGTTTTTATAAGCCAGGAAAACTTTGAGGCTGGTAACCCCTTCTTCTGCTATAGAAGGAATCTCGGCAATTGTTTCATCAGTAGGATCGGTAACGGCTATGTGAAAACCGTAGTCTATGGCAGCTTTGTCTTTAGCCCGGGATTTCCAGGTATTAATACCGTCAACAAGACCCTCACCTTTCGCCTGCAATGCAAAATCTATATGAGTAGTGGTTCCGCCGAATGCCGCCGCCCGATGACCGGTAAAAAAGTCATCTGAAGATACAGTACCGCCAAAAGGCATTTCCAGGTGTGTATGGGGGTCTATTCCACCGGGCATTACCAGGAGTCCCGAAGCATCGATAACCTCATCATCTTTCCGGACATCCCCGGCCAGATTTCCGATAGCAGTAATAATACTGTCTTCGATTAATACATCAGCTTTAATGGTGTCTCCAGCAGTAATAATCGTTCCGCCCTTAATAATTTTACGCATCCTTAGAATCTCCTTACTATCTCAAATTTTCTCAAACCAAACGGATATTAACTAATAAACTCCGCAAGGACATCTTTCAGTATAACAGCCATTTAATGGCTGTGATAAACTAATTTAATCTTTTTTCCCTGATTTTATTGCTATATTCATCAGGCTTGTCCAGAATTCAGGTCTTGGAAGTGCAAAGCCGGCATCCCTGGATACCCCGATGTCGCCGTCAATTCTCAATACCAGGATTTTGTTGTTCAAAGGCCTGCCGCGGAACTCACCTAAAGGCAGCCAGCCGGCCAGATGTTTCCAGGGAATTTCAACTATTTCCGGTTGTAATTCCGCGCAGATGAAAACCAGGGCATCAGAGGTAGCGAGGATAACCCCTTTCCGAGGTTTCAGGCGGCCTTCATCAGAGGAAAAACCATAAAATATCACACCGAAATCCATCGTTTCCGGCACCTTACCGCCGGTGTAGGCTTTCACCCGGCGAAGTGCCATATGGCGTTTCAGGGCAAAATAGCTGATAAGACCGCCAACCAGAACGGCAGCTAGAACAATTTTGACGACAACATTAACGTTTATCATTCTTGTTCTTCTGTTCCTCAGCATCACGCATCATCAGGAGATTCAGTGAGAATACCCCCAATCCGATTGCCAGGAGCAGCCAGATATCCTTTGAGGGATCTGAAATAAAGAACCTCTGCAGTCCTGTCTCACTCCCCATATTGAATATCATATAAAACAGGGCAATTAACAGGATAATCATCGATATCACAATGATTTTTCTGCGCATTGTAAATCTCCTTGAATTTGGAACGGCCGGGAGTCGAACCCGGCCGTACCAGAAGGACGGAACAACAAGTATTCCGTCCGGATTAAAGTACTAGATAAGGATTAAAGCTTGGCCCATTCAGCTTCAGCTGTTACCCAGGCTTCTTCTGTAGCTTCAGATGCCCACTGATCCAGACCGCGTTCTTTGGTGGTTGCACCGGGAATCGTGTTGTCCAGAATAAGTCCGACAATAGCTGTTACAGCCATGCCGCTGGCAAAAATAGCCTGAAGAATATTTCCGATAACGGCCCAGAACTGTCCGAAACTCGACCAGTCAAGAGGATTGGCACCGAACTGAGCGGGTACAGAAAGACCGGCAAAGAAGGACAAACCGATAATAAAGAGGTTCCGGGAGTTGTTCATGTTGACAAACTGAAGGTTTGATAAACCGACGGCAGCGATAAGACCGAACATACCCACAAACATGGAACCGACAACAGGCTGAGGCAGGGTTGCCAGAGTGGCTCCAAACTTACCGAAAATGGGAAGAACCAGCATAACAAAGGATCCGGTAATAATTACACGGCGGCTTGCTACACGGGTGAGACCGATGGCTCCGATATTCTCGGAGTAACTGGTGGTTCCGTTTCCTGTCTGAAAAACACTGGCAATCAGACATCCGACTCCCTCAGCACCAAGACCCTTGGAGATCATTTTAGCAGTGGGAACTGGAGCTTCGGAGATACGTGCACAGGAGTAGTAGTCACCCACAGATTCAATCATGGAAGCCAGGAATCCGGCCAGCATACCGAAAGAACCGGCTACAGTGATGCTGTTAAGCTGAGGGAATCCCCATTTGAAGGGAAGCATGGGACGGAAGCTCATCCACGGGGCAGCTGCGATCAGATTGGCCTGACCACTGACATTCCCGGCATTGCCTTCTGGAATCCATCCGGCAGCAGTTCCGATAGCGGCAACGGCCCAACCGGTAAGAACAGCAAGGAGAACGGGGAAGAGCATGAAAACTCTGCTCTTGCGGCTGAATACCTGAGAATAAATAATCAGTGCCAGCAGAGTAACACCGGAAACAACCCAGTTACCGGCCATCCAGGGAACACCGATACCGAAAAGGGCTAAACCGATCATAGCAATGGTGGGACCGATAACAACGGGACTGGCGTACTTTTTGATTTTACCGATCAGACCGGTGTAACCAAGAATAATTTCAAACAGGGATGCGAACATAACTGCCGCGGATACCTGCTGAATCATCACCTGCCAACCCATTTCCTGAGCGGCTACCATACCGACGATGGCGAACATGGGTCCCAGGAAGGAGAAAGTTCCACCCTGAATAATAGGCAGCCTGTTTCCAATCTTGGACTGCTGAATCAGAGTCGTGATACCTGAGACAAAGAACATGGTTGAAATAAGAAGAGCAAGCTCCTCGGTCGGCATGCCCATGGCACCACCGACAATGAAGGGGATAAGTACCGTTGAACCGAACATGGTAAGGTACTGCTGAAGCCCCAGTAAAATTGACAGACCCCAGGGGGGTTTGCTTCCGATTGGATAAACAACCCAGCCCGAATGTTCGGTGGGTTTCGCTGCTTCTGACATTCTGTAATTCCTCCAGAAAAGTGATTAATATAAAAAAACCGATTTTTAAATACCTACAAATAGATCAGTTCTTCATGTATTTATAACACGATTTCCTGACAATCAGAGGGGATTATACCCTGACTTACAACAATTATGTAAATTTATTTCCAGAAAAATTACATAAATGCCTCTTCCAAGTAATATATGCTGTTACTACGGGTTGATTATTTCCCTTAAAAACCACTCATGAAGCCGGTTGTCCCCGGTGAGTTCCGGGTGAAAAGCCGCTCCGAGGATATTCTCCTGCCTCACAAGAACCGGAAAGCCATCATAAGAACAGAGAACCTCAACGCCACTGCCCACACTATCTGCAGGAATACGGGGAGCTCGAATAAAAACCCCCTCCATAGCTGATTCTGAGAACTCGGGAGAACCTGGAATAGTGATATTCAAAGAAGCTTCAAAGCTGTCGAGCTGACGGCCATAGGCATTCCTGGCAACTGTAATGTTAAGCCCCCCGAGACGTGGAAGAGCATCCCAGTCCTTCAACCGATCGGCAAGAAGGATAAGTCCGGCACAGGTACCGAACACCGGGAGGCCGCCTTTAATCAGTTTCTGCAGTGGTTCAATCAGTCCCCATCTTACCAGCATCTTACTCATTGCGGTACTCTCACCGCCGGGGATAATCAAAGCGTTAATACCCGGAAGATCATCAGGATCCCGCAGCTCAACAGTCGATACACCCAGAGATTTAACAACGTCTATATGACGGGCAAAGGCGCCCTGTAGGGCCAGGACGCCGATAGTTTTTCTGTCCGGCACTAATTTTTACCAGCCCCGGGAAGCCAGCCGTTCCTTTTCGCTTAAATCATCACAGTTAATACCAACCATGGGCTCACCCAGGTCTTCAGATATCTCTGCCAGCTTTGCCGGATCTTTGTAGTTGGTAACTGCTTCAACAATGGCCTTGGCCCTTCGAGCGGGGTCTCCGGATTTAAAGATACCCGACCCGACAAACACGGATTCGGCTCCCAGATGCATCATCAGAGCCGCATCTGCAGGAGTGGCCACACCACCGGCAGAAAAATTGGGGACCGGCAGTCGGCCGATTCTGGCCACTTCTTCAACAAGATCGTATGGGGCACCCATATCCCGGGCGGCGCTCATCAGCTGATCTTTAGGCATTACGGTAAGTACATGAATCTCATCCATCAGGGTACGCATATGCCGTACCGCTTCGATAACATCTCCGGTACCGGCCTCACCCTTGGTTCGAATCATAACAGCACCTTCGCCGATACGCCGCAGAGCCTCGCCGAGATTTCGGCAGCCGCAGACAAAAGGAACTTTGAAGGAGGTTTTATCCACATGATACTGATCGTCCGCCGGCGTGAGAACCTCACTTTCATCAATAAAATCAACACCCAGAGCTTCGAGGATTCGAGCTTCCATAAAATGACCGATACGGCATTTCGCCATTACCGGAATACTGACAGCTTCCTGTATACCCTTAATCATCTTTGGGTCCGACATACGGGAAACCCCGCCATCGGCTCGAATATCTGCAGGTACTCTTTCCAGAGCCATAACAGCTGAAGCACCGGCTTCTGCGGCAATTACAGCCTGCTCGGGAGTTACCACATCCATAATAACTCCGCCTTTCAGCATTTCAGCCAGACCGACATTCTTTCTCCATTCAGAGCTCTGTCTTCCCGACCATATTTTTTCACTCATAACCGATTACCTCTCTATACAGCTATTTACAAACTCATCGTCTTAGATAACCACTGTGCCGTCAAAGTGTCAAGAATGGGAGTGATTTACAAGCGTTGTTGAATACAATACCAGAGCCGCTGCAACCAGGAAAAATGCGATTCCCCGGAATAATCCGAAGTGTTCCCCATAAACGAAAACCCCAAGAAGAAGCATGATGGTGGGGGCCAGATACTGAAGAAAGCCCAAAGTACTCAAGGTTATACGTTTTGCCCCGACTCCGAACAGCCATAGAGGTAAAAGTGTTACCAATCCGGCAAGAACCAGCAGCAGCGTTACTACTGTGCCGAATCCGGTAAAATGAAGTAAACCTCCAACTCCCCTGAATACAAGATACACAATAGCAATAGGACTCAACAGCAGTGTTTCCCAGGCCAGAACCTCAATACTGTCAATTTCTGAAGAAAGATGCTTCACAGCAAGGCCATAGAACCCGAAGGAGAACGCCAGAACCAGACTCAGCCAGGGAAATACGCCGCTTTCCAGGGTCATCAAAATAACAGCGGCAGAGGCAAGAAAAATAGCAATATAACGGATACGCCCCATCCGTTCAGAAAAGAAAATCACACCGAGGAGAACGTTAATCAACGGGTTGATGTAGTATCCCAGGCTGGCTTCAACAATTCTCCCTGAGGATACAGCCCATAAATAGAGACCCCAGTTACAGCTGATGAGTACCGCAGCCATTAATAGATAACCTGCAACCTTACTATTTATATTACTGCGGCTCAGTGGCCGTTTTCTGAGAAGAACGATAAGCCAGGCGACTATTCCCGCTCCGGCCACCCTCCAGGCAAGAAGTTCCACCGG
>DEIH01000087.1:10747-18480 GCA_002352375.1 Spirochaeta sp. UBA2779 | reverse complement strand
TGCCACACCAATTTTTATTTCATTGTTCTTTTTTTCATTCACAACCGCAGTCTAGTCTTTATCAGCTCCCCCATGGCACCCCGAAATGTCCCGTTTACCAATCTTTTCCAGGAAGGGACGATATTGAAGAGTTCCATTTTGAAGGCAATCTGAATTCCCTCTCTCACTGTAATAGAGTTATCATAGTTGCCATGAGCAGCAGCCACGGCGGAATCAATCCATGGGCCATGAAAGAAGCGGGCATCAATCCCGATGATGTGATGGACTTCAGTGTCAGTATCAATCCGGTATCCCTTCCTCCATCTATTAAGAGAGTAATTCAGGATTCTGCCATCTACCGCTATCCCGACAGCCGAAGCCGTAACCTTATAGAGAAGCTTTCCCGGGAGTACGGCCATCCTCCGGAAGAATTGATGGTGGTAAACGGAACATCTCAGGCCATATTTCTGATTGCCGCCGCCTTTCTTAAAACTGGAGATACCACACTGATTGCCGGCCCCACATACAGTGAATACCGGGACGCCTCGGAAGTTTCCGGTGCCCGGGTTATCGAATACAGGGCCAAGGTAGAGAAAAACTTCAAACCCGACAACAGGGAACTCAGTCGAATTATCAGAGAAGAGCAACCGAAGGTCTTCTGGATCTGCAGCCCGAATAACCCCACCGGTTCCTGGCTGGAGAAAAAACAGCTGCTGGAACTTTCAACCGCCTGTGTGGAAACAGGTTGCCTCATGGTTCTTGATAAAGCCTATCACTGCTTTGCCCCTCCGGGATTACTCCCCGAATTATCCCTTCCGTTTGTTATCACACTGCACTCCATGACTAAAGATTTCTGCATCCCCGGTCTTCGTCTGGGTTGGATACAAGGCGAAGCTCCGGTTATAGAGACCATTCTCCGCAGGCAGCCCGACTGGAGTGTGAGTGCCCCGGCTCAGGATGCCGGAGCTGCCTGTATGGATAATCTGGATTATTTTAAAGAAAGCTGGAGGGAAACCAGAGAAAATACCGTGCTGATGACCGATAGACTTCGAGCCCTGGGACTCACAGTTTTTCCCAGTGCAGGAAATTTTCTCATGGTTAAAATCGGGGATAAAAGCGGTGACGATGCCGGGGTAAAAAAGCTCAGCCGGGAACTCTGGAAAGAACTCATTCTGATTCGGGATTGTGCCTCCTTCGGCCTTGAAGGCTTCATACGCATCGGAACCCGTTCTCTCCCGGATATTGATGTCTTGCTGAAAAATATTAAAAGGAACCTTTAAAATGATACTTATTATCGGCGGTGTGAAAAGCGGTAAAAGCTCCTGGGCCTCCACTCTGGCCTCCCGCCGGGAAAACATCGGCCCCATTACCTATCTGGCCACCGCCCGGGCCGGAGATGATGAAATGAAAGACCGCATACGCCGTCATCAGGCCGACCGCCCCTCCTCCTGGTTAACCGTTGAAGAGGCTGATAATCCCGCGGGATATTTTTTGGAACAAACCTCTGCCGTCCCTGCGGGTTTATACCCGAACACCGTGCTTTTCGACTGCATCACCCTGTGGCTCACCAATATTCTCTCACCCTTTGGAGACGAGCCAAATCGGGAAAAGGCCCTGGCCCTGGGAGAGAAGGAAGGGCAACGGCTTCTTCAGGCTGTTCTTGAATGGGAAAAAGGAGCAGCTGAAGGTGTTAGAGAAACACTCATCGTATCCAACCATGTGGAGGCCGGACTTATATCCCCATGGCCTCTGGGCCGGATATTCCAGGACATCGCCGGACTCACACATCAGATGTTCGCCGCCGAGGCATCCGGGGTATATCTGATGACCGCCGGAATCCCTCAGAAACTCAAATGAAAAAACTCCCGGAACTCAACACTGAAAGAACTCACCTGAGGCTTCTCAGCCAGGAAAGGGCAGTGCTGGCTGCCCGGTATTATGAAGAAAACAAAGAGCATCTGGCTCCCTGGGAACCCGAGAGGCTGCCTGAGTTTTTTACCCCGGGATATTGGGATGAGCAGATAGCTGAAAATCTGAAGGCCTTTGAAGAGAAGACAGATATCCGCCTGTTCGCTCTGGATCTGCAGGACAGTGAAATCCTTGGAGTCTGTAATTTCACCAACATCAGCTTCGGGCCCTTTATGGCCTGTCACCTGGGGTATTCAATATCCCGGCGATTCGAGGGAAAGGGCTTAATGAGTGAAATACTGGAAGCCGGAATAAAGTTCATGTTCGAAACCATAGGGCTCCACCGGATTATGGCAAACTACCAGCCTCACAATTATCGAAGTGCTGCCCTTCTGGACAGACTTGGTTTTATCCGTGAGGGCTATGCCCAATCGTATCTCAAGCTGAACGGGGCGTGGCGGGATCATGTACTCACCTCAAGAATTAACCACAATGCGGATGAAGCCTGAACCGGGGTTCATCCGGTTTTTATATTTCTGCCGCCGGGAGAACCTCTACCTGCACCGAGTGTGTCCGGGAACCCAAAGATGGTGTAGTAGGCTCAGTACTGGTAACATTGTTAACCGTTGAGTCAAGATTCCAACTGCCGTTAAAGACCCTCACAACCCCTCTCATAACACAATCATCCAAATGAAGTTTTAATCTCAGATCCCCCTGCAGACTGACAACCCGCACAAACTGTCCCTCAGTCAATAACCTGGCGGCCCCGTCAAGAGGGTTCATACTCAGCTCATCCTTTTCCCGCTTTATCACCCAGGGAAGATTCGATCCTGTGGAGTTCACCCGGTATTTCGCATGGGGGGTTACCATCCTCAGCGGGAAGCCTAACTGAGCTTCTTCTTCCTGCTGCAGGAAGAAGTCATCCCGGAACCCCGGGTTATCACCGGCAGAGAGGTGAATTTTTCCTGTTTCAGTTTCCAGGGGATTCCGATCAGGATCTGAGATATAGTCTTCCAGCCCTACTCTGTTGTGCGCCCCGCCATCAAAGATTCCTGTACGCCGAAACTCTTCTTTATTATCGATATCAGAATGTTCCATAAAATAATCCAACCATTCCCGGGTACTCCGGTCCTGAGTGAAATCAGCTTCAAAACCCATTCTCTCTGAGAGGAGCCGGCAAACCTCATAGTCATCCTTAACACCCTCAGGAGGCTGCTGTATCTGTGCCGAATAGTAAAGGTAGTTGTTGTCTGGAAAAACAATGTCATCCCGCTCCAGATAATGGGAAACCGGAAAAACCACATCACTCCACCGGGCCGTGGGAGTGAGAAAAAAATCATGGGTAACCAGAAAGCCTACAGCTTCCAGCGCCCGGCGGTTCTTGATCACATCGCTACCCTGTATAAGATAATTGGTTCCGATGTTGTAAATTCCCTTAATATCCGATGGGTACCCCCCGCTTCGCCCTTCTAATACCGCATCAGGCCAGATGTTCACCGGAATTGAAGGCTGATCCGGCCGATACAGCGCAGAAAGACTGCCGCATCGGGGTTTGGGCGCTGCATCCCAGACATGAGCCCCCGCACTTCCTCCAGGGATACCGCTATTACCCCGGGCTGCCTGAAGAACTATGGAAAACCGGTAGGCTTCCTCCCCGCCAAGAGCCCTTTGAATTGAAAGTCCCGGAAGCATTGCCGCCGGTGTTACCCTTCCATAAATATCTGCCAGCCAGTCAAAATCCTCCCTCTTCATACCGCTGATTCTGCAGGCCCATTCCGGCGTTTTAGGGGTCTCATCTCCCTCCCCGAGAACGTAACTCTCTATCACATCCCAGCCTGAGCTGTACCGTTCAAGAAAGTCCCTATCTACCTTGTCTCTGCGGATAAACTCGTAGAGTAATGCCGCCATCACCGCCGAATCGGTCCCCGGATACAGGGAAATCCACCGGGCTCCCAGGCGGTCAACAGTACCGGTTTTAACAGGATCCAGAACCACCATGGGGACACCCCGGTATTTCAAATCCAGGAGAACCGACTCCAGCTCATTCCCGAACCTTGTGGTAAAAACATCCGCTCCCCAGAGGATAACCAGCTTACTCTGAAGAAAAGTTTCCGCATCCGAGCCGTGACGCCCTCCCAGCACCAGACCGGCGGTATAACTTGCAGCAGTATTGCTGTAGTAGCCGTGGGTCCGGGTGATGTTTCCCAGAAGATTAAAGAATCTCCCGGCCACCTTCCCGGTGTTATGCAGAGCACTCCTGCAGGCCCCGGATCCTGCCAGTCCCAGAAGAGCCTCATCACCATAGCGGTTTTTAAGCCCCTGCAATTTCTCCGCGGTTAAATCCAGAGCCTCATTCCAGGAGGCTTCCCGGAACTCCCCGGAACCCCTCTTTCCGGTGCGGATTAAAGGTTTTTTCAGCCGATCAGCTGCGTTAATCGTATCAAGAGCCTTCAGCCCGCGAATGCAGGAGCGCATCCGCTCACCTTTCAGCGGGTTATCTTTAAGCATCCCGGCAACAGCTCCGGATCCAGGGAAATAGGCTAAAGGGCAGGTGGCGCCGCAATCGCGATTGCAGGCTACAGGGATGTACGATGATTCAAAGTTTGAGATCATCCCCCTATTATAGGGATAAAGCATTTTGCAGGACACTCCGGTGTTGAAATTATTCCCCGAGTCCTTCAAATTATACTCGTAAAATCTGATTTTAAAGGGAATTTGATAAATGACCTCTTCTCAAGCCGAACAACTGATTAACGATACCATCAATTCAATCAAGCCTCTGGACGGTAGTACTATGGAGGCCGCCTCAAAGCGGATGGATGCCCTGCTCAAACCCCCGGGCTCACTGGGACGGCTGGAGGAGATGGGTATAAAGCTGGCGGGAATACAGGGAACCGAACGACCGAAGACAGATGCGAAACTCTCCCTTATCTATGCCGGCGATCATGGGGTAACCGCCGAGGGGGTGAGCGCTTCCCCCCCCTTCGTATCCGCGGTAATGGTGAAAGCTTTCTGTGCCGGAAAGGCTGGGATCAACGTTCTGGCCGGCAAGGCGGGGGCCGAGATAAAGGTAATTGACGTAGGTTTGGCCACACCCTATGAGGAACCATCGAAATTGATTGTACGGAGGATTCGGAAGGGAACCGGCAACATCCGGGTGGAAGAGGCCATGACCCGGGAAGAGGCCTATTTAGCCGTTGCCGCCGGGATACAAACCGCCGGGGAGGCCATAGCCGAAACAGGAGCAAGTATCGTCGGTATCGGTGAGATGGGTATCGGCAATACCACCTCGGCGGCCGCTCTAACAGCGGTTTTTACCGGCCGGGATCCGGCAACGGTTACAGGAGGCGGTACAGGTGTCGGTGATGCCAGTGTTAAAAGAAAGATTAAAATAATCAAAGAAGCCATTAAACTCCACCACCCGGACTCCATCGACCCCATCGGAGTGATATCCAAAATCGGCGGTTTGGAAATTGCCGCCATGTGCGGTGCCATGCTCGCAGCCGCAGCCGGGGGTGCCCTGGTGCTTATCGACGGGTTTATCAGCGGCGCCGGGGCGTTGTGCGCCTTTGCCATGGCCCCGATTGTGAGAGAGAGAATGGTACTGAGCCATCTCTCGGCTGAACCCGGGCATCGGGCCATGGCGGCGAAGCTGGAGCTTAAGCCCCTGCTGGATCTGGGCTTTCGACTGGGAGAAGGTACCGGCGCCGCGATGGCAATCCCCCTGATTGAGGCCGGTGCGGCTCTGTTAAGCAGTATGGGAACCCTGGAAGAGGAACTGGTTAAATTGCAGGATCCCTCATGAGAGCCCTGGCTGAAGCTCTCCGCTTCCTATCCATCATTCCCTTTCCCGGCCGTCCGCCGAAAAAAACATCGATTGTTCTGGCAGTCTATCCCTGGGCCGGGGCCATCCTGGGTATCATTACCGCAGCTGCCGCATGGATATTCGGGTGGATTTTCTCCCCGGCAGGAGTTGCTGTGGTTACTGTTGCCGTCCGTATCGCTATTTCAGGGGGGCTGCACATGGATGGCCTTGCCGACCTGGCTGACGGGGCGGGCGGCGGACGGAACCGGGAAAAACGCCTGATCATTATGTCAGACAGCCGCCTTGGATCTTTCGGTGCTCTGGCTCTACTGGTAATGGTTGCTCTGCAGATTATGGTAATCGCCGAACTGATGATGAATTCAGAAAGCCTGAAACTCATGCAGTCCCTTTTTCCCCTTATTTTCGCCCCGGCCCTCTCCCGTGGTATAATCCCCTTGATGATGAAGGTATTTCCCTCAGCCCGGCCCGGGGGTATGGGAGACAGAAACCGCAGCTCAGCCAGTCCTGCTGCTGTAATTACAGCGCTGGTTTCGGCATTGTTCATCGCCGTGTTCTTTTACGGTATTGCCGGTATTGTGATAACCGCAGGGGTAACCCTTCTTATCCTATTCGGCGCAGCTCGAATCTCAAAGCAACTGGGGGGGCTCACTGGAGATATCTACGGCGCCCTGATCGAAACCGCCGACCTGCTGGCCCTGTTCGGGATTCTCCTTCTTTATCGTTTTAACCTGTCCACTCCGGGACTCGTGAGCCTGATAACATGAATGAGATACTTCTCCTGCGCCATGCCGAACCGGAATCTGCCGGTTTGTACATTGGCCGGGGGAGTAATCCGGAACTGAGTCCTGCAGGCCGGAAAAAAGCCGAGGAAATTACCCGGATTCTGGTTCGGGAAAAGCCTGAAAGACTGTATTCCAGTCCCTTGAAAAGAGCATTGAAAACTATTACACCCACAGCCGTAAAAACAGGGCTGGAAATAGTTATTTCAGAGAATTTTTCAGAAATGGATTTCGGAGACTGGGAAGGCCTGGGCTGGAAGGAAATTGAACAGCGGGATCCCAATCTCTGGCATTCATGGCTGGATAACCCCTGGGAGATACCTCCTCCGGGAGGGGAAACCCTCAAAGAACTTCAAGAACGTGTTATTAGCTCATTAAACCAGATACTCAACAACCATCCCGGAGAGAAAATTCTCATTGCCACCCATGGCGGACCGATCCGGACCATCCTGGGACATGCCCTGGCCCTGGAGCCCTCGGCATTCTGGAGTGTTGGTATCGATTATGCCGGTCTCTGCCGTTTCCGGCAGCAGCCGTTAGGGGCTCTGGATCTTCTTCAGTGGAATATTCATCTGAAATAAGATTGAGAATATTTTTAATGGAAGATAAAAACAAGATTCAAGGGTGTAATGGCTGTCAGTATTATTAATTATCCCGAAAGCGCGTTAGGGGTCATTTAATAAAGTATATTTTTAGATATATCTCAAAATAAATATATTTATTGACCTATTCCGCAATCAGGACTATTCTGCACTTATGTGCGGAGACGACCCCAATGTGCCCATGTTCCAGGCGCTCAGAGACGGCCGAAGAACCTTCAGGGAAGTGGCTGAAGAGCTGAGAATCACTGAAAATACCGTCCGGGCCCGATACAAGAAACTCATTGACTCCGGAGTGCTGGAAGTAACAGCTCTGGTAAACCCGGAAATGATAGAAGGGCACCAGACCGCCATGGTGGGGATGAAGGTGAAATCCGCCGACCTGCTCAGCGCAGGGAAGAGGATTGCCGGGTTAAAAGGGGTTATCAGCGTGCGGGTTGTTACCGGACGTTACGATCTACTGGTTGAAATTCTGCTGAAAGAGGGCTTCGGCCTCTTGGAATTTTTTACCGAAGAACTGGCATCTGTAGACGATGTCCAGGATTTTGAAACCTTCGTGGTGTATAAATCTTTCGGTCATCTGGTTCCTTATGTACTGTAGCTATTCAATTCAGGAGGCTCCGTTATGGGAGAAGGTAATTT
>DEIH01000087.1:9931-10584 GCA_002352375.1 Spirochaeta sp. UBA2779 | reverse complement strand
CAGTAAAAGGCCCCGAGGCCCTGACTTTTCTGGACCGGCTGGTTACGAACCGAATTGCAGGCGCGGAAATCGGACAGTGCCTGTATTCCCCTATGTGCCGGGAAAACGGCGGAACGGTAGACGATCTTCTTGTCTATGTAATGGGAAAGGATGATTACCTTCTGGTGGTAAACGCCTCGAACACCGATAAAGATTTTGACTGGATAACCGGGCAGCTGAAGGCCTTCGGTTTTGATGCCAGGGCGGTGAATGTTTCTGCAGAATGGGCACAGCTGGCCCTGCAGGGTCCTGAGGCTGTGAAACTCCTCACACCTTTTGTTAAGGATTTAAACCCCGGTGATGTTAAATATTACACCCATGCAGGCACGGTTAAGGTGGCGGGAATTGATGTCCTGCTCTCAAGAACCGGCTACACCGGGGAAGACGGGTTTGAACTCTACTGTGCAGCCGCTGATGCATCGGCCCTGTGGAAAGTACTGGAAGATGCCGGAGCTGAGCCCTGCGGTCTTGGAGCCCGGGATGTTCTCCGGCTGGAGGCCAGACTTCCCCTTTATGGTCATGAGCTCAAAGATGATATCAGCCCCCTGGAAGCGGGAATCGGGTTCTTTGTTAAACTCAACAAAGAGGATTTCAACGGAAAGAAGGTGATGGCC
>DEIH01000087.1:8650-9875 GCA_002352375.1 Spirochaeta sp. UBA2779 | reverse complement strand
CTGAAGGATCTGTAGCTCTGGGGAAAGTAACCAGCGGCGGGCGGTCTCCCATCAGGGAGAGTTTTATTGCCCTGGCCCTGCTTAAAAGAGGGTCTGTTAAAATCGGAGACAGCGTAGAAGTGGAAATCCGCGGGAAACGCAAGTCTGCAGTTATCGTAAAAACACCGTTTTATAAACGGGGGTAAATATTAAAACCAAGGAGTAATGCAATGAACGTACCTGAAAACCTGAAATACACAGAGTCTCATGAATGGATCCGCGTCGAAGGTGATGTAGCAGTTATCGGTATTACCGACTACGCCCAGGACGCCCTGGGTGATATCGTCTATGTAGAAATGCCCGATGCCGATCTAGCTGTAACCAAAGGTGATGAGGCTGTCAATATTGAATCGGTAAAAGTGGCTGAGGCCGTATATGCCCCGGTTTCCGGCTCAGTGAAAGATATCAACGACGATCTGGAAAATACTCCGGAACTCATAAATAAGGATGCCTACGGTACTTATATCTACAGTATTGCCATGTCCAACCCCTCGGAGCTTGATGGTTATATGGATGCCGCCGGATACAAAGCATTTCTGGAAGCCCAGGACTGACGGTATAAACATATGATTCCATACCTCCCGCATTCCGAAGCCGAAATAGAGGCTATGCTGAAGAAAATCGGCGTATCCTCCATTGAAGATTTATTCTCCGATATTCCTGAAGCCATCCGATTTCCCAAACCTCTGAACATGCCCGACTCTCTGGCTGAAGCTGATGTGTTCTCAGAAATGGGACGAATGGCCGATATGAACAAAACAAAGCTGCTGTTCACCGGGGGTGGGCAATACGACCATGTCATCCCTTCGGTTGTTCCTCATCTGACTGGACGCTCAGAGTTCGTTACAGCTTATACCCCTTACCAGCCTGAAATGTCTCAAGGAATACTCCAGGTTTTATTTGAGTTTCAGTCTGCCATTGCAGAGATAACCGGTCTCCCTGTATCCAACGCTTCCCTCTATGACGGTCATACCGCTGCATCGGAAGCCTGTACCATGGCAATCAATGCCAGACGAAAGGCCCATATCATGCTTGTAGCCGGGACCATTCACCCCCATACATGGACTGTACTCAGCACTTACTTCGGCGATCTGGATGTTAAGCTTGTGAAACTCAATGAGACAGCAGGACGGGTGGAACTGAAAACCCTTATAGCCGCCCTTGAAAAAGACGGTGAGAATGTGGC
>DEIH01000087.1:0-8615 GCA_002352375.1 Spirochaeta sp. UBA2779 | reverse complement strand
CGGCTGGGGAGATGCTGTCCATGAAGCCGGAGCCAAGCTGATCATCTCGGCTCATCCCCTCTCCCTGGGTGTTCTAACCTCCCCTGCTGAATGGGGCGCGGATATCGCCATCGGCGACACCCAGCCACTGGGCCTTCCACCCTACTTCGGCGGACCCTCTGCTGGATACATCGCATGTGATAAAAGTATGATGCGCCGGCTTCCCGGACGCATTGTCGGTGAAACCACCGATGCTGATGGAAAAAGAGCCTTTGTTCTTACCCTTCAGGCTCGGGAACAGCATATCAAAAGAGAGCGGGCCACCAGCAATATATGCTCAAACCAGTCTCTTGCAGCCCTGGCCAACACCATTTACATGGTGGCAGTCGGGCCGGGAGGTTTTTCAGAAGTATCCGAAAGAAATCTGGACGCAGCAGCATCCCTCAGAAAACGTCTAACCGAAGAATTGAAGCTGGAAGACTACACCGGCGGTGCGGTATTCAACGAGTTCACCGTGAAGATTCCGGTTTCCAGGGAAAAGTGGCTGATTCCTTTTGAGAATGCCGGCATCGCTCCGGGCTTTTTCCCAAGCGATCTTGATTCTTCTCAACCGGAAAACCTCTTTACCATTGCGGTAACTGAAAAACGGACTGCCGCGGAATTGGAACGATACATTGAATGTACCAGGGAGGCTCTTGGATGAAAATAGAACCTGATCAGTTAACCGCTTTTGAAGGAACCAGGCCCGGAGCACCAGGTTACCGATTTCCCGATGCCGATATACCTGCAGGAAAAGCTTCAGTACCAGGCTCACTACGCCGGAAAATACAGGCTGCACTGCCGGAACTGAGTGAAATCGAGACAGTGCGGCATTTTACCAATCTCTCCGGGCGGAATTTCGGTGTGGATCTGGGGTTCTATCCTCTAGGTTCCTGTACCATGAAGTACAATCCCAAGCTCAACGAAGATACAGCAGCTTTAAACGGGTTTTCAGCCCTGCACCCCCTTCAGCCGGATGAAGATTCTCAAGGTGTGCTTGAGATGAACGGCCGTCTTATCGATGGCTTATGCAAGATTACCGGCATGGCCGGGGGAACTCTGCAGCCCATGGCCGGTGCCCACGGGGAATTCACCGGGATGAAACTCTTCCGGGCCGCATTCAGAGCCCGGGGCGAAGAAAAACGTACACGCCTTCTGGTTCCCGACAGCTCTCACGGAACCAACCCCGCAAGTGCCCATCTGGCCGGTTTCGATGTAGTAACCATTCCTTCGGGATCTGACGGAATGCTGGATCCTTCCGCCCTGGATCCCTATCTTGATGACACCCTGGCGGGCATCATGCTCACCAATCCCAGTACTCTGGGTCTCTTTGAAACCAGTATCCAGGAAGTGGCAGACAAGATTCATGGCGCCGGTGGACTGCTCTACTACGACGGAGCCAACCTGAACGCCGTTATGGGGCGAACCCGCCCGGGAGACATGGGTTTTGATGTGGTCCATATCAACCTGCATAAAACCTTCAGTACTCCCCATGGCGGCGGCGGCCCGGGTGCAGGTCCGGTGCTTGTTAAAGAAAATCTGCTTCCCTTCCTCCCGGTTCCTGTAATGGTGAGAGCGGGAGATAGATGGAAGAGGGACTGGGACCGCCCCCAGAGCATCGGCAAGGTTTCCGGCTGGTATGGAAACACCGGGGTTCTGGTTAGAGCATTCACCTACATGCTTTCCATGGGCGGAAACGGATTGAAAAGGGCCTCGGATCTGGCGGTACTTAACGCCAACTATCTGCTGGCATCTCTGAAAGATGTGTATCATGCACCCTACCCCGGTCCCTGCAAACATGAGTTCGTTCTTTCAGCAAAGACACTCAAGGACACAACAGGTATTGCTGCCATGGACATCGCCAAGGGTCTGGTGGAGAACGGGATACACCCGCCAACGGTGTACTTCCCCCTCATCGTTCATGAATGCATGATGATTGAGCCTACAGAAACCGAAACCAAAGACTCTTTAGACCACTTTGTGGATGTGATGAAGGAATTAAGGGAGCTTGCGGACACGAACCCCGAAGCCCTGCACCAGATGCCTCAAAGTACGGCAGTACGCCGGGTTGATGAGGTTCGAGCGGCTCGGAGCCCCGTTCTCAGTCATATGATGATTGGAGACAGACCTGATTGATTACTAAAGATAAAGCCGCCGGTGAGCAGCTGGCGGTTTTATCTTTAGTATGTAAGTTCCGCTTTGCGGCACTTCACACGCATTATACAGATGAGTTCTTTATCTGCTATGAGTAATCCAACTCGACGATTGTTAATCTCCCGTCATAGCCATTCCAATATTTCAAAAATGCTCCGGTATCGATATCCAATACAGATCCAAGCTGCACCGGATTTCTGTTGATTGTGTGCCCGGTAAAAACTATTTTAATTCCTTCAATAATTTCGTTGTAACTCCTGTAACGCCGCCACAGAATTAAGTCTCTGTACCGCTCGGCATTCTGCACAAAATTATCCCAATTAATACCTTTCGGTACAACTGAATGCACGATACCATATCGGCCTACCTGGATTACCAGGGGCAGCTGCTGAATTAAGGAAATATATTCTTCAATCCATTCTGCTGACTGATTTTGAATCCATTTCCCTCCATTCTGATTATGCCAATAAACTGGAGCCTCTTTATCCCTGTAGCACTGAAGAATCATGTCTTCATGGTTCCCTGTCACCGAGAAGAACCAATCGGTTTTCAGGAAATGGATTGCCCGGCTGGATTCCGGTCCTCTGTCAGTGAGGTCTCCCACACAGAACATTCTGTCCGTTTCAGTATTAAAGTTAATCTTTCTCATTCCATCTTCAAGATCTGAGTAACAGCCATGGATATCACCACACACGAAATCGCGACCGTTTTCGTTTGGATCGTACTTTTGAAATGTCATCACACCACCAGATCAGTTCAGAATACCTCGTAATTTAGATGTGGTCTAATTGATCAGAACACTTCAGTTAAGCAAAATTTCTTACAGTAAGGAGAACCTATTGAGGGTGGTTACTGCTGTTCCGACTGTTCTTGTTGATTTAATCTTCAAGTTTCTTGAATCGTACATCTTGAGCATCAACTCTATCGATTAACATTTTGATGGTATCGGCAATTGGAAAACAAAAGTCTCTAAAGCTCCTCAGACCCCATCTGCAATGTTAAAAACCTCTATGGCATATTATTTGTAAAATATGGCTATCAGGAAACTGAGTGGTTACTAGAGAATGAAAGAAAAAAGTGTGAAGAACCGCTTGTTTCGTAGATAATGAATAAACTCTAACTGAAAACTGCAGAAAATATGGCATTATTGATTATTACTCGATGATATGGAGGTTGAAATGGCAAACATTGTATATATAGCTACAAGCATCGACGGTTTTATTGCAGATAGGAATAACAAATTGGATTGGCTTCACATGGTACCAAATCCAGAAAATATTGATACGGGATTTAATAATTTCCTCAATGGCATAGATGCTATCTTAATGGGAAGAAATACATTTGAGAGCATAGCGGATATGAACATTGCTTGGCCATATCCTATCCCTGTTTTTGTTTACAGCCGTAGATTGAAAGTAATCCCCGGGGAATTGAAAGACAAGGTCAGTGTTGTTTGTGGAGAGCCTGAAGAAGTTACAACAATGCTGAACAACAAAGGATATTGGAGGCTCTATATAGACGGTGGAAAAACCATCCAGAGTTTTTTCAGAAAGGATCTGATTGATCAATTGACCATTACAATGATACCGGTTCTTCTCGGAGATGGAGTACCCTTGTTTGGAACACTGCCCAAACATCTGGAGTTCAAACTTGCATCTGTGAAGACCGTATTAGGTGAAATGGTTTGCACAACATACAGGAGAAAGATTTGAGATTCTATTCTGCAGTTCAAGGGCATGTAGAGGGAAATATCATGGCGCCACCCGCCAGGATTAAGTCTTGGTGAAAAAACGATATCGGCATAAACTTAGCGTTATATTTCTACTTTAAAATAGTGAAATCTATTAACCGGAATTTGCCAGTTTTTCCTGGAGTCTTTGAATATGTTGATTATAAGAGGAGAACAGAATGATAAAGAAAAGCAGTTTTACATCAGATGTCTGGGCTGTTACCGAAACCGAATACAAGTTGTCGGAGCTTGAAAAGAATGCAACACTGTTTTTCCTCGGAAATGGATATATCGGAATTCGCGGAGGCTTTGAAGAAATTGATCAGGAACATGGAGCTTCCAGAAAAGGAACCTTTATTAATGGTTTTTTTGAAAGCGGGCCGCAGGTTTATGGTGAAAAAGCATACGGTTTCCCGGATAAGAAACAGGCAATGCTTAATCTGCCGGATGCTACGGGAATAAGAATCCTCATCGACGGTGAGGAATTCAGCCCCGCAACGGGCCGCCTGGTGGAATATAAACGTCAGCTCTCACTTAAAGAGGGACTTCTTTACCGCGACATACTCTGGGAATCGCCCGGCGGAAGACGGATGAGGCTGGAAATAACACGCTGTGTATCCATGGCACGGCAGCATATCGCATTAATAAGCTGTCGGATTTCGGGACTTAAGGGAGTAGAAAGGCTGCAGATAATCTCAACTTGTGGTACTGCCGCCGCCAGCCACGACAGTAATAAAGACGATCCGCGAACCGGAGCCGGATTCAAACATTCTCCGCTGGAGTGTCTTGAGAAGAAAATTGAGCCCAATCGAGCTGTGGTTCTGCAGAAAACAGTTAATAGCGGATTATTGTTTTCTGAGGTTGTGTCGAATTCTCACTGTGCGGAATTACGGGCGCTTGATTCAGTGACTTCAGAAGAACAGATTGATTTTTATTATGAAGGAAGACCTGTCTCAAAAAAGAATGAAACCTTCACTCTTGATAAGTATATCTGTTATTTCAGCTCTATCGAAGAAAATCAATCTGATTTAATCGAAAAAGCAGTTACCGAAATAAACCGTGCAGAAAAGGCTGGCACCAGGCTGCTGCTGAATGAACACGTTCAAGAGGTCGGCCGTTTCTGGGAAGCTGCTGATGTTGAGATTGAAGGTGATAAGCTTCAGCAAGGTATCAGGTTTAACCTTTTTTCAATCTATCAGTCTGCTGGCAGAGACGGCAGACGAAATATTGCGGCTAAAGGGCTTAGCGGGGAAGGCTATGAAGGGCATTATTTCTGGGACACTGAGATATATGTGATACCATTTTTTTCTTACACAGTACCTGAAACTGCCGCGAAACTACTTGAATACAGATATAATATTCTCGATAAGGCTCGAGCCCGGGCAAAGATAATGAGTGAAGATGGTGCCCTGTTTCCATGGCGGACGATCAACGGTGAAGAAGCTTCGGCTTATTTTCCTGCCGGAACAGCGCAGTATCATATAAATGCCGATATCGCATACGGAATTAAAAAATATCATTCAATCAGCGGTGATGGTTCGTTTATTAAAAAGTACGGACTTGAGATACTGATTGAAACCGCCCGCCTATGGATGTCCCTCGGATTTTTCCAGGAACCTAACGGAAGTTTTCGGATAAATTGTGTTACAGGACCTGATGAATATACTGCAATCGTGAATAATAATTATTTTACGAATATTATGGCTAAAAGCAACCTTCAGTATGCCGCAGCTATGATCAAAGATATTAAAACTTCATCACCGTCTGATTACTTCCGTATTTCTAAAAAAACCTCGTTATCAGATAATGAACCGGAGTTATGGAATAAGGCGGCTGAAGCAATGTACCTGCCGTATGATAAAGATCTTAATGTTCATGCTCAGGATGATTCCTTTCTGCAGAAAGAATCTTGGAATTTCTTAGATCCTAAGCTGAACAATCACCCTCTTCTGCTAAATCTTCATCCACTTGTAATATATCGATATCAGATACTCAAACAACCTGATCTTGTCCTTGCAGTCTTTCTTCAGAATGAAAAATTTACCCGCATCGAAAAAATGCGCGATTATAATTATTATAACCCTATCACAACCGGCGATTCGTCGCTTGCCCCCTGCATTCAGAGCATTATGGCCGCAGAACTCGGGCGTGTTGATGAAGCTTATGAATATTTTATGAAAACCGCCCGGATGGATCTGGATGATATTAATTCCAATGTCTGTGACGGAATACATATCGCAGCAATGAGCGGAACATGGCTTTCTATAATCTACGGTTTTGCCGGTTTAAGAGATTATGGAAATGAGCTCTCATTCTGCCCCAGACTTCCCTCTGCCTGGAACAGCATGAGTTTTAAACTGAAGTACAGGGGGAATAATCTTTCCGTCAGAATTGATCACGAAAAGGCAGTTTATACACTGATTGAAGGTCAAATTCTTAAAATATGCCATATGGGATCCGTACATACAATTCGTTCCAATGCCCCAGTAAAGATAAGCATGAAACCGCAGCTCAAGGCGGTTATTTTTGACCTTGATGGTGTGATTACAGATACATCTGAGTATCATTACCAGGCATGGGAAAAGCTTTCGGATGAAGAGGACTATACTTTTTCAAGAGAAATTAATGAACAGCTGCGAGGAATCGGCAGGCTTGAGTCACTCGATATTATTCTTAAAAACTCAGGCGTCGTTCTTTCCGATAAAGTTCGATTCAAGCAGGGTGAGCGGAAGAATAGATATTATAAGCAGATGCTTAAGAGTATTGGTCCTGATAATATTCTGCCCGGTATAAAAAACTTTATGTCATCTCTTAAAGAGCACAAAATCAAGACAGCACTGGCATCTGCAAGCCGGAATGCTCCGGAGGTGATAGAAAAGCTTGGTATTGCCGGGGATTTTGATGTAATTATGGATGCTGCAACTGTAGTAAAAGGAAAGCCAGATCCTGAGATATTTGTAACTGCAGCGGAAGCATTGAATGTATATCCTGAACAATGTGCCGGGGTAGAAGATGCTGAAGCAGGAGTTGAGGCAATCCGGGCAGCGGGTATTTTTTCCATTGGAATCGGTGAGGCTGCAAAGGCTGCCGACTGGGCAATCGATTCAACCGGGAAGCTTGAGCTTGACGAGCTGCTTACAATATTTGGAGTACAATGATTAAGGGCGGACTATGTTTTTTACACTGAATCGCCCCGGCTTTACCGGAGATATAACCAGTTGAGAAAGCTGTGCCAGAGGTTGCCCAAAGGACTCTCGAATGTAGAAACGTTTCCGCATTCCAGGCCCAATAGTTAACCCGCATAAAAACCAGAAGGCGTCAATATCGGAAAGGTACGCACCTTAACTGGAGATTGTTTAGATGTAGAAAAACTACACCACGCACTTTCCATGGTCATTTTATCCTTAGGTCGTTCATTTAAGACATAGATGCTATTTGATCTCCCCGGGAAGTAAATGGCACTATATACCGAGATCCAGCTGCTGTATCGCATAGCATTAATCAGGAGACCACATATGGAGCAATTCAACACCGTCCTCAAAATTATAATTCCTGTATTTCTGGCATTATTCTTCGGCAATTTCAGTAAACATAAAAAAATAATCACAGGCGCAGGTATAGAAGGGCTCAAAAGCTTTGTTGTCAATTTTGCATTGCCTGTTGCGCTATTTCGAGCATTTGCTTCAATAGATTATTCAACCGATATGGTCATCAGCGTTGCAGTCATATTTCTGGCATGCGGTACCGCATTTCTGCTGGGTTTCATGCTGCTTAAAATGTTTCCCGAACTGCCGCAGATGTTACCATTTCTCATAACATGTACGGAAGCCGGCATGCTCGGATTTGCGTTATTCAGCCTGCTCTTCGGTATCGAGAAATTGCATTTTGTCGCCCAGGCCGCACTGGGGTGTGACATCTTTGTTTTTACTATCTATTCTGCAATTCTGCGCTCTCGCAGCGGAAAAGGCGGTGCCAGAGTTGTTCTGTCCAGCATGGTCTCATCACCGATATTTATTGCCATAGTACTTGGCATAATATCCGGTGCCAGCGGTGCTTTTGTAATGTTGATGCAACAGGGCATCGGCGAAATCTTCGGTGGGATTCTTGATCTTTTCGCCTCGCCTATCACATTCGTGATGCTCTTTGTTGTTGGATTCAGTATTGATCTATCTGCGAACAACCTGAAGAAAGCACTTATCATAAGCGGTATACGTATTGTTGTGATGGGGACACTGTGCGTACTTGTACTCCTTGTACTCAACCAACTGATTGCAATCGAGGGGCATCTGATGTGGGCGATCATACTTCTGTTCTCTCTCCCGGGTCCGTATATACTTCCTGTTCTGGTTGATAATGAGAACGATCAAAGCTTTGCATCGACAGCACTGTCGGTACATATGCTGGTCAGTATCGGAATATTCAGCATTATTGCCACCTTAACAGTGGGGCTGCAGATACCCCTGTAATTGCCCCGTGGTATCCGGAAGGGTTTTTACGGAACACCAGAGTTGATATCCGCATCAGTCAGAAGCTGTTCCAATCCCGTTTTTTGCACAGTACTATGCGGCTGATGGGGCAGAGGCTTCAGTGGTGTAGAAAGGTTGCTTAGAATAGGCCAAGATGTAAAAAAGCTACGGCACGGGCAATTAATTTGGATAAAACCGAAACAGCACGTAAATGATGCTATAAGTTTTTGTCACTTTGAAAACTTCAA
>DEIH01000028.1 GCA_002352375.1 Spirochaeta sp. UBA2779 | reverse complement strand
TACTGATAAATAATTTACCGTGTTTATTCACGACGTTATATCGAATCACCAAAAACTGTTCGCAGTTGATTGAGCAGAGGTATATAATCTGAATTGTTCCCTTCAGCCGCTTTTTGCTGAGCCTCAAGAACCATTGCATCGTAAAATATTTTTTGTTCAAAACTTAAGAAATTATAATCAACGCCATTAACTACAGTTTCATATGCTATCAGGCCCAGTACCCCCCAGAAGAGCTGCATAGATGATGGGTTGGCATTAATCCCATATTCTATCAATTTGTCTTCTTCAATACGGATTAAGTAACCCTCCCCGGCTTCATTGTAGAAGTCATCAATCAGAATGAGCGGGTCCGGAGGTACCCCTTCAAGCAAATACGGTAGGATGATAACAAAGGCATTCGAGAGCACTGCCAGTATATCTATCATATCCAGGGCTATTTCACCTTGCTCCAAAACTGACAGATTACCGGAATGCAATTTTGATTCCAGACCGCCGAGACATGAGAGCATTAAACTGACATCACCAGAGGCAATGGCATATTCAGCAGGTAGGTTTGAACCATTCACCAGAGAAAGATTACATGAAGAGAGAACTGATATCATAAATATGCCGAGAATACTGATGATAATTAGATGTTGTTTCTTCATAGACCATTTTCTCTTGATAATTTGCTAACCATCAAACCTGTCCCGGGACTGGATGCGGCTTCCCCGATGGGTAAAGTATTCATTAGGTGATTAGGCCTTCTCAATGAGAACTTCCCCTGGCATTGGCTGGTCTTTCCTCGATTAAAATCCACCCAGTTGCCTATAATTCGGAGGAAGTCTATATTTCAGGGGATCGAAATCTAATACGAACTGACCTGAACTCACCGGAACATATCGTCCGCTCTTAAAGGAATAAAAATCCGAGATGAACCAACTACAAATGGAATTATCAGGATCGAGGTGTCTGAACCTGGCTGGAACACTATCGGCGGGAATGTCCACACCCTCCGTACCCCGATTCAACATACCTGAGGTAGTCTGTTCAGGATAAAAACATCATGTTAAAACTCTTTCGATTTCTGAAACCCTACAGAACCCCTATATTCGTTATTTTCGTCCTGGTGTTCTTCCAGTCCATGAGCCAGCTATACCTTCCCACTCTGATGTCCGACATTGTCAACAAGGGAATAATTAACGGGGATGTGGACTACATCCTGAGAATCGGCGGACTGATGCTCGGGACAGCGCTCTTCGGCTCCATCTGCGCAATATTCTCGAGTCTGATTTCCTCCCAGGTTTCCATGGGCTTCGGCAGAATTATCCGGAGCCGGCTTTTTAAACATATCACCAATTTTTCCCTTCATGAGTTTGATATTATCGGTACTCCCTCTTTGGTTACCAGAACAACCAACGATATAACCCAGGTACAGAATGTCAGTATGATGATTACCCGGATGATGATAATAGCACCGATCACATGTGTCGGGGGAATTATCCTGGCGATTTCCAAAGATCGGGACCTTTCCTGGATAATCGTGGTAGTTATTCCGCTGCTGCTGATATTCATCGCCATTGTCGTCAGTAAGGTGTATCCCTTATTCAAAGCAATGCAGAAGAAAATTGACAAAATTAATCAGATACTCAGGGAAAGTCTGATCGGGATACGGGTTATCAGGGCATTCAATCGAACAGAACGGGAAGAAACCCGATTTGAAGAGGCCAATGAGGATCTTACCGATGTCTCTATCCGGGTAAATAGAATCATGGCTGTAATGATGCCGGGAATCATGCTGTTTATGAACCTGTCCTCGATTGCCGTAATCTGGTTTGGAGCCCTTCGTATCGAACATGGGGCCACCAACATCGGCGATATGATGGCCTTCCTCCAATACATGATGCAGATTATGTTTGCAATAATAATGGCCTCTTTGATGTTTATCATGCTGCCGAGAGCTCAGGCTTCCGCGGCCCGTATCAATGAAGCATTGGATATGGAAACAGATATTCTGGATCCCGCCGTCGAAAAACCTCTGGGGGAAGGGAAAACCAGTATCAGCTTTGAGAAGGTGTATTTCTTTTACAAGGGTGCGGAGAAACCGGCGCTGAAGGATATTTCATTCTCGGCATCCGCCGGAGAGGTTACAGCCATCATCGGCAGTACAGGTAGCGGGAAGTCAACATTGGTAAATCTCCTTTCCCGGTTCTACGATCCTGATGAGGGATCGATCCGGCTGAACGGAACGGATATCCGGGACATTAAACAATCCACACTTCGCGGCCGGATCGGTTTTGTTCCCCAGAAAGCGGTACTTTTTGACGGATCGATAGAAGACAATATTCGTTATGGCAAACCGGATGCCAGTGATGAAGAGATTCTCCGGGCTGCAGAAACCTCCCAGAGCATGGAATTCATCAACTCCATGGAAGAGGGATTTTCCTCTCCCATCGCCCAGGGCGGTACCAACGTTTCAGGGGGACAGAAGCAGCGCTTATCCATAGCCCGGGCACTGGTGGGTCGTCCGGAGGTATACATCTTTGACGACAGTTTTTCCGCTCTTGATTTCAAAACCGACTCCCGGCTCCGTTCAGCACTGAAAAAGGAAACCTCAGAATCCACAGTTCTGATTGTCGGACAAAGGGTGGCCACCATCAAAGATGCCGACAGGATTATTGTTCTGGAAGAGGGATTGATAGCGGGTATGGGCACCCATCAGGAACTGCTGGGATCCTGCCCGGTATACCAGGAAATTGTATACTCCCAGCTCTCCGCCGAGGAGGCTGAATGAGCGACTCATCCCGACGCGGAAGAATGCGTGGCGGCCCGATGGGAATGGGGATGTCGACACCCGGAGAGAAGGCGAAGGACTTCAGGAAAACCTTTTCCCGACTGATAACTCTTCTGAAACCCGCGTATGTTAAGTTAATCACCATTATCGCTTTTGCGATTCTGAGTACAGCTTTTTCCATAGTCGGTCCGAAAATTCTCGGTAAGGTAACCACCAGTCTCATCAACAGCATCATGGCAAAATTTTTAGCCTTTCGCTATCATCAGCCATCGCCATCAGTTGATTTCCCCTACATCGAAAAAATCATCTTTATCCTTATCGGTCTTTATCTGGCCAGTGCTCTTTTCAGTTTCATCCAGCAGTACATCATGGCAGGAGTTGCCCAGTCCGTGGTGAAGAAGATGAGGCGGGACGTTAACGAAAAGCTCTCTCGGCTTCCGCTGATTTTTTTTGACAACCATGCCCACGGAGATGTAATGAGCCGGGTTACCAATGATATCGATACCATCAGCACCACCCTGCAGCAGAGCCTCACCCAGCTTATTACTTCAGTGGCCACCATTATCGGAGTCATCATCATGATGCTCTCCATCAGCCCACTGCTCACCCTGGTAACCATCATCACCCTGCCGATTTCCTTCACCGCAACAAAGAACATCGTTAAAAAATCTCAGAAGAATTTTGCAGCCCAACAGAAAGAACTGGGTATCATAAACAGTCATGTAGAGGAGATGTTCACCGGACATGTGATTGTGAAATCTTTTCGTAGGGAAAAGGCATCCCTTGAGAAGTTCAACGAGACGAACGACCGGCTGTATTCTGCATCCTGGAGGGCTCAATTTGTTTCCGGCATCATCATGCCGATCATGAGTTTTATCAACAACATCGGTTATGTGATTATCTGTGTTGTCGGCGGAATTCTTGTTACCCGGGGATTCATTACTCTGGGTGATATTCAGGCTTTCATCCAGTATTCCCGACAATTCACCTACCCCATCGCCCAGACAGCTAATATTGCCAACATCCTCCAATCTACGATCGCTTCCGCCGAACGGGTTTTCGAGATTCTGGACGAACAGGAGGAAATACCCGAGGTTGCCGATCCAGTTATTATTAACAAACCCAGGGGAGAGGTAATTTTCTCCGGTGTCCGATTCGGATACAAGAAGGACTCCCTCCTGATGGAGAATCTGAACATCAAGGTTTCCCCGGGTCAGGTGATTGCAATTGTCGGTCCAACCGGTGCGGGAAAGACAACACTGGTAAATCTGTTGATGCGGTTCTATGAAATTTCCGGAGGGACTATAAGTGTAGACGGGATTGATATCCGTAATATGCACCGGGAAAATCTTCGGACAATATTCGGTATGGTGCTCCAGGATACCTGGTTGTTCAACGGTTCCATACGGGATAACATCGCCTACGGAAAACTGGGGGCCGGGGAACAGGACATTGTCGACGCGGCATCCATTGCCCATGCCGATCATTTTATAAGGTCTCTTCCAGACGGTTATGATACCGTACTGAACGAAGAAGCGTCCAATATTTCCCAGGGGGAACGACAGCTTATCACCATCGCCCGGGCGATACTGGCGAATCCGGCAATCCTCATCCTGGACGAAGCTACCAGCAGCGTTGATACCCGTACCGAAGTTTACATCCAGAAAGCCATGGCGGTATTGATGGAGGGGAGAACCAGTTTCGTTATAGCCCACCGTCTGTCCACAATCAGGGATGCTGAAACAATTCTGGTAATGAAAGACGGCAATATAATTGAACAGGGTAATCATACGGGGCTTCTGAATAAAGGAGGCTTTTACAAAGATTTGTATAAGAGCCAATTCAGTAAGGCAGATGTGAATGAAAATCCTGAAATTGGATATTTGGAGACTAAAATATGAAAAATGACGACCCTAAAAAACCGATTAAAACGGCGCGAATTATTCTACTGATACTCATCCTTATCGGACTCGGCTGCGGATTATTCTGGTATCTCGTATATTTCGGGCAATTGTACACAAATGATGCGGCGATTCAAACCGATCATGCGGCGGTATCCTTTAAAACCTCCGGCCGTATCAGAAATCTTTATTTTTCCGAGGGTGATACTATTCAGAAGGGTAACCTTATGGGAGAACTGGACGATGCAGATCTGATGGCCCGGAAAACTATACTTGAACAGGGTATTCTCTCGGCGCAATTAAACTATAACCTAGCCGGAATCAACCTTGAAAAAGCCCGTAATGATTTCCAGCGCATCGATAATCTTTCAGAGAATTCGAAAGTATTCACATCTGTCAGTCGTGAAAATTATGACAATGCATTGAGAAATCTTGAAGCGGCGAAGGTCCAACTGTCCATTGCCGAAGGGCAGATTACTCTGGCAGAAGACCAGTTGCATTCTCTGGAAATTCAAATCCAGAATCTTAAAATACTGGCGCCGTTATCCGGTACTATCGTCAATCTTAACACGTCAGAAGGTGAAATTGTTCAGCCGGGACAACAGGTTTACCAGATTAACAATCTATCTCATTTCTGGATTATGGCAAATTTCGAAGAAACCGTAATTCAGGAAATACCGTTGGGTAAAGAGGTTTCCATCCAGGTAGATGCCTACCCGAAACAGACTTTTACCGGGGTAGTCTCCCAGATAAGGGCGGCAATTGTGCCTCCTCCATTCTCAATCGGCGAGGGAACAAAAACAACCCAGAAGATACCGGTCCGGGTTGACTTTGAACCGGTTCCTCAGGGAACGGTGTTCAGGCCCGGGATGTCTGTGGAGGTGAAGATCCACATCAAATAAATGGTATCAGTAGAACTGCTTTCAGGCACTTTCCCGAATAACCAGCGTCGGTTTGAGGTATTCCACCACTGGAATAGCTGGGGCATCCCCGAAAAGTAAAGAATTAATTCGATGACAGGCTTTTTCAGTAAGGGTTTCCCGGGGCTGGTGAATCGTTGTAAGAGGAGGAAGGGTCATGCGGCTCACAGGGCTGTCGTCATACCCTATCACCTTCAGCTCCTGTGGAACTCTGAGCCCCTCTTCCCGGAGAGCATTCAGAAAACCAAAAGCCATGATATCAGCAGGAACAAATATTCCATCGAGAGTTTCCAGATATTTAAGATTTGCATCAGCCACCTGATAACCCCCTTCATAACTGCATCTGCAAGTAAGGTCGTGGTTTTCATCAACAAATAAGCCGGCCTTCTCCACTGCATCAAGAAACCCGGCGGTCCGCAGGCGGAACTCTTCAGACTTCTTTTCATTTATTCTTACTACTTGAATCTTTTTGCATCCTGAATCAACAAGATGCTGCCCTGCCAGAAGGCCCCCCTGGAAATTATCTGTAAAGAAACAGTCCATAGAGTCACGGGGAGCAAGCTCGGGAACAATGTGTACATGAACCACCGGCAGCTTTTGTGCCAGAATGAGTTGATAGTCCTCAGAACGAATTTCAGGATGAATAATGATAAACCCATCCACCTTGTTCTGCCTGATAAGCCGGACAATGTTACTCTGGCCTGACTGCCCGCTGTAAGCCTCAACCAACAGGGCATCAAGACCGACACTTTCCAGATTATGCCGAAGGTCTCTGAAGAGTTCGTTGGTGTAGAGAGAGCTGCGGAAATCGTTAAGAACCGAGAAGTAGATTATACCGATAATTCCGGTTTTACGGTTCTTCAGCCGCCTGGCTCCCTCGTTGAACTCAAACCCCATTTGATCGGCGATATTACGAATCTTTTCCCGGGTGGATAAGCTTATCAGAGTACTGCCGTTAAGTGCCCGGGATACTGTGGAATGACTGACTCCCGCCAGTTTCGCAATATCCCTGATGGTCGGTTTCCCCGGCAGAAGCATTCCTCTCGTTCTCAACTGATGTAGCTCAGCCATTGCCTCTGGTTATCCAGCATTGTATCCACCATTTCCCTCATACCATGGTATTTTGTAACAACAGGACAAGCCAGAACGGCCTGAAGAACGAGATTTTTGCTACCGGTAAGAATGGCATCAACAGTGAGGTCGTAAACCCCGGCATAATTCCGAATCAAGGCTCCAAAACCTTTGGGATAGGAATCAAAGCGGACAGCAGTTACTCCCCGGTTGTCGATAATGGCAGGAACTTCAACAGCAACACCATCGGGGAAATCGGGAATGACGCCGTTATTAAGAACGTTGACTGCCATTTCTTCGTAGCCTGAATCGGTAATAATACCTTCCATTATGGGAACTACCCGTTCGCTCAGTTTACCGGTGATTTCCGCATCGTCCGGATTGGACAGTGAATGCCGGTAGAATTCATAGAAATCCAGAATACCCTGATGATCGGCGACATCCCTTGCCCAGGATATATATTCCCCCAGATGACTATCCAGAGTGATAGGCAGAAGACCGTAGGTTTCAAGGATTCCGCGAAACAGACCGCGGTCCGACCAGGGCCGAGAGCTTTCCGTAACATCCATTTTCCAACGTTCATGGGCCCCTTCAGTTCTTGGGATGATTCCCGTACGCCGGGTATAATCCCACACCTCGGAGAAACCGGGTTCTTTCTCGAAGAACGATGGAGCCTTTACCAGGATGTCAGGGTAAGCATCCTTTCCGGAATCTTTATAGGAAGCTTCCAGGAGAACACTGAAATGATTCAGGCCTGCCGCCCGTAATTTCAAATTATCCAGATTTGTATCCAGTATCTCCGGGAGATGTCGCTCTAAAGAAGCAATCTCATGACAGAGACCGACGAACTTCAGCCCGGGGTGCTTGCGCAGCACAGTTGAGGTAATCGCCGACATGGGGTTGGAGTAGTTGAATACTGTGGCATCCGGGCAGATATCTACGACATCATCACAAATTTCCACTATGGGAGGGGTGATTCTCAAAGCATGAAAGATACCTCCGGGGCCGCCGTTCTCACCGTAAACCTGATTAACACCAAACTGCATCGGTGTTTTCCAGTCCATATCCCAAAGTTTGAAGCGGTCTCCGACTTCAATGGAGATTATAACAAAGTCACAGCCATTGAGTGCCACTTTCCGGTCGGTTGTAGCGGTAATTGTAAATTCCAACTTATGAGCATCAACATATTCAAGAGCCTTCCGATGAACCTTGCCCAAAGTATCACCATTAATATCCATCAGGGCCACTTCAGCCCCTTTCAACACTGTACTTTGAAAAATATCCCCAAGGGTACCGAAACCAAATTGTGCACTGCCCGCACCAAATAATGCTATTTTCATGAATCAACCTCTTTTTAGATATAAAGACTCAATGCACACGTGTGCATTAATATTAGACTACTGCTAACTCTTATTTAGAATCAATCTCTATTACAGTGATATTCCAAAAATTTTACAGAAAGATTTAATAGTGTTCCCCACCTTGTCACATCCTGCTCAAAATGCCATAAACGGCTCTTAACACTCGTTATCAACTATTCTTAAGTTGTTTAAGACGAGTTTGGAGAAGATGTGACAAGGTGGGGAACACTTACGAAGAATTTGGATCCTCCTCAATTTTAATTAATAAGAGTACTTTTATGCATTTATGCAGAAAAATGAATTAGAGATCCCCGAATAGTCACTTTAATGTGTTTAAATCCGTGTTTTATACGGAAACAATAAAGATTATGAGTTGACAACTGATTAAACTCGAGATTAATATGAAATACTAATGAAAGTACTTTCATTGTTTTAGTCGCAGAACCTGGTTAGAGGAATGGCAAAGGGAACGCTTAAGCGAGCTACAATTTATGATGTCGCATCAGATGCAGGAGTGAGCATCACGACTGTTTCCCGCTTTTTGAATAATTCTGAGAGTGTTAAAACGAGTACAGGTAACAGGATTTCTGATACCATGGAAAGACTCGATTATATCCCTCAGGGAAATGCCGGAAGTAAAGCCGACCGCTCAGTAGGAAGAGTTGGAGTCCTCACACCGTTCTTTCCGGCACCTTCCTTTGTCCAGCGCCTTGAAGGAATGATTCCCGTCTTTAAACAGAACAACTTTGAAATGGTTATTTATACAATCGAAAGCTCAGAACAACTTGACGAATACTTAACCTCTGTTCCGTTTACCCGGCGAATTGACGGCCTTGTGCTTATGTCAGTTCGTCTCACACTGGAACATCACCGTACGCTGCAGGCCTCAGGATTACACACCGTTATGGTGGAATCAGATGATGAAAACTACTCGAGAGTGTTGGCGGATGATTACCAGGGCGGCCGAATTGCCGCTCAATTATTTATTGAGAAAGGATATTTTCCCTGCGCATATATCGGAGACAGAAATCGTGATATTTCATACAGCCTCCATCCATCTGATATTCGGCTGAATGGCTTCAGAGATACCCTTAAAAAGGCCGGTGGGGAAATAAGAGACTCTATGATTATTGAAACAGATACTTCTGTGGAGAATACCCGAAACACTTTCGGTGAATTACTCGATAAAAAGAACAGACCCAGAGCTGTATTCGCCATGTCAGATCTGCAGGCCTTAGGGGCTATTAGGGCTGCTAAAGACCGGAATATCAGGGTTCCGGAAGATTTAGCTGTATTGGGGTTTGATGATATTGAATCTTCCGATTGGATGGGCCTTTCTTCAATCACTCAGCATCTTGGAGATTCGGGACGAATTGCCGCCGGTATGCTGCTGGAGCAGATATCAGGAAAGAGCAAAGCCATTCAGAAGGTGAATCTCCAGGTTGGACTCATCGAACGGGAAACTACCTGATGTTAAAAAGTAAGGAATCATGGATTCCGACTATTGGGGTCGGGATTTTATTGATATCGAAAACAATAAGGAGAAAAACATGAAAAAAATCGTGTTAGCGGTCCTGGTACTCGGAGTTGTATTTGCGTTTGCTGCATGCAATGGCTCTAAAGAAAAAGCTCAAACAGCAGAGACACCTGCGGCTGCAGCTGATGACGTCTATGCCGATGTAAGAGGAACCGTTGTTACCATGAGCGGTCCATTCACGGACAACGATGCCATCAAGTTCGAAGAATCTATAAAGTCTTTCGAACAGGAAACCGGTATTGATATCCAGTATGAAGGCTCAAAAGAATTTGAAGCCTCCATCGCTATCCGGGTCGAAGGCGGGAATCCTCCTGATATCGTCGACTTCCCCCAACCGGGGCTTCTTGGAACCTTTGTCAAGAAGGGTAAGGTTATCGACCTGAACAAGGTTCTCGACATGAACAAAGTGAAGTCAAACTACATTCAGAGCTGGCTGGATATGGCTACAATGGAATCCCCGAACGGAGATATCATGGCCGGTATCTGGGGTCGTGTAAATGGAAAATCCCTGGTGTGGTACAACAAAAAAGAGTTTGATGCAGCCGGCTATAAAGTTCCTGAAACATGGGAAGAACTGGTTACACTGCAGAACACCATTATGGCCGACGGTGACAGTCCCTGGGCAGTAGGAATCGAATCCGGTGCCGCTACTGGATGGGCAGCAACCGACTGGGTAGAAGAAATGATGCTCAGGACAACAAGCCTTGAAAACTACGATAAATGGGTTGCCGGTGAATTGAAATTTGATTCCCCTGAAGTACGTAAAGCCATTAAGGCGATGACGGATATCTGGTTTGCCGATGGTATGGTTTACGGTGGCCGGAAAAGCATCGCCACAACCAGTTTCGGAGATGCACCCAAGGTGATGTTCGAAAAACCACCAAAGGCCTGGCTCCACAAACAGGGAAACTTCATCACAAGCTTCTTCCCGGAAAACCTCAAAGCCGGAGTGGATTACGATTTCTTTTACCTGCCCAGTGTCGATCCTTCACTGGGACGTCCGGTTCTGGTAGCAGGTGATATTTATGCCATGTTCAACGACCGACCTGAGGTTCGTATGGTGATGCAGTACTTTGCCACCGGTGCCTCGGTTGAGGGATGGGTGAAAGCAGGCGGAGCTATTTCGCCTCATAAAGACTCAAACCTGGACTGGTATACAAATGTTGTCGACCGTAAGGTTGCTGAAGTTATTCAGAATGCAACCAGTGTTCGTTTCGACGGCTCAGATCTGATGCCCGGAGCTGTGGGTGCCGGTTCATTCTGGAAGGAAATGACCGCCTATGTGTCAGGATCCAAATCCCTGGATGAAGCATTAACTGCGATTGATGATTCCTGGCCTACTGAATAAAAGCACAAAGTAACAAATCTATAAGCGGGAGTGGAAATTATTATTCACTCCCGTATTCATTTCGTTAAACAAGGAGTCAGGTATGGATCATTACCAAAAACCTGCTGTTCGAATACTTATACTTGCCGCCCTGCTCATACTCACCGCAGTTGTACTGGCAGGGGGATTTGTTCTGCTTCAAAATATGCAGGACAGCAAGATTCTCATGACCCTCTTCGCAGTAATCTGGGGTCTTTTATCGGTGGCACTTCTGTATTACGTATTAAACGCTGTGGCCCAATCCATGCCCCGGCGAATCCGCTCTGTTACAGTTGCAATTGTGTTTGCCGGACCGGCTATCCTGATTTTATTCTGGGCCCTGGTACTGCCGACACTGCGTTCCCTGAGGCTAAGCTTCATGGGAGCCTCCGGATTAAAGTTTGTCGGTCTTAAAAATTACGCCTTTGCATTCACCGATCCCATTATGCTGGAAAGTTTCCGAAACAACCTCCTCTGGATGTTCTTCGGTACCCTCTCCTGCGTTATCCTCGGTATCGTCATTGCAGTGCTGGCCGACAAGAGTAAACGGGAAAAACTGATAAAATCACTTATATTCATGCCCATGGCTATTTCTTTTGTCGGTGCAGGTGTTATATGGAAATTCATATACGCCTATAAGGGTGAAGGCGTAAACATTGCCGATATCGGACTGTTAAACGCCATTGTTACAGCATTCGGCGGACAGGCCCAGGCCTGGCTGCTGATTCCATTCTGGAACAATTTTTTCCTGATTGCTATTATGGTCTGGCTGCAGACCGGTTACTCAATGGTAATCCTGTCCTCAGCCATCAAGGGAATACCCGAAGCCATCAAC
>DEIH01000145.1 GCA_002352375.1 Spirochaeta sp. UBA2779 | reverse complement strand
ACATCTTTTAACACGATATCACCAACCTGATGCCCGAAATCATCATTAACTTCTTTAAAACGATCAAGATCCAGCATCGCCAGAGAAATAAAATGCTTCTCCCTGCGTGCCTTCTCAAAAAGAAATCGACTGTTCAGATCGAAAGCATGACGGCTGCCGATTCCTGTCAAGGCATCTATCATGGCTAAGTTATATGTTTCTCCATGCATTCGGGCATTCTCCAGAGCAATGGCCACAGGACCCGCAAAAGCTCTGGCCAATTCCAGATGCCGATGGGTATAAAAGGATTTAGTCTTACTGTCAAAAGATAAAAGGCCGATAACATCTCCATGAGCAATCAGGGGAACACCAATCCAGGAGCAGGCCGGCTCATTCTCCTCAACCTGAACAAATCTTGAAAAGTCTTTCTGGACATCGTTACTCATCCAGGGATGACGCTCCTGTATCGCTCTGGTGCTTAAAGAGTTCTCCTCGGGATAGGGAAACTTAAGATCCGATATCAGATTATCATCAGAAAAACCCATCCCGCCTATAATCCGAAGATATCCATCATGAAGGATCTGAACCGAAGCACGATCGTAGGGAACAAGCCGCTGTGCCTGCTCCAGTATACGGTGTACAGTTTCATCCAGATTAAGACTTGAAGTGATAACTCCAATCGTAGCATTCAGAATTGTCGCTTCTCTGGCACGGAGAGAAGCCTCTTCCTGAGCCTCTTTTATACGGGTGAGTTCTTCATCAGCTCCGATAAAAAGCCAGGGACTTCCGTCGGAATTCCGAAGGACAACACCACCTCGGTTAGAAATCCAGCGCCAACCGCCTGAACGCCCTTTAATACGGTAGACTTCCTGAAAATAATCGGTTTTCCCCTCAACTAGTTCTTTAAGATCGGCCTCCACCCTTTTTCGATCCTCAGGGTGAAGAAACTGGGTCCATGAACGCTCAAAAGAGTGGCTATCCGAAATACCCAACTCTTTCCAGATCTTATTGGTAATGACTCGTTTATCTTTATAATCAATAACAATAACGCCAATTTCTGAGAGAAGAGTTTTTATCAGGCCATCCTCCAGAAGAGAATCAACCAGCCGTGCTATCTTTTTATTGTTCTTTCTGGCCATTTCCACCCGACTTTATGCGTTTGAGTTTTGAAGTATATACGTTATTCCCCCCTGAAAACATGCTGATTATACATATAATATTATATAGTACGCATTTTATCTCAAATTATTCGATTAACCCGGGGATATTGACGACTATGGTTTACCGGGAATAGGATGCCCCGCAATGAATGAAGTTTTAACCAATCCTCTGGCCCTTCTGGCTGTAACGGTAAGCTTGGGATTGGCTGTGGGCCGGGTCCGATTCGGACAGTTCTCTCTGGGATCCTCGGGTACCCTGTTTGTCGGACTTGCAATCGGATGGCTTGTAATACGGACATCCGGGGATGCTCAAAAAACCGTTTTGCTTTCCAAAGGTGTGATTCCAAGCGAGATGTTCTATCTGGCTCTAGCCCTGTTCATTGCAGCGGTGGCCCTGGCCTCGGCTCAGAATTTGGGAAAGGTTGTTAAAGTGTACGGTATCAGGCTGTTGGCCATGGGTGCCCTACTCCCCGCTGTCGGGGCTGCTGCATCCCGGGGGCTTGCCTGTATTATCCCCGGTATTACTCCGGGATCCATACCCGGGGTATTCACCGGTGCTCTCACCAGTTCACCGGGTCTGGCCGCAGCCCTGGAACAGGTGGTTCATAAGAGTTCTGAGGCCGAAGCAGCTGTGGGATTCGGTTACGCCGTCGGTTATATTCCGGGAGTTCTCATCGTTGTTCTGGGAATGCAGTTGATACCTTTAATTTTCAAACTGGACGCAGGAAAAGAGAATCAGGCATTTTGTGAAGATCTGGACATCAATCCCGAAGAGGAACGTTTTACAGAAGGAAAATTTCGTCTTCTTGAATTTTTTATTATTATTGCAGCAGGGTATCTTCTTGGCACTTTTAAAATCCCATTGGGAACTCTGGGCCGGGTAGGCTTGGGATCTACAGGGGGAATACTCGCCGCCGGCCTGGTTCTCGGGTTCATGGGCCGAATCGGGCCACTGGATTTCCGTATGCCCGCTGCCGCACTCGCCACAGTCAGAGAACTGGGAATTGTTTTATTTCTTTCCGTTGTGGGCCTTCGCTACGGCTACAGGGCTGTAGCATCCATGGCCAGCGGGGGACTGCCTCTGTTGGTACTCTCTCTAGGTATTGCTCTTCTATCCATCAGTATCGGGTATCTGTTCGGAAGGTACATCTTGAAACTCAACTGGATACTTCTGGCCGGTGCACTTTGCGGCGCCATGACAAGCACTCCCGGACTGGGTGCTGCAGTGGAAGCAACAGGCTGTGACGATGTGGCCGCAGGATATGGAGCGGTTTACCCGGTGGCACTGCTTTCCATGGTACTGTTTACCATATTGCTGTCAATCTTCACATAATGATGATTTCCGGTGAGAATAGAGTTAACACTTCCTGAACCGGATCCCTGCAGCAGCCTGGCACAGCTTGGTATAATGAAGGTCAACAAACAAAGAGTAAGCACACTTAAGGATTTAGAAATATTGAAGAATTTTCATACCCACACCTACCGCTGCGGACATGCTACGGGCAATGTCTCTGATTTTGTTAAGTCTGCTCTTCAAAACAACATAACTCATCTCGGCATTTCCGATCACGTTCCACTACCTGACGGTAAATGGGATATAAGAATGCCGTATAAAGAGCTTCCAGAATACGTTCGGGATATAGAAGAAGCCCAGGAATCGAATAGTGAAATCAAAATCTACAAGAGCGCAGAGTGTGATTATGCTCAAGAATATGTAAATTATTTCAAAGAGGAGCTACTGGGGAAATACAAAATGGACTACCTGATGGGCGGTGTTCATTTCATACCAAGAAATAAGAATTGGATAAACTGCTATTATGCTGATAACAGTAAAGAATCCTTATTTGCCTACACAAACTACTTGATTGACGTTATTGATTGTGATCTCTTTGCTTTTATCGCTCATCCCGATGTGTTTGCTGTCTTTTATCATTTGTGGGACAGTGAAGCGGTAGCCTGCAGCCGGGCAATTCTCGAAGCGGCTTCCAGTAAGAACAGGATTCTTGAGATTAACGGTTCCGGATATAGAAAGAATCCTATAGAAACGCCCAGAGGGTGGAGAAGACCTTATCCCATTGATGAGTTCTGGTTACTGGCTGCAGAATACAATATAAGAGTTATTATCAACTCCGATGCCCACAGACCGGAAGATGTGGCAGATTTCGGAGAGAGCTTTCAATTGGCCAGAGAACTAGGCCTGGAAGTTGTCGATCTAAAATTCTGATTACAATCTAACTTAGTAAAAATCCGGTATTAAATCCAATCCATCTGTATCTACTCTGATAAATATTGGAATCATACCTAATGGAGCACTCACTGTGATTATCTCTCCTTCAGGAACTGATTCATTCGTCCATGCATTCTTGAATCTACCACCCTGGGGAATATAAATGTCTTTCTTTCCACACCCTTCCTCCATTATCGGAGCAACAAGAATTTGAGGACCAAACATATATTCATCTTCAATATTCCAGGCTTTATTATCATTCGGGAAATCATAAAATAATGGTCTTATTACCGGTGTATTCAAATGATGTGTTTCAGCCATGATTGAT
>DEIH01000106.1 GCA_002352375.1 Spirochaeta sp. UBA2779 | reverse complement strand
CAAAGCCTTTACCGATATTACCGGTTACAGCGAGGAAGAGGCTCTGGGGGAAAACCCCAGAATACTGAAATCCGATCGCAATGAAGATAAATTCTATACGAAGATGTGGCTGGATCTGAAAACTACCGGACAGTGGAGTGATGAGATTTGGAACAGGAAGAAGGACGGCAGTATCTACCCTGAATGGCTTTCCATCTCTGCAATCAGGGATGATGATGGTGAAATTACGAATTACATTTCACTCTTTCATGACATCTCGGAAAAGAAAATAAATGAAGAACAACTGGAGTTCCTGGCCTTTCACGATTCACTGACAAAATTACCCAACAGGCAGTTGTTCTACGACAGGTTGAACTTTTCCATTCAAACCTCCATACGAACCGGAAATAAACTGGCTCTTCTTTACATGGATATCGATAATTTCAAAAACATTAATGACTCCTACGGCCATCCCTTCGGGGATGAACTGCTCTGTCATGTAAAAGACCGAATATCAGCAATCTGCAGAAGCAGTGACACCTTCGCCCGATATGGTGGAGATGAGTTTGTTATCGTATTAAACCAGCTCAAGAATTCTCAGGAAGCTCTGGACTTTTCAATTAAGATTGTCAACTTATTCAAGACACCATTATCAATTCTTGAGGAGGAAATTTTTACTTCTCTGAGCATAGGACTGGCCATATTTCCCGATGATGGAAAAAACATTATCACCCTTGAAAAGAATGCCGATCTGGCTCTCTACAAAGCAAAAAGGGAGGGAAAGGGACAGGTTTACGCATACCGTAAGGAACTCAAAGATTCATTCCAGAGAAAAACATTTCTGATAAACAACCTAAGGCAGGCTGTTGATAACTTCTCCTCCTTCACAATCGTCTACCAGCCAAAAGTTGATGCAAATGATAAAACCATTAAAGGTGTGGAAGCCTTACTTCGATGGAAACAGGAAGGAAATTGGATCAGTCCGGAAGAGTTTATTCCCATCGCGGAAGATACAAACCTGATTATCCCCCTGGGTGACTGGATACTGCAGCAAGCCATGTCTGATATGAAAGTAGTTCATGATTCCGGTTACACCGATATAGCCTTTTCCATAAACCTCTCTACCAGACAATTTATAAACGCCAACCTGTACAGAACTATTGAGAAATTAACGGCAGAGCTCGGAATTAATCGCTCAAAACTTTTCCTGGAAATTACCGAAACCGCCCCGATGAACAATGTTGAAGAAGCAATTGAAATCATGGAGAAATTCAATCAAATTGAGATTAGCTTTTCCATGGACGATTTCGGTACCGGTCATTCTTCTCTGAGCAATCTGAAGAGATTTCCCTTGAAAGAGCTGAAAATCGACCGCTCGTTCATCATGGATATTCCGGAAGACAAAAACGACATGGCCATCAGTAAAACAATTATCAGCATTGGTAAAACCCTGAATTGTCAGATTGTCGCTGAAGGTGTGGAAACTGAATCACAGCTCGCATTTCTCAAAGAGCAGGGCTGTAACATGATTCAAGGTTACCTGTTCTACAAACCTCTGCTCCTTGATGAGCTGCTGAAGGCTTTGAAGAATCCTGTTGACCTCTGACGCCGGTAACTCATAATTCTCTGTTCCCGAGATTGTCATCTTAGTCCTGAAGACCACTTTTCAGCCATTTTCTCAGTTCTTCGGTACTGTTGGCCCCCATCCAGCTATGCTCATATTCTTCATAACTGACAAATCGGGCGATGGCAGCGAGAACTTCCAGATGGAGCTGACGGACATCTCCGGTTCCTGCGCAGGCGAAAACGGCATGAACCTTCGTAGCCCTCTCAGAAAACTGTATACCCTCTTTACTCCTGTAGCAGACGATACCAAACTGATGAAGTTCTCCGTCCAGAACGATGTGAGGAATAGCGGTAAATGCTGTTAATGCGGTACTTATATCCTTTTCCCGTTCGGCGAGAGCAGACTCAAGAACTCCGGGTTCCACTTTCAGTATTTTTGAAAGATCTTCCGCACACCGGCGCCAGAGGTCATCCAAATTCTGAAAATCCGAATCCAGATCGAACACAGACATCCTTTCCAGAATATCAGAGTCACTCAAAGGAGGCATACGGTCCCGGTTCTCAACAATTTCCAGAAGCTCCTTATCCAGACCCTCATCCTGCCACCGGGAGTCGACAACACGCTTGAGTAGGTGAACCAGGGCGAAATCGTGACTGGCCCGCTTCCGGCCGTAAAGAGCATACACAAGAAGACTCGCGGCCATAAAACCCAGAGCAATTGCAAAAGCCTGCAAACCCATATCTGCAAGGAGAAAAAGATAGATTAGAATGGCAAGGATCTGGGGCAAAGGATAAAGAGGTGACTTGAACAGAGGCTTGTAATTCTCCAACCGGCTCTCCCTGAGAATTATCACTGCAACGTTGGAAAGTATATAGGTGAGCATGAACACCGCCGAGGCGGTTTTTACCAGAAAATCCAGATTGAGCTGAAGACTTAGAACGATGAATAGTCCGGTAAGCAGTACGGCAGCATAAGGTGTACCTGATTTTCGGCCTACTCTGGAAATAAATTCGGGAAGCAGTCCATCCCGGGCCAGGGCCAGAGGGTAGCGGGAAGCGGACATAATGCCCGCCAGGGCTGTGGTGACAAAAGCTATTGCCGCAGCTGCCGAAATAACAATCCAACCCAGTCTTCCGGAAAATCCGGCAGCAGCATCGGCTACCGGGTTAAGGGATGTTGAAAATTCCTCCCCGGAGAGAAGGCCGGTGGTAACTACAATGATTCCCATATACAGTAATGTAACTACAAGGATGGAAAGCAGTGCCCCACGCGGTATCTCCCTCTGGGGATTCTTTACTTCTTCCGCGATGGTTGACACTTTAAGCAGACCGCCGAAAGATACAAATACAAAGGCTGCTGTCGAAAGCATGCCGTTGAAACCGTTATTATAAAAGGGTTTGAACCGGGAAATCTGAACCCGTGGGGCTCCCACAAAGATAAATACAGCCATAATTGTAACCAGAATAAAAACCAGTACCACTTCCAGCCCTGCGGCTCCCTCAACACCGGCCAGATTAAGGGCGACAAAAAACAATGTAAACCCCAGGGCTGTCAGAGCCGGATTCCATCCTGTGAAAAGAAAGAGCATCTCTGAAAGGCCGAAAATGGCGAAAGCGGATTTCAGACTCATTGCGAACCAGCTGAGGGTTCCTGTAATATTGCCCATCAGCGGTCCGAATGTCCGCCCGATGTAGAAATAATCTCCGCCAACTTTAGGCATGGCTGTGGCCAGTTCGATAATGCTGAGCACTCCAATCAGGGCGATGAATCCTGCAATACCATAGGAAAGAAAGAGGGAAGAGCCTGTAAGTCCGAAGGCGATTCCAGGGAGTATGAATATTCCAGAACTCACCATG
>DEIH01000054.1 GCA_002352375.1 Spirochaeta sp. UBA2779 | reverse complement strand
ATTGTAATTAAAGCAAGTAAAACCAGCGGCAAAATACGGCGAATCAGATACGTGTCCCTTCACCCCGGAAAAAACTGCCCAGCTGTTTGTCAGTTACAGAGAATCCACCGGCCTCAAGAGCCTCCACAGCCCTGGCTCTATGGGGATACACCCGAAAGCGGTAAATATCCGAATCCGGCTCCGCCAGGCGGTAGAGCATAAGACGGTTCAAAGCCCCATCCCCGGTGTAAAAACATGCGGCCCGGCAGCCGTTCTCTACAATCCAGCGGTCATGGGTCCTGAGAAGAGACTGTACAGTGGCATCATTAAACCCCCATTCTGTGGCATCACCTACCACAGCCCAGGGCTTACCTCCAAAGCTCTCAATAACAGACCTGTACTCCCCGCAGAACCCCCGGGCATCCTCTTCCTTCCATTCTCCGTAGCCCACGATAAAGATTACATCCTCAGAGACAATACTGATTCTCCATCCCGAGGGCTTCTCTCCTTCCTGATTCATGCGGAATTATTTTACAACCCCGTTATCCCAGGTTCCCAGACGTGTCTCCCCCTCCAGAGCTGGAATCACAAGCTTCATTTCAGGGAGTATCAGATCCGGATTATTCCGATCTGTGAGGGCATCCTTATTGGCATCGTAGAGAATCCGCCATTTCCAGGGATCGCCATAGATAAAATCATACCCGGCAATATTCCATAGACAATCTGTATTCCCGGGAAGCAGGCGAACCATGTAATATGCCGGTTGTGTCGATTCAGTAACCACATAGCGAATTACCGACAGCACATCCAAAGCCCGGTTCGATGTATCCAGACTTTTCACATACTCTTCATCGTCAAAGAACTCACCGAAAGATTGGTTGTAAAGGGCTACTCCCCGGGAGTATTCTTCGGGAAAGTGGGTTTTTGCATTCCAGGCGGAGACTTGAGCGAGGCGGTCTTTCAGCCGGTTCAGAGCCGATTTTGCCCGGTAGGCCGCCAACTGAGAGGCTATCCAGCGCTCCGATTCTTCCTTGTAACTCTGGGATTCTTCAGCCAGGCGCTTAGCTTCTATGTAGTCGCCATCCTCAAAGGCCTGTTCACTCATGGCTTTGAGTTCCAGCATTTTCTGATAGTACTCGTTATCCTGTAGCGACTGAGACCATGCGGCTGAGGAAATTAACAGTAAAACAACTGCAAAAAGAATAATTTTTTTCATTTTTCATCCTCCGAAGCATCTTGGAAAGCTGCATCTGCTGCCGTTTTTGAATCAGAAATTGCCCGGTCTGCCGCAGCGATTGCTGCTTCGGCTTCTTCTTTGGCCTTTTTAGCATAGTCGGTAGATGCCTTAAATCCCTCTGTTGCCTGATTGTACAATTCTACTGCTTGAGAATAGTCTTCCGCTTTTTCTGCTTCGCCTGCTTTATCGAAGAAAGACTGAGCCGATTCAAACTCATCTGCTGCAGCTTTTGGTGCATGGGCTTCAACAGCGGCGTCTTTGGCTGATACAGCTGACGCTTTTGCCTCAATCATCGCCGTATCATCAATCGGAGCTTCTACTACAGGGGTTTCGTCTACCGGTACCTCTTCTACCGGGGCCGAAGCACAAGAGGCAAAAAAGAGTACTGCCAAAAAAGCATGAATTAAAAATCTTTTGGTTTTCATAACACTATATTCGCTCAAACATCATAAAAAAACCAGTATTTATTACAGATTATGGATCTTCTTTTAAATCTATTACATACTTGAACAATGAGAAGATTCAGCTTAATTCTTACTGTAATCGTATTTTCCACTCTGATGTCCTGTTCATCAATCGATGTTCACCCCGAAGCAGATGAAAGCATTTTGATGTTTTATGTGGAAGAATTCCATAAACCCATTAACAAACCGCAGATAAAACTCCAGGTTGAAGGCCTTGAAAACCCCCTTAAACTCGACCTGAAGGCACCGGTAGCTGTAGTTCATCTGGCACCTGCAGAACATCTCCATGCCAATGGGTGGCTAACCGGGAATGATATTACCCTCAATGGTCTGGACAATTTCGATTTTACGGCTCCTGCAGGAGAAATCACCCTTGCCCCGATTAAAATTCAGGTAATCAGCAAGTCTCAGGTTGAAGTGAAGCTTCTTACCACTCTGGATCTTGAATATGCAAAAGGCCGTTTTGCCCAAAACAAGGATTTAGTCGGTCTGGAGATTAACTATCCGGAAATTGAAACCGAAGCCGAAACTGACTCTTAAATTGCTTCTTAAAAGTCGGCCGACCAGCCGAAGAGAATATCAAAACGGTTGTCGTTGATATCCGCTGTATCCGAAGGAGAAGTAAAGCTCGTTTCATGATTTCACCTTGGCTCAGAGTCGCGATTCGGTCAAACATGTTCATGAACCTTTTCCCTTCAGCACAGAGTAGGTTTCTTCCCGTCCGGCTCCCCTCAGCAGAAGTTGCTGTGCCGTCTTCGCAGTCCCTTTCTCCATTCCCCGGGGGGCTGCTGCAACCAGGGCTCCCAGCTTACCGTCTTTAAAACGGGGTCTCCATGTAATATCATCTACTTCAATCGTTTCGGCAGAATCAAGTCCTCCGCTGCCGCCGGGAGCATTCACTGGCCCTCCGGAAAACCAGTAACCGCCAAAAACTTCACACTTCAGACGAAACGGCGGATTCTCAAATATTACAGATTTCCCCATCATACCCAGAGCCGCTACATAACCCTGATTCTCCGCCGAATGCCAGAGCCCGGTAACAAGGCCGCCGGCATGTTCGGCACAGTCCCCGGCGGCCCAGACATCAGCAGCCGAAGTTACTAATGAAGAATCCACAAGGATTCCTTTGCCCACGGGAATTCCCGAAGAACGGGCCAGAGTAACTTCCGGCTCTCCTCCCACTGCCAGTACTGCATAGTCGGCACAGATATCTCCGGAATCCGTATGAATACTAATCTCTCCGGTTTCCGGATTATCAATTATTGATAATACCTTCCGCCGGTTAAGAAGCTCCACTCCGGCTTTCCTGATAGCTATTTCCAGTGACTTGGCACTCATCGGATCCAGGGACTTCATCATAGGCCGGGTATCCAGTCCCATCATTACCGTTTCCACCCCCGCCGAAACAGCCTGCCAGGCAGCCTCAACACCGAGAACCCCTATTCCCACAACGGCAAGTTTTTTCAATCCGGAGAGTTTATCATGGAGAATCAGCCCGTCGGCCACAGTCCACAATGCCGACCACTTCCCCCGGGGAAGATCTGGAAAAGGCATACAGGCCCGGGCTCCGGTTGCCAGAAGCAGCTTCGAATATGAGATTGTTTCAGATTCCAGACTCAGGGTATGAGCCTCGGCATCAATCCGGAGAGCGGCCTGCCCGTTAATCAATTCAACACCATGTTCGGGATACCATGCAGCAGGGTGGATGGCAAAGGCATCTATCTGATAGCCATTCACCACATTTTTACTGATGCTGGTTCTCTTGTAGGGCAGTGATTCTTCGGAATTTATCAGAAGAATTGACCTTCCCGGGGCCTCAGCCACCAGGGTTTCCACTGCGGTCCTGCCGGAACTGCCAGCACCGACGATGACAAAATTAAAGTGCTTCATAAATGGACACCAGCCAGGAATTATCTTCCCGGAAAGGATTTCTCTTCCAATCACAGAAAACACCCGAGGGCTTCAACCCTGCTGCTTCTGCCGGAACTGCAAGCTCCCGGACATCAAAAGGGCGAAGACTGTGCCGACGCTGTTCCTTTTGATTTCCGGCAATCACCTGGGTATCAAAATAAATCAGGCCGGAGGTTTCGTCAAAAGTCTGCTTCCGGTGAAAGGTGAGGCCATCCCCTTGAAGATCGGGAAGCTGCAGACTCCCCAGAGCGGTAATCCGGGGATAGTTGAGCATTTGGATTACCAGAGATCCACCGGGAAGCAAGGCGTCTCCTGCAGCCTGAAGAAACTGTTCCAGTTCACCCTCGGCGGTAAGATGAGGCAGGGTGTTCCCCATGCAGAGAACGGCATGTGCTGTTTGAGAGGGAACCTTTCGAATGGCTGAAATCATATCGTCAACCGAGAATTCCACACCTTCCCCGGCCGATTTCCGAGCCGTCAGTATCATATCTTCATCCAGATCCGAGGCCGCTACAGAATGTCCCAGGGATGCCAGGCTGATAGCGGTTGCCCCGGTACCGCATCCCACCTCAATAATTCGGGCGCCAGAGGTCAACAATAATTCATCAAGAAATAATACGCGCTGAGAATCCGGAGGAAAGAGGATATCCCATTGTCCGGCAAGCCGGGAATATAACGATGTCATGGTAAAAGACTAAGGTTTTACCAGCAATGATGCAAACCCTGGAAACCCTCTTGATATATGAGTATAAGCACCGTATGTTACACTTATGAACAAAAAAGAACTGGCCGGATACATCGATCACACTTTGTTAAAATCCGATGCAAAAGAGGGTCAGATCCGAACCCTCTGTGAAGAAGCGATACAGAATGGATTCAAATCGGTCTGCGTGAACACAACATGGACTGCCTACTGTGCCGATTTATTGAAAAGTTCAGAGGTTATCACCTGCGTTGTTGCCGGCTTCCCCCTGGGAGCCATGGAAACCGAAGCAAAAGCCTATGAAGCCAAACGGGCGGTGGAACTCGGTGCCGGTGAGGTGGATATGGTTATCAATATCGGAGCTCTCAAATCCGGGAACACCGAATTGGTCCGCAGGGACATCGCCGGGGTTGTTAAAGCCGCTGGAAATACAGATGTAAAAGTAATCATTGAAGCCTGCCTGCTCTCAGATGAAGAGAAGGTAACCGCCTGCCGGCTCTCCAAAGAAGCCGGTGCCGCCTTTGTTAAAACCTCCACTGGTATGAGTACCCACGGTGCCACTGTTGAGGATGTCCGTCTGATGCGGAAAACCGTAGGACCGGATATGGGTGTAAAAGCCGCCGGCGGTGTCAGAACCCTGGAAGATACCATGGCTATGATAGAGGCCGGGGCCACCCGGATCGGAACCAGCGGAGGGATTAAAATTCTTGCCGGTGAGATTAATACAGCTGATTATTAGCTGACTGTGTTATAGCGGACGGCTTCAAGCAATCCCTGAAAAAGGACAGACCGCCAGACAGATACCACAATCTGTACCATAGCGTTTCCAGGTACTGAAACAGGCCTCGTGATTTACATGACGGCCGATAACATTGACGGCAGCATCGGGTGAAATAGCACCAGCAGGACACGCGGCTGCACATTTACCACAGCTGTCACAAAAGGCCGAAAGTCCTTTAGGCACAATTCTGGCTGTCTTATCGACCGGTAAAAGCAGATTTGTTGTTACAGCACTGATTCGAACCCGGGAACCGTACTTCTTAGTAACAAGAAGACCATGACGACCGATTTCTCCCAGGCCTGCAGCAGCGGCCGAGGGGGGAAGAACCACTTCCGCCTCTCCATCCATATGGGCTACAGCCTCCCAGCCCAGAGATCTTATAAAACGTGCCGCAGAGAGAGCAACCGAGGCGGCTTTCAGATATGTACGGACCACCTCTGCACTCTGTCGGGGTTCAGGGGCCTGGTGGATCTCTTCTTTATCCATTTCAAAAACAAAGACTAGAATACGGGGTAGAAGCCGGTTAACGGGCTCACCGTATCTGCTGCCCCTGCCCCGGACAGCATAAAAGAGGTTCTCCCGGGACTCAGTTACTCCGGTTAGAACCGCTCCCTGCTTCAAGGCGTTGTGTTTGAGAAAAACTACTGCTTCTTCCGGGCTGATATCACTGAGTTTATCGGCAACCGGTCCCCGGACAAACTGCCGCATGTCAGCCAGAAGTCCAAAGGTTTCATCAATAAACTGATTCTCCAAAATATGGTGGGAAAATTCTCCTGGTGGAGCCTCACGGAAGGAACGGTCTACATCGTCTTTTTCGGGGTTGTTTTTATAGTACTCCTGAAATCTCTGAGAACCCGGAACCAGTTCCATTCTTGAAAAAATCGTATCTCGCTCATCAAAACGGGGTCTCATACTATACCTCTGTGCTACCCTATCATGGATAATGGGGTTTGGAGGGACACGATGGGCGAGATTTTAATTAAGCAATTGAAAACTGCTTACGGGGAAATGATTCTGGGATCGTTTGAGGATAAGATCTGCGTATGTGACTGGGTTTACCGCTCAATGCGAAACAGCATTGATAAAAGGATTCAGGACGGACTGAAAGCCTCTTACAGTGAAGGGGATTCTCCTTTACTCAGGGAGTTGGTGCAGCAGCTTGATGAGTATTTCCTGAAAAAGAGAACAGAGTTCGATATTCCCTTCCTGACAGTCGGAACGGATTTTCAGAAATCTGTATGGGTGGCACTTACTAAAATCAATTATGGACAAACCCGAACATATTCCGGCCTTGCAGAAATGATCGGAAAACCTGAAGCCGTAAGAGCTGTAGGTTCTGCAAACGGTGCCAATGCCATCGCCATCATTATCCCCTGCCACCGTATCATCGGAAAAGGCGGTTCACTCGGCGGATATGCCGGAGGTGTAAACACAAAAAGAAAACTGCTTGAGCTGGAAGGCCAACCCCTGCTGAACTGGGAGGATTAAAAAATCTCTTTGTGTTAGGATCTCCCTATGCCAAAGATTATCACAAACAAACAACCGAACAGCCACATGTGCTTTGTCTGCGGACTGAAAAATAAATTCGGCCTGAAGGCCCGTTTTTTTGAAATTGAAGGAAAAGAACTTGTAGGGATATTCGATCCCGCCGATGAGCACCAGGGCTACCCCGGGCGTCTTCACGGGGGAATAGCCTCAACAATACTCGATGAAACCGTCGGCCGGGCGGTTCTCATTGAACACAAAGACTCATGGTGGGTTACCGCTGAACTCTCTGTAAGATTCAAAAAACCGGTACCCATTGACGGTCCCATCAAGGTGGTAGGCCGTATCACCGGCAGCCGGGGCCGAATCTTCGAGGGAACCGGAGAGATACTTCTGGCCGACGGTACTACCGCGGTAACGGCAACAGCCAAATACTTCGCCCAACCTATCGGGGATATTGTTGAGAATGAAGACTTTGCCGATGAAATGTGGGAAGTCGTTCCCGAATCCACCGATCCGCTGAGCATCGAGATGTAGCACCAAGCTCCCCTTGTTCTAGCGGTACTCGCCCTTAGGGCTCCGTTCCGACGACCATCGGGGGCTTTTCACCACGATTCCCGGGAACCTGTTATTGGTATCCCTTCTCAGGGACGGCAGAGGTCAAATAATCATATCCGCAAGCTCCCCAAGCACCACACCGGCCTCCCCCTGTAAAAAGATATCGGTGATGGAAGAAGTGTAATTCGAAGGGTGTAGATTCACCTCAATAATGGCTGCACCATTTCTATGAGCTTCTATGGGAAACATGGAGGCCGGCATTATTTCCCCGGTGGTACCCACAACGAGCCAGACATCCGCATTTTGCGTTTCTTCATCGCTACGCTGATATGCCCGGGGAGGTATACCCTCACCGAAAAAAATAAAATCCGGTTTAAGAAGACCACTACATCCAGGGCAAACAGGTGGAAGAGCATCAAGCATATCATCCTGAAACTCCAAAATCCGGGAACAGGAAAGACAGCTCAGCCTCCGGCTTGTTCCATGAAACTCAACCACATCCCTGCTGCCGGCCTCCTGGTGCAGATTATCGATATTCTGGGTAATAATACCCTTGAGTATTCCCGCCCTTTCCAGTTCCGCCAGGGCCAAATGACCGGGATTCGGCCGGGCCTTTCCAAAAAAATCGTAAAAGATCTCTTTAATCACCTTCCAGGAATCTTCCGGATGATGCTGAAAGTACGTTAAATCCAGAACCTGAGGATCATAACGACTCCAGAGTCCTTCAGGACCTCGAAACGGCGGAATGCCGCTTTCAACAGAGATACCCGCGCCTGTAAAGGCCACCAGGCGCTTTGCGTTTCTGATTAAATCTGCTGCC
>DEIH01000167.1 GCA_002352375.1 Spirochaeta sp. UBA2779 | reverse complement strand
CAACAATAAAAAAAATAACAAGGCTTATATTTTCTCCTTTCTTCCATAGTTTTTTCCCCTATTTGCCACTAGAATTGTATTGACCGGAGGAAAATGAATGAAACGTTACTCGATTATACTGCTTACAGCTGCTGCCGTGCTGATCAGTGGATGTGCTACAGGACCGACTGTTACCAGAACAGCATCGGATGAAGTGATAGATTTGAGCGGAAGATGGAACGATACCGATTCAAGGCTTACAGCTGAAGCTATGGTTTCCAGTATGCTTTCCGGTGGTTGGCTGGAGCGCTTCACCTCTGATGAGGGCAGGCCTCCTGTGGTTATTGTCGGAAGTATCAGGAATAAAAGTTCAGAACATATTGATGCAGAGACTTTCATAAAAGACATCGAACGGGAATTGATTAACAGCGGCAGGGTGACTTTCGTAGCAGCCGGTGCAGCCCGGGAGGAACTTCGGGATGAAAGAGAGGATCAGCAGTCCAACGCCACCCAGTCAACGGCTGCGGCCCTGGCTGCTGAGACCGGAGCCGATTATATGATGCAGGGTGTTATTACGAGTCAGACCGATGCCATCGATGGGAAGCGTGCCACTCTGTACAAGGTTGATATGGAACTGATCGGACTGGAGAATAATCAGAAGGTCTGGATAGATACCAAAGAAATTAAAAAGCTCGTTGAACAGAAAAAGAACTCCTGGTAATCCTTCTCAATGATAACAAGACTTTTCCGCTTCGGGAAAATAGCTTTTCCTGCAGCGGCTCTGCTTGCTCTTTTCTCCTGTGCAAGTGTGAAGACTCAACAGGAGCAGTATGTCGAGTCGGTTCCTCTGGCCAGAGAAGGCTCCTACGATCAGGCAGCTCAGATTATTGAAGCTGCAAAAGGCGAAGAATACAAAGAAAAAGACCGGGTTCTTTACTATCTGGACCAGGGCATGCTGTATCATTGGGCCGGGAATTATGAGCAAAGCAATGAATTGCTCACAAAGGCTGAGAACGCCATAGAGGAGCTTTTTACAAAAAGTGTGTCTAAAGCTGTTGCTTCGGGCTTTCTGAATGATAATGCCCTGGATTATTTCGGAGAAGACTATGAAAATATTTATCTGAATGTTTTCAAGGCTCTGAACTATATCGCCCTGAATGATACTGAATCGGCACAGGTTGAAATCCGCAGGGTACAAATTAAACTGAATTTGTTGGAAGATAAATATAAAAAGCTTGCAGAAGAGTATAACGATTCAGAAAATGCCGAAGGTGAAATTCCCTATAAAGAAAGCCGGTTTCACAACGATGTTCTGGCCCGATACCTCAGCCTTCTTCTCTACAGATCGAATGAGGATTGGGACGATGCGAGAATTGACAGTGAATCGATACATGAAGCCTGGAAAACCCAGAAAAGTCTTTATAACTTCACCCAGCCGACCCTTCCCGCAGTAACCCCTGTTGATGAGACTCAGGCTCTGGTTAACGTAGTCAGCTTTTCCGGTATGAGTCCGGTTAAACTGGCGGATACTTTCTATATTGACACCGGACCGAATATCGTCTGGCTTACCATGACAGGACAGAGTGAAGAATATGTCACAAATCTTGTCGGCTTTAATTTTCTGATAATTCCAGGGGTTGAAGCGGGGTTCCATTTCAAGGTTCAGTTCCCGAGACTTTCAAGTAGACGCTCCGAGGCGGATAGAGTTGTTGTAAAGTTCGATGGGGTTGATGTTGCAGAAATCCCCATGCTGGAGAAGATGGAAGATGTTGCCAGAGAAACCTTTCTTCTTAAACAGCCAATTACCATTGGTAAAACCATTATCAGAGCCACTATTAAAAATGTTACCAAAGAAATTGGAAAGGATGCTATGCAGCAGGGGCTGAGCGATCAGGGTGCAGGCGGATTTTTTGTCGGTCTTCTCGCCGGAATTGCCGCTGATGTTGCTGTGGATGCTACAGAAAATGCAGACTTGAGGATATCCCAGTTTTTCCCCTCATACGCTCGGGCTGCAGAGATTGCCGTTCCTCCGGGAACATACAATGTTACGGTGGAATACTGGAATGGGAAAAACCTGATGAGAGCAGTGGACCATGGATCCCGGGAATTTACTCCCGGAGGTCTGAACCTTATTGAAAGCTACATGTTGCAGTAATTGATGAATCCTGGAGGAATCATGTCGAATAGAGTTAAGAAATACAGATATTATCGATTGGCTGCAGTTGCCGCAATTGCTGTGCTTTTTATAAGCAGCTGTGCAACAGGATCGGCCCCTGCTTCGGGCAGCAGCGGGGGGAAAACTCCTTCCTGGGTAAGTGATAAAGATTCGGCATACCCTTCGGATAAATTTCTGGCTGAGCTTGGTGAAGGGGACAGTCTAAAAGGGGCCAAATCAAATGCCGCCGGTGCTATTGCGCAGATTTTCCGTACCAGAGTTAAAGTGGACAGTAACATTAGGACCCGTTATTCAGAGATTACCGGTAAGAGCGGTGAAACCCTGGGCATGGTAACTAAAACAGATTTCGACCAAAACATCGGGCAGTCATCTGATGAGTCTTTATCCAACCTTAAATACGGTGAATCCTGGACTGATGAGATGGGCCGGGTGTACACCATTGCCTATCTGGACAGAGCGGAAACAGGCAACCTTTACCGTTCGCGAATTGTTGATAATGATGAAAGAGTTTCAGAACTGCTGGATAGGGCCCGGAGTCAGAATGATCCCCTCCGGCGTTTTGCCTTTATGGATGCAGCTCATGTCTTTGCAGAGGTGAATCAGACTCTGCTTGAACAGCTGGAGATTATCAATATGCCTATGGCGCGTTCTGTTATACATCCCTACGACCTTGGAGAACTCCGGGCTGCCAGGGCTGATCAGGCCTCTGCCCTGAAAGTCCGGGTTGAGGTTTCCGGCGATCCGGAAGGGCGCATCAGTGCGGTGCTTTCTGATTGGGTAACGGATAAGGGTTTCTCTGTATCCCCCGGTGGAGATTTATTTTTAACCGCAGTTGTTGCGATTACACCGGTTAAACTGAATAACAACTATGAAAATTTAAGCTGGGAACTCAACCTTTCCCTTATAGACAGCACTGGAGTCCCTGTGGTTTCTCTCCCCCGGCAGAACCGTTCTTCAGGGGTGAGTGCTTCGGCGGCGGAATCTCGGGCCTACAACGATATGGCCGAGATGATTCAGAAGGATTTCGATAGGGAGTTCAGCGCTTATCTGACGTCTTTTCTGGAGAAATAAGCTGATGGATCTCAGGGGCAGGGCGTTTTTGTTTCTGCCCTCAGTTCTGTTTCTCTTTCAGTGTTACTCACCACCGGAAGTTTCCGTTCAGGAAGAGTCTGAAGCCTCATGGTCTTTAGCCGCAATAACTGATGAACCGGTTGCTCAGGGGGCAGTTGATTCCGGGAGCCCTCAAATTATCCTGGCTGCACTGCTTGAAGCGTACCCCGGCCGAATAACTTCCCTTGAAATCCGGAATAAGGACTGGAGCATTCTTGTAAACGGAGAGCTCTTCTATTGGGCCGAAGGCCGCCTTCTTCCTGAAGACAGGCTTGAGAATGCTGAAGATTATGTTTCCTATCATTTTAAACCCTATCCGGAAGAACTCCCGCCTCTTCGTGATTTGAGCCATGAGGAAGTGGATAAGCTTGAAGAGATTCTGGAACAGAGGGAATCTCTGAATGATACAAGATTCCCAGGTTTTATGACCTCATTATGGGGAATGGATGATTTTCTGACGGCGGAAAACACTGCTATCCGAACTGATTTCCTTGGACATAACATCAGAGTTCATCCGGATGTGAAAGAAGCCCTGAAACGGGTTGAGATGAGAATCCTGCAGGCTGCAGTATCTGATGAGGCCATAGCTATCTGGGTTGAAAACTTGAGCAGTACAGGGGCCTACGTCTGGCGGAATATCGCAGGGTCAGCTAACCGCAGCCTTCATTCATATGGCATTGCAATCGATCTTATTCCAGGGGATTACCGGGGGAAACAGGCCTATTGGCGATGGGCTGCGGATTTCTATGATGAGTGGTGGTTGATTCCCTACACCGAAAGATTTCAGATTCCCCGGGAAGTGGTTGAAGCTTTTGAGGCAGAGGGATTTATCTGGGGAGGCAAGTGGCTTCTATTTGATCAGATTCATTTTGAGTATCGTCCCGAGCTGATAGTTCTGGGCCGGATTGCCGGTAATTAAGTTCTCTGAAAGCTCTATTGATCGAAAAAAAAGACCGCTCGGTCCGAGCGGTCTTTCATATTCTACATGTAGTTTACTTGGGTGGAATCGCCAGTATCTGGCCCGGATAAATCAGGTCGGGATTCTGAATGATTCGGCGGTTGGCTCTCCAGATTTTCGGCCAGAGATAGGGATTATCGAAAATTTCTTCCCTGTTTGATATTCTCCAGAGGCAGTCGGTGGCAACTTCCCTGTACACGACGGTGTAGGTTTGGGAAACGGCATTGGTCTCATAGACGTCGATGTAGGCGTCAGCCTGGCGGAAATAATCTTTGGCCAGGTCGAACTGACCGGCATTTCTGGCTGTAACACCTTTTTCCCACAGGGTCTGGGCAAAGGCCAGATAGTCGGTATCCTGCTCATCGGCATTAACCTGTGTATCGCTTTCCTTAATGGGAATATCTTCAGGAACACCCTCTGATTCATCTTTTATCGGCTCATTCAGAGCACGAAGCTGTGCATCTTCAATCTCAACGGTTTCAACCTTTTCTGATTGATCGATCAGAGGATTGTTACTCAGAAAATCTTCTCCATCCCAGGGGCGGGCCTCATCAACGGTACCCTCAGCATTCAGCGTTCTCAGCCTGGATGCGGCCTCAATGCGTCTCTGTGTTTCCGACATCAAGGCATCGGTCTCGGACTGTTGTTTTCGAACAGCACTGGTACGGGCTGCCAGAACAGACTGTCGCTTGGCCTCGGTGAGCAGTGCTGCACTTTCATTGATATCGTAGGAACGGAACGCTGAGATACCGTCGAGATAGTATTCGTTGGCAGCGGCCAGCTCTTCGGGGGCATAGATGAAGGCCTCGTTATCCTCGGCATCACCCAGGTAATTTTCGGTGTCCCTGCGCAGTATACC
>DEIH01000242.1 GCA_002352375.1 Spirochaeta sp. UBA2779 | reverse complement strand
TAGGGGCAAATAACACCTGCTATTTTGATATAAATGATGGATATTCAATAAGATAGCGTGGTCCGACCCCGAGACGCCCCGAGACGCCACGCGGGCGAGACGCCGGGCCCCGAGACGACCGAGACGCAACACAGCGTAAACAAACGTTATGGTTTACATATATTATGATGAATAAGAAAATAATAATGGCCGGTTCTCCGACTTTTAAATCACCTACCCGGACAGGTATCCACCACTATGCAGAGCTTTTCGCAAGGAATGGATGGGACGTCTTTTTCCTCTCATCCCAGCTTTCTCCTCTCCATTTCATAAGAAAAAAGGACAGGGTCTATTCAAAAGAAAAGATCCGGCTCTGGTCTAGGGGCGGTGCATGGGAGAATAATATTTTTTCCTATTCCTATATCACCCTTCTTCCGATACTTCCTTTCTGGTCATCAGATTTTTTTGTCAGAAATACCCTCAAATTCACACTGCCGAGGCTGAGCAACGTACTCAAGAAACATGGATTTTCGCACCCTGATCTTATCTGGATCGAGAATCCACACTTTGTTGAATTACCTTCCATGGTTAAACACAAGGTTTTGTTATTCAGAATTAACGACGAAATTAGCGGAATTGAAGATCATTCATCATTTATCGTAAAAAGATATCAGGATGTCATGGAATCTGCTGATCTTGTGATTACAACTGCAAAGAGATTATACAATAGAAATATGGATCTGGGTTGCAAGGTGTTATATCTTCCTAATGGGGTTAATCCTGATCATTTTATTGGCAATTTTCTGGAACCGGAAGAATTCAGAGATATTCCCTCGCCAAGGATTCTTTATGCCGGCATTATTGCGACACGGTTCGATCAGGAGCTTGTTATCCAGTGCGCTAAAAAGTTGAGGGATGCAAGTTTCGTTATTATCGGTCCGGCGATTGTGGATACATCAAAGATGGCGTCTGTTGGGAACATTCATATGTTGGGGCCGAAGAAATATGAGGAACTGCCGGCATATCTGACGTATGCGGATGTGGGTATTATACCGTTTAAGATAAACAAATTTGTGGAATCGGTTAATTCGATAAAGCTTTATGAGTATATGACCGCGGGTCTGCCGGTCGTTTGCACGGATTGGGAAGAGATCAGGGAAATGCAAAGCCCCGCAATGATTGCGGGAAATGCCGGGATATTTTGTGAATGTATTGAGAGATCTCTGGAGATCAAGAAAAAGGGGGAACTTGTTTCTTATGCAAAAAGTAATTCGTGGGAGAGCCGATTTCAGAAAATAGTGCATGAAATCGAAAGGGTTGCTCCTCCGCTATAATGTCACCTAAAAAAGGCATCCTTCATAACAGCATAAAAGTAGTTTACACTTAAGGGTAAGGTGCCTCAAAAAATATGATCTGTGCGCATAGCTGTTAGCCGTTAGCTTTTAGCTTAACAGCTTGTTTTTATACATAAGAGAGCATCATTATGAACCAGAAAAAAATAATCCATCTCATCGCTGCTGCCCGACCAAACTTTATGAAGATTGCGCCGCTCTATCATGCGCTTGTAAAGGAGAAGTGGGCTGTACCAGTCATTGTTCATACTGGACAGCATTATGACCTGAACATGTCGGATGCCTTCTTCAGGGATTTAAATCTTCCGTCGCCTCACATTCATCTTAATGTTGGAAGCGGAACACACGCAGAGCAGACCGGCGGTGTGATGATAGCCTACGAAAAGGTTCTTGTAGAAACCAGACCCGATCTGGTCGTCGTTTCGGGGGATGTAAATTCAACTGTCGCCTGCACTCTATCTGCGGTCAAGCTGGGGATCAAAGTTGCCCATCTTGAGGCAGGACTTCGTTCTTTTGACCGAACAATGCCGGAAGAAATAAACCGAATCGTTACCGATTCCATCGCAGATTATCTGTGGACTCCTTCTCCTGATGCGGATGAGAATCTTATCCATGATGGCATTGCCCCTGAAAAGATTTTCATGGTGGGTAACATCATGATTGATTCTCTTGTAATGATGACGCCTGCAATCCGGATGGAAACCACCAGAGAAGACCTGGGACTTGTTGATAAAACCTACGGCGTGGTTACTCTCCACCGGCCATCAAATGTTGATAATCCTGATGTTCTTTTTCGTCTATGCCAGGAACTTATAAAAATAGCAAAACAAAACCCACTTATATTTCCGGTTCATCCGCGCACTGCAAAAAATTTGCGTGAATTCAGGCTTTTTGATCGTATCAATGATGCTCCAGGGATTATTCTGACAGACCCGCTGGGATATAAAGCTTTTATGAACCTGATATTTGGCTGTAGATTCGTAATCACCGATTCCGGCGGGATTCAGGAAGAGACGACATATCTGAAGATTCCCTGCCTGACCCTGCGCCCCAATACCGAGCGACCGGTGACAATAACACAAGGGACAAATAAACTGAGCACGCCCGAAAGTATCGAGGCTGATCTTGAAGAGGTGATGAAAAAAGATTCTAAAACCCCACCTTTATTCTGGGAAGGGAAGACAGCGGAAAGAGTTGTTGAAGGTATAAAAAAAAGTAACTGTTCACGGGGTCTATAGAACCCATCCATGCTTTTATAGTTAAGACGGAGTAGTAATTTTATAGCACGGGATCTGATCTATGTACTACAGAAAATCCGAGTGGACAGATTCTGAACAACTGGATGGCTGTCAAAATGAATCAAGTAGTGGTGAAGGGGCAATTAATCTGGAAATAGGCTTTGACCGATTCCAGTATGAAATTGAAAGCTGATCTGCCTTACAAAGAGCATGTCGCTATAAAACAGTCCATAAACGTTCATTGCGTTGTCTGCCCTTTGCACTGCGTGTGCCTTGGGTTATAAATCTATCCATCACTACAAATCGTATGGCTTGCTCGGCAACATTAGGGAACTTCCAAAAAATAA
>DEIH01000122.1:7360-7562 GCA_002352375.1 Spirochaeta sp. UBA2779 | reverse complement strand
CATTATGGTTCAGCTGGAAGGTGCTACAGAGGGTATCAATACGCTCTCAAACTCTCTTGCCAGTGTCAGTCCCCAGCTGGCATTAACCCTTGATGAAACCATCCGTTCGCTCCAGGAGGCTCAGAAAGTGATGGAAGGACTGCAGAACAATCCCCTTCTTAAAAAAGGGATCAGTGAAGAAACCTTCCCGGTAAATCCCGGT
>DEIH01000122.1:6795-7303 GCA_002352375.1 Spirochaeta sp. UBA2779 | reverse complement strand
TGATATTTTTAGTTTTCAATACCGCCTGTTCCACAAAGCCGAAAGAACCGGCTGAAGTGTATACCCGGAGGGTTCAGGCCGACTCCCTGCTGGTTCAGGGCTACAATCAGACCGATATACTCAAATTCGATCCGGCATGGGCTTCCTTCAACCAGGCACTTAATATTTACGCATCCCTGGACAATCGGGAAGGAATGATTAACGCTTTACTGGCTCTGGGTCGTACCAGACGGTTAACTGATGATATTGATTCGGCAGAGGAGCTGTATTCCCATGCCCGCTCTCTGGCAGTTTACTCAGAAGATCCAAAAGTTATGAGATCCGTCCTGAACCACCAGGGGGATCTGGCTCTCCGTCAGGGGAATCCGGAGAAAGCCATGGAGCTGCTTAACGACAGGGAAAATGAACCTGCCGGCGGGCGGGAACGATCCGCTCAGCTGCGTCTCCGGGGTAGTGCCAAAGCAGCTCTGGGGTTCGGGAATGAAGCGGTTGCACTGCTTGTTGAAGC
>DEIH01000122.1:0-6640 GCA_002352375.1 Spirochaeta sp. UBA2779 | reverse complement strand
CACTCCGGGAATTGCCGCCGATCTCAGGGCTCTGGCCATAATCAGTGCAAAAGCGGGTAAAACTGAAGCCGCAGAAGATTACTATCGTCGATCCTGGCTGTCCTGGAGGGCTCTGGGCCGGGATGAAGATGCTGAAGAAGCGAGAACTGAGTTGGAAAATCTCAGCGGTATGCAGGTTACAGTTCCCTGACTAATAAAATTAATATAATATTAATCAGATTATAACATGCTGAAAAGCGAAATTTTGTGAGGTGTTTATGATAAGCCTTGTTATTATTGCCGTAATTGCAGCTCTTTCCTTTGCTGTAATTAACTACTCGGTAGTGAAAAAAAAGAGTCCCGGTAATGAACTTATGCAGGAAATTGCCGGTTCTATCAAAGAGGGTGCAGATGCTTTTCTCAACCTTGAATACAAGGTTATCGCCAGGATTGCCGTATTAATTGCAATTCTTCTGGCTGTTGTTGTTTCCTGGCAGTCTGCAACCGCATTTATACTGGGTGCGTCAATGAGCGCTGCTGCCGGTCTTGTGGGAATGCGAATTGCCACATTGGCCAATGTACGAGTTTCCAATGAAGCTGATGTAAGCCGAAGTCTTGGTTCCACTTTGAAAGTGGCCTTTCAAGGCGGTTCTGTTATGGGTTTATCCGTTGGTGGATTCGCCCTCTTCGGGCTTCTTCTCGTCTATGTCGTATTCGGGAAATTGATGGGAGAAGTAAACCCGGATCAGCTGGTAATTCATACGAACTGGCTTGGTATCAACGATATTCCCTTTACCATGACAGTATCCGGTTATGCACTGGGTTGTTCCATCATAGCGATGTTCAACAGGGTCGGTGGTGGAATTTATACAAAAGCTGCTGATATGGGAGCAGACCTGGTAGGTAAAACGGAAGCCGGGATTCCTGAAGATGATCCCCGGAATCCCGCAACTATTGCTGATAATGTGGGTGATAACGTGGGTGATGTTGCCGGATTGGGTTCCGACCTTCTTGAAAGCTTCGTCGGATCACTAATCTCGGCAATTGTACTATCATCTTACATGGCCTATACCGCTATTAAATCCGGTAATCCCATCAATTCGGAACTAATCTCCGCCATGATACAGTTTCCCTTATTTTTTGCCGCTGCGGGACTCCTTTCCAGCATTGTGGGAGTTTTTTTGCTTGTTGTTAAAAAAGCTTCTGATAAACCTCACAGGGAACTCAATGTTACCACCTGGGTGTCAGCAAGTCTTACTCTGGTTTCCGGGGCTCTTGTCACCTGGATTCTCTTCAAAGATCTGGATGTCTCGACGGTTGGATTTACCATTGGGATATTTTCTCCCTGGCTTGCCGCTGTTCTCGGGATTATCAGCGGTATAATGATAGGTCAGCTTGCCGAGTATTATACCAGTTACCATTTTAAACCGACATTGAAAATCTCAGCATCCTCCAAAGAAGGTACTGCACTCACCATAACCCAGGGACTTTCCGTGGGTATGAACAGTGTTTTTCTTCCTGTTGTTGTTCTTGCAATTGCCACCATTGGGGCTAATGCCCTGGCAGGCCTTTACGGAGTTGCCATGGCTGCCGTCGGCATGCTTTCATTTGTTGCAGCCACTGTTTCGGTAGATACATATGGTCCGATAGCCGACAACGCCGGAGGGATTAGTGAGATGGCTAAACTCGACGGTGAGGTGAGGGAAATTACCGATGAGTTGGATTCCGTCGGTAATACAACCGCTGCTATCGGTAAAGGCTTCGCCATAGGATCGGCAGCTTTTGCTGCTTTATCTCTTTTTGCCAGTTACCTTTACGCCCAGGGTGGATTGAATATCGGAAAAGATTTCAAACTTGTTCTGAACATGATTGATACAATGACTCTTGCAGGAGCTCTTGTGGGAGGTGCCTTACCCTGGCTTTTCAGTGGAATCCTGATTGAAGCTGTTGCTAAAGCGGCCAGGGCCATGGTACAGGAGGTGAGACGTCAGTTCCGGGAGATCCCGGGAATACTCACCGGAGAATCAAAGCCCGACTACAAACAGTGTATCTCCATTTCATCCGCAGGTGCCCTTAAAGAGATGCAGTATCCGGCTCTTATTTCAGTTCTTATGCCCCTTATAACCGGTTTTTTATTTGGTCCTCGTTTTGTTGGTGGACTGCTTATCGGTACAACCCTGTCAGCCATTATGCTGGCTCTGTTCACCGCTAACGCCGGAGGTGCCTGGGATAACGCTAAAAAATATGTGGAATCCGGCCGCCATGGAGGAAAAGGATCCGAAGCTCATACTTCCACTGTTGTCGGTGATACTGTCGGCGACCCTCTTAAAGACACTGTCGGACCTTCTCTTGATATTCTTATCAAGATAATGGCTACAGTATCGCTGATTGCAGTCAGTATCTTCAGCAAGTACAACCTGATAAAACTTCTCGGCCTCTAAGAGAGTTGCAATGTCTATGGCTGTTTTGTGGTATTTTATTAAAACAAACAGAATATGCATCTTTTTAGTGATAGAAATATAATAGGAGTTGTAATGAAACGTTATATATTATTCTTAGTGATGATTTCATCGACAGCAGTTATGCTGCCTGCCGAATCCGTGATGAATGGACTCTTCGAGGCTGCAGATCAGGTATCCTCGGATATTCCGGTTGTTCTTCACAGGGATGGAGACCTGCTCCTCGGCGGTTTAACATTTAATCAGACACAGGTACAATTGGGAGATCTGCTGGTTGATCTTACAGCTAACCGTCTGGCCGGCCGCAGTGGTTTTCCCCCTCAGGTTGTTAAGAATTATACAATGCTTCAGTATCCTCCGGCCCAGGCTTCCTGGGTATTGTCAGGCACACTGTATGAAGCCGGTGCGGGTTATCTGCTCCTTTTACAACTGACGGATAATGCAAGTGGATCTCAGCTCAAGGGCTGGGAATTTGCTCTGGGTTCTGAAGGAATAGAGCCTCTTTTAAAACCCTCAGCTCTGGCTGCAGGTGCTGGAAGCTGGGATCGTTTTGAACCTAACAATTCAAGTATTGAGGCAGCAGTTATTGAACTTCCCTTTAATGAAACCGGGCTTACCCTTGGTGAGGGAGATGAGGACTGGTTTGCATTCGATGTACCCCAGAACAGTGGTGAAAAAGTAATGATGCTCAATGCTGCAACCGGAGGTATTATGGATACTTATCTGGAACTGTACTCCCCGGACGATCAGGGATTTACTGTTGCGGAGAACGATGATTTTGATGGGGGCAATGCGGCCTTGCAGTTACCCCTTAACGTCTCAGGTATGTGGTATTTGAAGGTTAGATCTTTCTCCTCCGATGAAAACGGTGAATACAGTTTGATGGTTTCACTGAGTGAAGAAGTTCTCGGACCGGGAGAACCGGATGAAGGTCAGGATCTGGCAGCTCCTCTCAATATTGGTTCTACACCCCTGGAGAAACGCATAGACTATTCGGATGATAGAGACTGGTTTCGGGTGGATCTTCTCAGACCCCTGGGGATGGAGGAAGTATTGCGGGTTGAAACCCTCAGTAATCTCGACCTGGTAATGGAAATGACTGATGAATACGGTAATTATATTATGGATGATGATGACTCGGGTCATAATAACAATCCCATGATAATCGCTTCAGGACTAGAAACCGGCAGCTATTATATTACTGTATACGGTTACAGTGGTGAAATCGGCTCATATGAAATTATGGCAAATGTTATGGTCCCGGTAAAAGATGAGTTTGAAGATGACAACAGTATGATTTCAGCTTCACGGATTGGAACTCTGGGAGAGAGTCAGCGGAGAAATTTCACCCCCATGGGAGATGAGGATTGGGTGCGGTTTGACGTGCAGAAGGAAGGTCGTTACCTGATAAAAACTGAAGGTGAGCTCGATACCTATATGGAGCTTTATGATGGCAATGGTAATCTGGTTGAAGAAAACGATGATGGTGAAGATTACAACGCCATGATTGAAAGGGAGTTAACTGTGGGGGAATACTATATTAAGGTTTATCCCTATAGTTCGGTTGGTCCGGATGACATTTATGAATTATCAGTGGAGCAGTTACGATGAGTGTTCACTATTATTTAACACTTTTTCCCATGGAGGCTATGATTGCCTCACAGCTGGAACCCGCGGCTTTTGGATCTTATATGGCCATAGGAAATCGAAAAGGATCCGCTGAAAGGCTGATGTTTATTGAGGTTTTTGAATCTGAGTTGGGTGACAGTTTTGATCTGGATTATGCCCGGCGCCGTTGTGTTGCTCATTCAGACGGTCGAATGAAGAATTCTGTTTATCTTTCTGTTTATCGTGCACTGGAAGCCGTTCCGGTTGATGCTTTCGGAGCACTCTGGCTTATCACCAAGGACGGACGCTCTATGTCTTTGGAGCAGAGTTCCTATACCGATCTGGATACCTGGGATGGAAGTGCCCTGTATCAAGAACTTTGTCCGGCTCACCCTCTGATTGTCTCAGCACTGAAACCCAAGCATTTTGCCGAATATATAGTAGAGGATTCTACGAAAGTAACCATGCCAGCCATATTTTTTGCGGATCTGACAATTCCCGATTTTGACGGTGATTCTTTTACAGGAAATATCGGCGGTTATTTTGATAAGATGATGGAACACCTTAAATACTGTGTCACTGAGTTGAAAGATGGGAAAGGCAAGCTTACCAAAGTAGTAGACCGCTCTTCCTTTGCGGCTTTCAACTTTCAGGTAATCGGGCGGGGTCTCTATATCGGGACCTCCGGGGGAAGACTGGTTTTCTATCCAATGCCCTCCCGGGAGGAATTGAAAAAGAAACACTACGACTGGGCAAAGTCTGCGTCGATTTTTTAAATTCAGCCAGGTGGAATCTGCAGTTCAATATCAACCAGTCTCTTTGCTTTTACAAATGACTCCAGCGACATCTTGATGTCGTCTGGAGTTGTTGTCCAGGAACAGATGCTGATTCTAATTGCTTTTTCCCCCTCCCATTCTGAACTTCCGCACCAGAGAACGTTCAACTCCTGCACTTTCTTCAGGAGCTTTTCAGTTTGTTTGCTGTCTTTGTAGCGGATCAGAACCTGGTTGAAACAAATCTCATTAAGAATGGTGAAACCTTCCTTCTGTAGTCCTTCGGCAAATTGTTTTGCCAGCATGTGCATGGTGAAAACCATTTCGTCGACTCCAGTTCTGCCCAGAGACTTCAAAGTGGCCCATAATTCAACAACCCTGGATCTTCTCGACATTTCCGGAGTGTATTTCATCCCATCGCGTTTCTTGCCTGATATGATATAGGATCCTGACATATGAAGAGCCGATATCAAAGCTTCTTCATCCCGGCAGAGAATAATACCGTTATCGTATGGGGTATTTAAGGTTTTATGCCCATCAACACTCCAGGAATCAGCCAGTTCCATACCTTTAACAAGATAACTCAGTTTCTCTGAAGCAGCAGCCCATAAACCGAATGCACCGTCGATATGAATCCATGCGTTTGAATTTTCAGCCTTTTGGCATATATACTCAAAATTGTCAAATGAACCGGTATTCACATTTCCAGCTTGAAGGATGAGAATCGTATTCTCATCAAGTTCGGGTAGTTCTTCAGGAATAATCCTCCCTTGGGTATCCGTATTCACCCACTCAATGCAATCAGTCCCGAATCCCAGAAGACTGATGGCCTTAAGTACAGTGGAGTGGGCCTGTTTGCCCAGTACAAGTCTGACCTGCGGTGCCCGAAACAGTCCTTTTTTATTTACATTCCAGCCTTTCCTTTCAAGTATACGGAATCTTGCCGCAGCCAGTCCGGAAAAAGTTGCCATGGAGGTTCCACTGACAAACCCTGCAACTGCGTTTTCGGGTAGATTGAACAGGTGAACCAGCCAGCTTTGAACCACTTCTTCAAGTTTTGAAATAATGGGAGATGTAATCTGCATTGCCGCATTCTGGTCCCAGAAATCGGCAAGCAGCCTTGATGCCAGTCCGGCTGGTATCATACTTCCATTGACAAAACCGAAATATCTGCTGCCGAATTGGGCCACAGTAGCTGGGGAACCGTAACAATTCAGCAAATCAAGGATTTCCTTTGAGGATGTAAAACCTTCAGGAAATATTTCATCGAAGACCGTTAGCTTTTCAATTGTTTTTTCATCTGGAAAAACCTTTCTTGAGAATACATTTTTCAAATATTGTTTGCCGTATTCATTTGCATTATCGAAAATATTCTTGTTCTCCAGTTCCTTGAATAATTTTTTCTGTATCATTTTTTTCCCTTTTCTGCGATTGAAGAGGAGAAGCGCCTCAGATCTGAACCGGAAGGATTTTGAAACGCCTGCAGTTTGAATTCGGAAAGAGCAGCAAAAAGATGGTCAAATATATCCGATTGAATATTCTCGTAATTCGCCCATACTTTATCCGCACTGAAAAGATACAATTCAAGAGGCAAACCATCAGGTCCGCTCTGCAGCTGCCGGACCATCAGAGTCATACCGGCATTCACCTTTGGATGTGAGCCGACATAGGCTTTAGCATAAGCCCTGAACACACCGACATTTGTCAGGGCTCTCCCGTTTAGCGGACTGGCATTCCTGTCGGCCTCAGTAACTTCATTATATTCTTGTATCTCCTGGGTTCTTTTTTCCAGGAAACTTTTAAGAAGTTCGATAGATTTCA
>DEIH01000052.1 GCA_002352375.1 Spirochaeta sp. UBA2779 | reverse complement strand
TCTCTTCGAATCAGGGCTGTTCGCACCTCTGCATCCAGCTCATCTTCCCACCTTTTATCAGTTTCCGGCATCAATGTGAGATCTAAAACAGAATCAGCCTGAATTGACTGCTCATTCCTTCCGCGCATCCTGGGATAGAACAAACCTGTCAGGCGGTACTGCCCCGGATTGCTCAAGTCCACCCACTGATTCAGATTAATGTTAATCGACAATTCCTGGCCTTTTGCAAGGTGAATAACTCTGTAGGCACCTTTATTACTCAAAGATGCGGTAAAACCCTGTGCCGGCGACATGGGTTCACCTGTTAACGATCTTAAGTAAAAACCGAAACTTTCCAGTGGATTATCAGCCAGATAAAATGTTAAATCAGGATTATCTGAATCCATGGGGTTGGACATCGTAATTTTTAAATAGATATTATCCCCTGGATAATAGATATTCTTATTATGATATCGTATGCTGAAACGCACTTCCGCCTGGGCGGAAAACACCGCTGTTACAGCGATGAGAACTATTAAGGTAAACCGTCTTACCATGGGCCCCCCTTGAGGGTCGTGGTTTAAGAGGGTTTGTCAACAGGGATTGAAAACACCTCTTTCTATGGAAAATATCGGTAAGTCTCTATGCTGAATCAATTCAAATCATCAATAGATCGCGCATTATCTCTTAATCCAGACTGGAAAAAGCTGAGAAATGAATGGTCTGCCGGCGCATTTCCCTTTCAGGTAAGCGGTATCCGCGGCGTATGGACCGCTTCGATACTGTCAAAACTGGCAGATCTTACCGGAGGACCTCTTCTCGTTGTTACCGGAGATGAACAGGAAGCCAATGCTCTATCCCGGGATTTATCATTATTCACAGATCGTGTTTCAACCTTCCCCTGGTGGGGCACAATGCTCTACCGGGGAGTCTCCCCCCAGGCCGCTATTTTTGGTAAAAGGGCTTCTGTTCTGGCCGAGCTTGCCGTCGGTGAACGTCGTATTGTTATTACATCCATCAGAGCAGCTCTAGGGATTCTCCCGCCTCCTTCTGAGATTCGAAAGTCACTAACTACACTTAAGATCGGCGGCAGCATCAAACCTACAGAGATAGAGGAACGCTTACAGCGTTTCGGCTATAACAGGGTGCCAAGAGTGAGTGTTCCCGGAGAGTTCGCCCTCCGGGGAGAGGTTCTTGATGTAGCACCGCTGGGTGCAAGTGAAGCTGTCAGAATAGTTTTTGCCTGGGATGAGGTGGAAGAAATTCGTCTTTTTGATCCTCTTACGCAGATTTCTTCTGAAAGTATCGAAGAGATAACCCTGCATCCTCTCAGGGAAGTTGTCTGGGATACACAGCAGGTGGAGATTCTTTCTGAACAGCTGCCCGGTGAAGGTTTTGAGGATGTTCTCGATGCCCTGGAAACCGGAAGAGATTTGAAAGGAGAGGAACTGTTCTATCCCCTGGCATTCAGGGAAAAAGCAACACTTCAGGATTACCTTGCAGACAGGTCTGTCACAGTTTTTCTGGATAGTGAACGCCTGGAAATGGCAGAAAACAACATGCTCAAAGAGTACAGGGAACTCTTTGATGCAGCCCGGGAGCAGGGGATGGTGATACCCCCACCGGATACCCTGATAACATCTCTGGATTTGTTTATGTCTGCCCGGAAGCGAAGGATGGTTTCCCGTACACTGCGAAATGAAGAGGATAAAGACATCTACAGTCTTCCTTGTGAACCCGGGCGTTCTTTTTTTGGTAATATCAACTTTTTAAAAGAAGAACTTTCCACTCTGACTGAAAACGGTTTCCAGATCTTCGTTTTTGCAGAAAGTGAATCCCAGTCTCAGCGTATTGGATATTTGCTGAGAGATTTGGAGAACGTCCATGTTAGTCCAGCAGCATTATCTGCCGGATTTATGCTCAGCGAAGCTAAAATTCTTGTAATTCAGGAAAATGAAATATTCGGCCGTCGCAAGAGAGCTTCATCATCGGTAGCCAGAGCAAAAAGTGCAGTTATTGAATCTTTTGTCGATCTGAATCCCGGAGATCTGATTGTTCATATTAATTACGGAATCGGCCGTTTCCAGGGAATCAAACGAATCAAAGCCGGCGGTGCCGAACGTGACTACATCACCCTTCAGTACGGGGATGAGGAAACGGTTTTTATCCCCATCGAACAGGTAAACCTGATTCAGCGTTATATCGGTCAGGAAGGCAGAAAACCCCGGCTGGACCGAATCGGTGGAACATCATGGGAAAAGAAGAAGAACCGGGTAAAGAAATCTGTAGCCGATCTTGCTGACAGGCTCGTTAAACTCTACGCCAGAAGACAAATCTCTGTAGGCTATGCCTTTCCTGAAGATGATGACTTCCAGGTAAGTTTTGAAGCGGCATTCCCCTATGAAGAAACCATCGATCAACTTAGCGTTATTGAAGAAGTGAAGAAAGACATGGAATCACCCAAACCCATGGACCGCCTGGTCTGCGGTGATGTGGGATACGGTAAAACAGAAATTGCCATGAGGGCTGCATTCAAAGCTGTAATCGGTGGACGGCAGGTGGCCTACCTCTGTCCTACAACCATCCTTGCAGAACAGCATCACGAAAGTTTTAATGAGCGTTTTAAACGTTTTCCGGTTATCGTTGGGATGCTCAGCCGTTTTGTAAGTCCTGCAGAGAAGAAAAAGGTTCTTCAGGGTTTGCAGAACGGTGAGGTAGATGTGGTAATTGGCACCCATCGCATTCTTTCAAAGGATGTTAAATTTAAAAATATCGGTTTAATGATTATCGATGAAGAGCAGAGATTCGGAGTAAAGGACAAAGAGCGTCTCAAGGAATTAAAGGCCTCCATTGACTGTCTTACGCTTTCTGCTACCCCCATTCCCCGAACGCTTCATATGTCCCTGGTGAAGATTCGTGATATGTCCCTGCTGAAAACTCCGCCCAGCAACCGCCGCCCCATTGAAACGTTTATCCAGTCCTTTGAACCGGAACTTGTAGCCCGGGCTATCCGCCGGGAAGTGGAGCGGGGGGGGCAGATCTTCTATCTGCACAACCGAGTGGAAAGCCTTGAACAGGTACAGCGTTTTTTAACTGACCTCGTTCCCGAAGTTTTTGTAGAAATTGCTCATGGACGTATGTCTGCTCGTCAGCTGGAAGATATCATGCACCGTTTTGTACACGGAGCTTTCCAGGTACTTGTATCCACAACCATCATCGAAAATGGTATCGATATTCCAAACGTGAATACCATTATTATCGATCGTGCGGATATGTACGGAATCAGCCAACTCTACCAGCTTCGAGGCCGTGTAGGACGTTCAGGGCGACTGGCATACGCCTTTCTTCTCTATCCTGAAGACCGTGAAATTTCTGAATTGGCTATGAAGAGGCTTCAGGTTATCAGTGATTTCACCGAATTGGGTTCAGGTTTTAAAATTGCCATGAAAGATCTGGAAGTACGGGGGGCCGGTAACCTTCTAGGAGCCCAACAGTCCGGAGATGTATATGCAGTTGGATTCGATCTCTACCTTCGGCTATTAGAAGAAGCCATAAAAGAACGTAGCGATGAAGGGAATGAAGAAGAGGTTCCCGAAACATATCTGGAACTGGATTATTCCGGATTCATACCCGATGGATACATTCGGGATGAGTCGGAAAAAATGGAAGTATATAAAAAAATTGCCGCAGTAGAAGAAGATCACGATCTGGAAAGTCTTCACCGGGAAATGTACGACCGTTTCGGTCCTCTCCCGGATGAGGTTCACAGCCTTGTTTCAATGGCTGAGCTTCGGATTATTTGCCGGAGACTTAAAATAACAAACCTCAGAGAACGAAAAGGGAATGTACAGATTACATTCGGCAAGCTCTCCATTATTTCGGTGGATAAGGTTATGAACCTGATGAAGAGTGCTGGTGGAAGGGTGAAACTGAATCCTCTCAGTCCTGCTGGCCTTATCATGGAAACAGGTGATGTCGGTTTAAAGGAAAAAACAGAGTTCATCAGAGAGCGTCTGGAATCCTTGATCTGAAGTGCTATATTTTTGTTTATCTATTTGACTCAGTTGCGGCCAACCCTTTAACATAGGTTCATGTCCGACAGTTTCCACCGAATCAGGAGTTACGTCATCCGCGCAGCCCGGATATCCAACGCGCAGAAGAAAGCTTATGATGCCCATTCTCCGAGCTGGGTGCTTCCCGTAAACCGAAGAGCCTTAGATT
>DEIH01000178.1:487-3101 GCA_002352375.1 Spirochaeta sp. UBA2779 | reverse complement strand
TATGGACATATGACAGCCGAAACAGCCGGCCAGGGAGGTTGTGGCAATTACAGCTTTATCACTCATCGCAAAGCTCCCACTTCAGAACCGATTTCCCTTTTATCAAAGGGCCGGTTACCGATGGGAACATTAAAACCCTTCCTTTTTTTCAGTATGGCTCCCACAGGACAGATATCCATGGCTTTCTGAGCCATTTCGTCGCTGATGCCTGCAGCCAGATCTGTATCACAACTTATAACCACCTTGTAGCCCCGATTTTTAAATGCGAAAAGGCTTTTCCCTTCATCATTCTTGATGGCACGAATACAGCGTTTGCAGAGTATGCAGCGGTTCTGATCTTTCATTATTTTGGGGTTCTGTGACTCTACCGGTCTGTTCGGAGAGAGATAGGGAAAACGCGGTGCACCGATTCGGTACCTGTAACCCAGAGCCTGAAGCTCACAGAACCCGCTTTTCTCACAGGAAGGACAGAAATGATTACCCTCGGTAAACATTAATTCTACAATCCCCTTACGCAGGCCTTCCAGCTCATCGGTCATGTTATCAACCTCAAGTCCATCAAATACCCTGGTGGTACAGGCTGTTGTAAGATTGCCGTTCACCCTGACGGTACACATCCTGCAAGAGCCCTTGGGCTTTATACCCTCGTAGTTGCACAGGGAGGGTATGTAGACACCGTTGTCCTTAGCCGCAGAAAGAAGGTATTGCCCCTCTTCCGACATACATTCTTTGCCGTCAATTTTAAAATCCACCAGATTTGCCATCATTCACACCTCCCTTACATCTCGAACATTTCCTGATAAACATCACGATCGGCAGCCTCGCAGTAGTCCTGAACGGCTTTGTTCAGATCAAATGTGCTCACATACCCTGTTTCCTCTTCTGTAATCAGGGATTCATATTTCTCACGGAAATTTTTAATCGTTGTCAGAATGGGATTTGCCGCAGTCTGCCCCAGGCCGCATCTGTTAGCTTTCATCATGACAGCCCAGTCAAGCATTTCCTTGATATCTTTTTTCTTTCCATGTCCTGCAAGTATTTTTTCCAGAGTAATTTTATACATCCGGGTTAATGCGCGGCAGGGGACACAGGATCCGCAGGACTCTTCGATGAAGAAATTCATAAAATTCAGAACAACATCTTTGAGCAGATTCCGGGAATTGTTGAGAATAATCAGGGAACCGCCGGTAGCCAGATCCTCATAGCTCAGCTCCCGGTTGAAATCATCAGGACCAATACATGAACCTGATGGGCCCCCAACCTGTACAGCCTGAATGTCATTCAGGTCGGTACCAACCATCTCCAGAATATCCTTCACACTGAAGCCCCATTCAATCTCATATATACCGGGGTAGCGGCAATCTCCAGAAACACAGAGCAGTTTGGTTCCTGTTGACTTCTCAGTACCCAGACTGCGGTACCAGTCAATTCCGTTGTTGATGATTTTCACACAGGAGCAGAGAGTTTCAACATTATTCACCACTGTCGGTTGATTCAGGTAACCCACCTCAACAGGAAACGGCGGCCGGTCTCTAGGCTCACCTCGCTTTCCTTCGGCAGATTCTATCAGCGCCGATTCTTCACCGCACACATAAGCTCCCGCACCGAACTGGATTCGGATGTCAAAGTTAAAACCTTTTTTACCCCCGATATTCTTACCAAGCCAGCCATCGTTCCGAAGATTGGAAAGGAGGTTTTCCAGGTAAGCCTTCATGTAGCGGTATTCATGACGTATATAGAGGATGCCCTGTGATGCACCTACCGCATACGCAGCAAGAGTCATTCCCTCAAAAACCAATCGTGGATACTCAGTAAGAATCACCCTGTCTTTGAACGTTCCAGGCTCCCCTTCATCGGCGTTACAGAAAATATAACGTGTATCTGAATCAACCCGGCGGCAGAACTCCCACTTCAGGCCGGTGGGAAATCCAGCCCCCCCCCGGCCGCGGATTCCGGAGTCCTTTATAATTTTGATAACTTTTTCAGGACTGAGTTTACCAGTTTTGATTTTGGATAATGCAGAACCAGGCTCATAATCCGAGAGTATCACCTCACCCCGCTTCATTACATTGTTATGAATGGTGGTTTTAAGAAATCGGCTGTCGTTCATGCTTTCGCCGTACTCGGCAACCCGCATTTCATCAACATCCTTTCCCTCTTTCATGTCTCTGACAAGTTCCCGGACCCGGAAAGGGGTTAGCCGTGTGAAAACAACACCGTTAATTATAGCCGCCGGCTCCTGATCGCTCATTCCAATACACGCTGTATCAAAAAGCCCGATTATTCCATCCTCAGAAACGGTGTTAAAGGGAGTACCGGCTTCCTGTTCAAAACGCTCTGCAATACTGTCCCTTCCCATCATGGTGGAAACAACACTGTCGTTCAGATATACCGTGTACTTTCCGCGAAACTCACTTTCAAAAAAATGATAGAAGGAGATGGTCTGCTGAACATCCACCTCTGCCATTTCCAGAGTATCGGCAATTTCAGCCACTACCGTTTCAGAGAGAAACCCCTGCTCTGCCTGGTAATCCAAAAGGATATCCATAAGCCTGGTATTGTCGTTGTCATAACGTTGAGTGATTGAACGTAATCCTGCATTCATAACACACCC
>DEIH01000178.1:0-430 GCA_002352375.1 Spirochaeta sp. UBA2779 | reverse complement strand
TGCTTTCTCAGTCTATTAGCATTATACTATGCTATTATCGGTATCACAAGAGAACATTCTTTTTTTATCGATATTTAGATCTAAGACGCTTATGCAGAACACTGAATATATAAATATCAGGATTCACATTGAAGGTATGGTTCAGGGAATCGGATTCCGGCCATTTGTATATAGAACTGCAGTAACAGAAGGTATCAGCGGAACAGTTGAAAACACCGGAAACGGGGTGGATATTCATGCCCGGGGAACAGAAAAAAAAATTAAAGACTTTATCCACGATGTGCAGCACACCGGTGTACCGCCTGCTGCCATTATTCAATCTGTTTCTGTTACTTCCGAGGTGAAATGCCTATATACGGGATTTAAGATAGTTAAAAGTAGTTTACAGTCGGATTCCATTACCCGCATCAGCCCGGATATGGCAGTCTGC
>DEIH01000050.1 GCA_002352375.1 Spirochaeta sp. UBA2779 | reverse complement strand
ACGTTACCGTCGAAGCGCGAGGAGGAATCTACCCTTCAACGGTTATTTCGTCAATACGTTTCTGTAAAATAAATATATTATCCTTAGGCGTACGATAAAGCGACTTCAAAAGGCATGATTAGTTCATAAGGATTCTTACTGCTCCCGTTCCTTTCGACTGCCGGCTACCAGGTTGATTAAAGCAAAGGTTGAGGTAACAAGTATCAAGAGAAGAGAAATAGCGTTAATTACCGGAGTGGAGCCATCACGAACCTGCAGGTAAAGATTTATCGGAAGAGTCGCCCTTGAACTCACAAGAAATATTGTCGTGTTGAAATTTTCAAAGGACATCAGAAAGGCCACGGCAAAACCTCCGATTATCGAGGGTCGCAGATACTTCAATGTGATATACCAAATTACCTCAAACCGATTAGCCCCCAAATTCAATGCCGCCTCTTCCAGAGTGCGGTCGAATTTTCGGAGCCTGGCTACAATAACAAGAGTGACAATTGTAGTGATAAAAGAAAACTGCCCCATCACGATGAGCCAGAAACCCGGCATCAGAACCTGGAGGTCAATCCCAAAATGAGTTTCCAGAAATAAACCAACAGAGTTTGTGAAAAGCAACAGGGAAATCCCCAGAATAACACCAGGAATAACCAAGGGTGCTATCATCAGAAAGTAAAGAACTGTTTTAAAACGGAAGTCCTCCTGCTCAAAAAGAAAAGAGGCCAGAGTCCCGACTACCGTTGCAAAAAACGCGACTGTGAGAGCTACCTTAATGGACATCCAGATACTGCGGAGATTCGCCGCATCATGAAAAATCCCTATTTTATCCGGTCCATCAGCAAAAAACCAATCCAGGGTAAACCCTTTCCACGGCAAAGCTGGAGACGTTGAATTATTAAATGCCAATACAACCGTCACAATGAGAGGTGCAAATAGAAAAATAAAATAAAACAGAATAAAGAGACGGAAACCTGAAAGATAAAATCGGGAATTCGGAAGAGTCCTTATCATTTAATTACCCTCCGCCAATCCTGACCGGTAACCTTGATAGCAACCCAGATAATAAGGGACGACATTAAAAGAAGCAGGAAGCCAAAGGCCGCACCTTGATTCCAATTAAAGTAGATAATCATCTGGTTGTAAATTTGCTCAGTGAACCATAATGAGTTCTTTCCACCCATAAGATTCGGCGTAAGATAACTGCCCATTACCAGCATAAAAACGATGATGCTCCCGGAGAGGATGCCGGGCATACAATAGGGAATAATTATGGTTTTCCAGATAGTCAGTTTCTTTGCCCCGAGATCGTTAGCTGCCTCAATCAGAGAATCGTCAAGGTTCTCCATCACTCCGATGATGGGAACAATCATGAACAGCATAGTAGTGTAGACAAGGCCCATAACCATCGTTATATCGTTGTAAAGCATCTCCACGGGTTGCTTGAGAATTCCGATTGAAACTAGAAAATGATTCAGAATGCCGCTTTCCCTCAAAAGAATCATCCAACCGTAAACCCTTACCAGTTCACTCACCCAGAAGGGCACCAGCAGCAGAACCATCAGAAAACCATTTACTTTCAGGTTGGCCACTTTGGTGATAAAGAAAGCAACAGGCAGGGCAATAATCAATACAATAAAAGTGACAAGAAGGGCATACCCGGTTGTACGGACAAAGGTGAGCCAATAGATATGGTCTGAAAAAAACGCACCGTAATTACGAAGGGTAAATCCGGATTCCCCGTAAAAATCGTTTCCAACAAAAGACATTCTCAACAATTCAAGCTGCGGTAAAACAATCAGAAGAAGAAGCCAGAGAAAAACCGGAATAAAGAAAACAAAAAAACTCCAGCGTATTTTTCTGCGGTCAGGCATCATCATAAATTTTAAATTCCTCTTTTCTGAAACAGACCGAAGCTGTAGGATTCCAGCTGATACGAATTCGGTCTTTTCTCGAAATTGAGTCATAGAGCTTATTCTGAGGAAGGGCAACAACAAGTTCCTCCACCGTTCCCTCAGGGATAACGAGAAGCTGGCTGTTCCCACCATCAAAAAGGATTTCTTTAACTTCACATTTAATGGTATTCAGCCCTTTTGCCGATTCCGGAGCGTTTATTACAAAAGCCTCGGGCCGGACAAACATATCAAACTCATTTCCCTCTTCCAGGCTGAAATCTCCTGAAACTTCATACTTCTGCCCATCCTTATACAAGGCAGTATAAACACCGGAAGATTTGCTGGATAAATCAACTGTAAGTTTATTGTTGTTCCCCACAAACTGTGCAACAAAAGAAGAATGTGGATTATTATACAGGTTTTGAGGTGTATCAATCTGCTCAAATTGACCACTGTTCATAACGGCAACATAATCACTCATAACCATAGCTTCAGACTGATCGTGAGTGATATAGACAAAGGTTGTTCCCACATCGGACTGCAGCTTTTTAAGCTCAACTTTCATGTATTCCCGAAGTTTGGCATCCAACGCACCCAGAGGCTCATCCAGAAGGAGCACACTGGGATCCAGTACCAGGCAGCGGGCAATCGCAATTCTTTGTTTCTGACCTCCGGAGAGCTGGCTGATTTTCTTCTTCGCATGCTCCGGCAGGCCAACCCGCTCAAGCATTGAAGTTACCTTTTTATTAATATCTGAATCAGATACATGACGCCGCCTGAGACCGAAGGCGACATTTTCATAAACATTCATCATGGGGAATAACGCCAGATGCTGAAAAACAAGATTTACCGGTCGTCGGTTCGGTTCAACTCCCGCCATATCCTTTTCCCGGATTTTTATCTGTCCCCCGGTAGGTTCAAAAAAACCGGCAATCATACGCAGTAATGTTGTTTTACCGCAGCCTGAGGGCCCGAGAATAGAGAAGAATTTTCCGTCTTCCACATCGAAGGAAACCCCGTTTACAGCTGTAAAATCTCCAAACATCTTTGTCAGATTGTGAACAGATAAAGCAGTTTTCATTATTACAAACCTATTTTTATACTTACTGAAAAAGCCGGCAGCCTAAGCTGCCGGCCGATTAATTACTTGGCAGCATTAACTCTATCGAGTACGCGTCCTTCCATTTCTTCCAGTCCCGGAGGAACTGTGGGATACCAGTGAATTTTAGCAAGAACTTCAGGCGGCAGGCCACGCTCGAAATTAGCTTTCACATCATCATTCAGAAATTTAACAGCATCTTTAGAGGCGGTGCCATAAGTCTCTGCATTGGTAAATACAGCCGCATTTTCCGGACGCATCATGAAGTTGATCCATGCATAAGCACCGTCGATATTTTCTGATTTCGCAGGAAGTGCAAAAGTATCTACCCAGGCAAGGGCCCCGCTGGAAGGAGCCAGATAATCAATATCACTGTTTTCCGCATGAAGCTTCCAACCGGCCTGTTCCCAGGCCATAGCAGCCCAGACTTCACCGGAACGCATGGATTCAAGAAGCTGATCGCCGTTGGACCAGTAATTCTGAACAACCGGTTTTCCTTCTATCAGCTTCTCACCGACAGCATCAAGGAATTCCTGATATGCAGCTGAATCGCCGTATAAAGCAAATGGATCGTATCCCATGGCATAACCCATACCGATAAGAGTCGGTCTTTTCAACCGATACGATACCCGTCCCTTATACTGGGAATCCAGAAGGTCTGTATAATCCTTGATATTCGGAGCTTTTGCTTTGTTAACAATCAGTCCGGAAGTTCCATAAACATGGGGTACAGCGTAGGAGTCGTCTCCCACTTTGGTATTTGCTTTTACAGCGTTAAGCAGTGACGGATCCATCAGATCTGTTTCTACTTTACTGTAATCAATAGGCTGATAAATTCCGTACTGTTCTACAACAGAGGAAATACGGTCCTGAGAAGGCTGTGCCAGATCGAATCCACCTCCTCTGGTAGCTCGAAGTTTTGAAATCATCTCTTCATTGTTACTCAAGGTTACTTCAACCTTAACCCCGGTTTCATCAAAGAATTTGTCGATCAATTCCTGAGGCGCATAACCAGACCATGTGATAAGACGCAGGATCTTATTCTCCACTACTGGCTCCGCCTTTTTCTTGCAGGAAAAAAATGCAAAAGTGACGACCATCAACAATAAAACTAATAAAACTGATTTTTTCATGAAATCCTCCTAATTGGATATNNAAAAACTACAATATAATGTTGACTTGTCGAATAAGCAGTATCAATATCCGAATTAACGATGTTGAATTATAGAAAAAAGATGTTCCCCGATGCTGATTTTCCTCTCCTCTTTGGCCATAGGGGTTGTTCCAAAGCTGCACCGGAAAATACTCTGGCGGCATTCCGGAAAATCAAAGAATACAGAGTCCCGGGGGTGGAGCTGGACATTCAGCTCTGCCGAACAGGAGAACTGATAGTGTTCCACGATTCAAACCTGAAACGGATTACAGGAATAGATGCCAATCTGGCTGATACAGACTTTGAAACTCTGAGAA
>DEIH01000174.1 GCA_002352375.1 Spirochaeta sp. UBA2779 | reverse complement strand
GAGCTGTTCGGCATTGGCCCGCTCTCCCAACATGACGCGAGCGGGGTCTCCCGGAGCCAGAGCAATCATAAAAAATACAAGAGTGACAACTCCCAGAAGTGTGGGGATGAGCAGAACTAATCTTTTTAGGATGAATTTCAACATCGAACAAAAGTTTCCCGCTCCGGTTCTATCCGGAGCACAAACCGGCCCGCCCTTACAGGCGGGCCGGTTATATTAATCGTTGTGATAAACTGCTTTCAGCTTATTTTTCGAGCCAGACGCTCTTGAATATACGGGTACCGGTAGGAGAAATCTTGAAATTCTTCACTGAGGAGCTTACAGGGACAGTTACCATGGAGTGTGCGATGGGAACCCACGGGGCCTCTTCATGGAAGATAACCTGGGCATCCATATACAGTTGAGTCCGTTTGGCAACATCTGCAGTTTCCTTGGCTTCCTTTATCAGTGCGGTGAACTCATCGTTCTTCCAGAATGCAATATTTCCCGCAGGGGGAACAGCTGATGGTTTAGAGAGCAGAACCCACAGGAAATTGTCCGGATCACCATTATCACCGGTCCAACCGAGCATGGCAGCCTGATGCTCACCGAAGTCGCATTTGTCCAGATAGGTACCCCATTCGTAGGATATTATCTCAACTTCGACATTAATCTTGGCCAATTGGGCCTGCATGATTTCGGCAATTTTACGGCCATCGGGATTGTAGGGACGGGCGACGGGCATGGCCCAGATTTCTGTTTTGAATCCATCGGGGTATCCGGCTTCAGCCAGAAGGGCTTTTGCTTTGTCTACATCATAAGGGTAAGGCTCGATGCTGTCGTTGTAGGACCAGATATTCGGAGGAATGGGGTTCTTGGCTACCTGTCCTGCACTGCCGTAAACTGCTTCGATGATTTCATCCCGATCGATGGCATAATTCATAGCCTGGCGGACACGCTTGTCGTCGTAAGGCTTTTTCTCGTTGTTCAGAGCCAGATAACCTACATTCATTCCGGACTGTTGAATGAGCTCTACATTGGGGTCGGCGGTCATGGCGGGCAGGTCGTCGGCAGCGGGGAAATCAATAACATCCACTTCGCCTTTCTGCAGGGCCAGCCAGCGGGCGGTTGCGTCGGGTATGACTTTGAGGATGAGACGGTCCAGATAAACCGGTTCCCAGTAGTCTTCGTTTCTGTCCAGAACAATGTCGGAGTCTTTGGTCCAGCTGACGAACTTGAAGGGACCGGTTCCCACAGGATTCAAGGAGAAGCCTTCAGGATCGGCCATAAAAGCGGTAGGAGAGACGATACCGGCAAAGTCCATAGCCAGGTTGGCGATGAAGGGTGCCTCAGGCTTCTGGAGTTTGAAGACAACAGTCATGTCGTCCTTAGCGGTGATGCTTTCGACAATGTCGCTCATGCCCATGTAATTCAGCCAGTATTTCCAGGGACCATATTCATGATATGGATGATCCTCGGACAGCTGACGGTCCAGGGAGAAAACGACTGCGTCGGCGTTCATCGGTGTGCCGTCGTGGAATTTTACGCCTTCTCTTAAATGGAAGGTGTAAGTGAGATTGTCGTCGGACACATCCCAACTGGTAGCCAGGGCGGGAACGATTTCGGTGGTTCCGGTTTTAAACTCGACAAGTGTGTCGAATATTTGGTGGGTCGCATAGAAAGACTCACCATCGGTTTCCCGGGCAGGATCCATACCTACTGAATCGCCGGCACGGCCAAAGACAAGTACGCCTCCTGCTTTATCATCAGTTGCAGGTGCGACAGCTTCGGATTCACTGTCGCCTCCGGCAAAAGCCATCCCTGTGAGGGATGCGAGAACGAGAACGAGAAGAAAAACTTTTTTCATACAATTCCCCTTTTTGGTATTGACTTCTTAATTTGGCATGACTTTGTTTGTTTCACAAGGTGTATTTGAAAAATCAGCGAAAATACACTGAAATAATGAGTTTAATAGATATTTACATATCGATTATTGGCGTTTTACTGCTTTTTTGGTTGTTTCTATGTGAAGCGTTTGGCGAACATCTAACGTTTCTATTGACAAGAACGTCACGAATAACTAGACTCGCATTCTGGTCTTTTTGTGTATCTATAAATAGAAACACCAAAAAATCGGGTGGAGGAAGAAATGATTCTAGATAAAACCGGCAGTGTAACAACACGAACACTGCCCGGAGAAAAACATACCCCCTTCGGGCTGGCAAGGAAGCTGGACGCCCGGGTGATACTGGAATCATCATCTCTTTCCCGGGGGCGGGAGCGGTATTCCCTGCTACTGGTGGAGGAGGCCTTTCAGGTAAGACAGGAGGGGGACTCGGTTGTTCTTCTCCGGGGCCCTGAGCGCCGGGTGATGGGCGAGAAGGGTGAAGATATTCTGAACGTCCTGGAGGAAATCGCCTCCCGGCACGAGGAAGTGGAAACCGAGTTTCCTTTTCCCGCCGGGGGAATAGGCTTTCTCTCCTTTGAGTTTGCCGCCCGCTGTGATTCATTTAGTTTTCCGGTCCGGCCCGATCCCCTGGGACTGCCTCTGGCTGCATTTATCTTCGGTCATGTCTATGTGATTTTTGATCATTATACCGATCAGGTACATCTTCTGGGGATTAACTATGGCGGGGATGACGATATCGATCTGGATAAAGCTCTGGACCGCACTGAAGCGAAGATTAACGATCTGAACTTCAACTATATGATGGAACAGCCCTCCGAATACCCGGCGATTATCGCTTCTTCAAAGGAAGAGAACGAGGCCTTTAAAGCGGCGGTT
>DEIH01000267.1:2038-3222 GCA_002352375.1 Spirochaeta sp. UBA2779 | reverse complement strand
AACGTGGACTGATACCAGTTCACACCGTCGATTTTCATGCTGTCCACCAGATGACTGGGGATACCTTGAAGACCAGCGAGGATTACGAGAACGAAGAACGGCATCCATTGCCAGACGAATAGAAATATAATTACCAGTAACGGATAGTAGCTTATCAGGTCCACCGGAGAAAAACCCAGGAAGTCAGCAATTACACCATACCATCCAAATGTTGTATTCAATATCGTTGTTTTCCATATGACACCACTCGCTGTGGACATAACGAAGAATGGTCCGAGTATGAGTGTTCGGGCGATATTGATACCCGGCAGCCTGTGATCCAGGAGCAGGGAAAGTAAGAATCCGACGAACGTGCATATCACAAGGACACTAACTGTTATCAGAATGGTCTGCCAGAGAATGCTGTAGAACTCAGGTATATGTCTGATGTCTTCAATCTTCAGGAAATATGAATAATTCTTGAATCCATTAAACTTAATCCTGAGGTCTGGTCGAGAGAGATTCCACCTCAGCGTTGAATAAACGATGGTGAGGAGGAAAGGTATTTGCGTCATTACCGCGACTACAATCATGGCCGGAAGAAGGAATGGCCAGTCGCTCTTCTTTTTTATCACCATTATTCCTTTCATAGAGAGCTTCCGCCCCCCGGAGAACCGGAAGACGGAAGCGGAATCACATAGAGTGCGAATCCTTCGAGTTAACTAGCGGTAATCCCCGTCGATTGCGACCTGATTGAACAGATCGTTGGTTTTTCGGATGGCTTCATCCAGGGAAATTTTGTCTACGACATAGTCGGCAAGGTATTCGGTCATCTTCGTGCCTGCATCGGCGAACTCAGGGATGGCGATATACTGCAGGCCCACGTAGGGTACGGGTTCCATCGTCGGCTTGGTGAAGTCTGTAGATTCCAGAGTCTTAAGGGTCATCTCTGCATATGGTGTTTTTGCGTATGCCGGCAGAGCATACGTTGAGGAACGGGATGCGGGAGGAGTACTGGCTCCGGTGGGGTCCATCTCAACAGTCATGTTGATGAAATCTTTGGACGTAGCCCACAGCATGAAGTTAAACACGGCCTCTTTATTGGCTTCGGAGCTCTTTGGGTTGATACCCATTGCCCAGTTCCACAACCATGCTGTATTGCTCTTCTGCTTCTGGTGAGGAGGCATCACGTAGCCGACTTTTCC
>DEIH01000267.1:0-1921 GCA_002352375.1 Spirochaeta sp. UBA2779 | reverse complement strand
CGCTGCTCGGGAGTGTCAACGGTAGCATTCCAGTCCATGTCATAGAAGCGTCCACCGAATGCGTTAACCATAGTAACAAAGGGTGCACCGCTCATACCCCAACCGGGAGCACCGCGCATGGTCATGCCGACGATACCATTGGCAGGATCGTTAATAGCCAGGGCCAGTTCGTAAATCTCATCCCAGGTTGGTTCATCGGGCATACTCAGGCCCTTGGCCTCGAAAAGTTCCTTATTGTACATGATGAAAGAGCTCTCACCGTAGAAGGGCAGTGCGTAGGAATCACCGTTGAGAGAGAGAGATCCCACCATGCCCTGAATCAGGTCTGCCCGATCATACCAGGCGAGCTTTTCTGCAGGAAGTGCGTCGAAATAGGGTTCCAGGTCTTCAAGCCAGCCGTTTCTGGCCCAATTGTTGGCCTCATAAGGGCCAATGTAGAACATGTCATAGGTTGTTCCACCGGTGGATGCCTCTGTAGTGAGTCTCTGACGAAGATCGTTCTCCGGCAGAACAGCGATGTTCAGCGTGACGCCTTCGGCGGAGTACTTACTGTTGGCAATCTTTTCCAGTGCCTGGGACAGTGGATTGTTTGCCAGTGCGATGTTGATAGTGACATCTTCTGTAGCATCACTGTCGGATGATCCATTGGCGAAAGCCTGGAAACCGATTACCAGTGCGAATAGAAAGATGACTGTGACGACTTTAAAAGAGAAATGTTTCATTTTCTCTCCCTCCTAGTGTTTTAATGTCGAAAATGTCACTTCCATAGTTTCGGGGAATGATCATTTATCGACTGCATTCAGTATAAATGGCCGTTCATTCAGTTATATGTAAAAAAAATACAATATCTTATCAAACAATGTTCATTTATCGTTCCATGCCCCGCTAATTCGGCTTTGAGTTGAAGCTGGTAACACAGATATTAAATATCGGGGAATGGATATTCTGGTACAAATCCGGATGGATCGAACCCTCAATGTGACTGATTGAGGTTGTTGTGTAGCTAAAATCAATAGAATTCAGCTATTCAGAACCATTCTCAGCATGAAAAGATCAATTTATGTCAAAAAATTTATCTTTCATATAGGATTCTTATGATATGATCTTCGGACATGCAAATAAACAGGAGGGTTAATATGGGCATAAGCGATGTGAAAGATCGATTTAAACAGATGCCTCCCGGTATGAATATGGATCAGGCGATAGTTGAGGCAGAACGCTGTCTTCTCTGTCATGATGCACCGTGTTCAAAGGCCTGTCCCGCAGGGACCGAGCCGGGTGAATTTATCAGGAAATTACGATTTAAGAACATTACAGGTGCAATCCGCACCATCAAGTCGAACAATATTCTTGGGGGAGCCTGCGGGGTTCTTTGTCCCACAGCGGAACTCTGTGAAAGAGAATGCAGTGCCATGATGGCATCTGATGAGAATCCCGGGGGCAACGATAAAGCCATCCGCATCGGTGATATTCAGCGTTTTCTAATTGATCACAGCAGGGAAATTGATTTTCAGCCTGTTGAAGTTGAAGATTCCGGTGTTTCCGGTAAAATCGCCGTTGTCGGTTCCGGTCCTGCCGGTTTGAGCTGTGCAGCTGAAGTGGCGAAATTGGGTTACAAAGCCACAATCTTTGAAGCTCTTGCAGAGCCGGGTGGTGTGCTGCGTTACGGGGTTGTCCCATTCCGCTGTGATACGGGTTTTGTTGAGAAAGAAATTGCAGATGTTACGGCTCTGGGTGTTGAGATTAAGTGCAATTCTCCCATCGAAGGAAAAGCTGCAGCAGAAGATTTGCTGAAACAGGGTTACGATGCTGTTTTCATGGGCCCGGGACTCTGGGGCGCTCATGCACTGCAGGATAATTCAGCAAACATAGACGGCTGCTATTCATCGGTTGATTTCCTTGCTTCCATCAGAAATGAGAA
>DEIH01000044.1:3490-4036 GCA_002352375.1 Spirochaeta sp. UBA2779 | reverse complement strand
CCGAAAATCTCCTCTTTATCAGTGTCCACGGCAAGAAGAACTTCAATCTGACTCCAGAGTCCCGGTCCATCAACTTTGAAGACAACAGTTTTACGCTCAGGATTCTTTTCCACATAAAATACATGGGATCCGATATCAAGCGTTTTGAAATCCCGGGCGAAATCCGACTCAACGGTTTCTTCGGTATACCGATAATCGTAAAGATCCAATATTTCGGCATACAACCGACGGTTGAACACCGCTGAAGCCCTGTCGTAAGCCAGCTTGCCCCCTGTGAGCAGCAGAGTGCAGATGGAGAAAAGTATCAGAAGAAATACAACCATTCGGAAATCCCTCATACCTTCTCCTTCGTAAAAAGTTTTTGAAGAACAGCATGGTCGACTATTCCGGTGAAAATACCCGCCAGCAGAACGGCGTAGAGTATTCCATCGGGAAAGGCCGAAAACAACCGGATCAGAGCCCCTGCAATACCGGCGATAATTCCGGTAATCCAACGCCCCTGAAAGGTTCTGGAAATTGTTCTCTGGTCGGGAAGGATGAAAAAGG
>DEIH01000044.1:0-3459 GCA_002352375.1 Spirochaeta sp. UBA2779 | reverse complement strand
GGCGAGGTCAACAAGAAAAAAGACAACCAGATAAGATATAATAAATGACAGAAATATTCGAAAATCAACAGCCCGCAGTAGAAGCAGCAGCGTTCCCAGAAAAATTATAACAAGAGGATAGGCCCCGCCTGATGACTGGGGGAACTCACCCCGGAATAGAGCAGATGCCAGACCGGGAGTACCGGCAGTAAAGAGGATGTAGGGATTATCAACCGTGGGTAAACCGGCAGCCCAATGGGAAAAACCGGTAAAAACACCTGAAAAGGGATAAACATAGCCGTACCCGAATGCCTGGGCAAAACTCAAAGAAGCGAAACTCCAGCCGAAAGCAACCGGGGAAACAATAGCCCGCCCATGCCCACCGAAAAACACCACCGTAAACATCAAAGCAAAGAATATGGCCATTGAAGCCTGAAGCAGAGGCAGAGCCGGAGGGAACACCAGAGGCAGAAGGAACCAGGCTGCCAGTCCATAACTCCGTTCACCATCTTTCTGTATTCTCCGGGCACCCTCCTCAAGAAGAAAACCCAGGGTACAAGAGATAAGAAGAAGAACCCCGAGGCGCCAACCGTACCGCCCGATGCCCAGAAGATAAAGGGGGAAGGTTGCTGAAACAATCAGATAGTCGTTTCTCTGGGATCGATGGAACAGAGTTTCAGAGAGAATGGGCATCGATACCTCCGATTCCCTCACATAAGGGGATGTTTGACGGGCAGACAAAAGTACATAGTCCGCAGCGGAAGCAGAGATCGGCTCCCAGAGCATCAAGATCTTCAGACCCCGCCTGGGCAAAGTGAAACAGAATGCTAGGAGAGAGGCCAGCCGGACAGATTGAGGAACAGATGAGGCAGTTATTGCAGGGTCTTCTTGAATCAAGGGATGGGGTAACTCTGCGGAAAGTCGGTTTTCTACGGGTTGAGGGCCGTGAAAAAAAACCAGCTGAGTCAAGTCTGAGCTCTTCATCGCTAATGGCAATATAAGCAGTTTCCGGCCCTATGGACTCCTCTGGATTGAACAGCCGGTGGCTCAGAGGGTTGAAAATACAGGTGTATTCTTCCTGCACGTCAATTCTGCCATTACCTTTAAGAAAAGAAACAACATCACTGATTTTCGAATCCACTGGGACTTTAACCCTGAAGATGGATTGAATTAAATCTGAACCGGAAAAAACATAAACGTAGCGGATAGCTTCAAAGGAACCTCTTGTTATCCCTTCGTACAGGAGTCGGGCTTCTCCGGGAGAAAGAATAATTCCGTTAAAATCTCCTTGATGTCCGGAAAGTCCGAAAACCACAGCTTTTTCCAGGTTAAAACGCTCCCTTATTGCATTCAGGATGGATTCAATATCTTCCTCAACAAGGTCGGCGTCGTTGAGTTCGTTAAATCCCAGAAGGTTAAAGGGAGGCTGCAGGTTCACCAGAACCTGGGACTGATCGGCCATACCCCACCATTGAATTTTTTCCGGGGTAATCAGTGAAAGGAAATCCATTATGTCAGAAGTCTCAGGAGCCTCAATTGAGGAAGATATAGACATCGATAATGCTTCGTACTTCAAATCATTTCCTTCTCAGTTCAGGGTAAGAATGATTAACTCAAGTAAACAGCAATTAATGACTTTATTTTAATCTATAAATTGTTAGCGAACAAGGAAAATATGACAAATCGACTATGAAAAGTGTAAAGAACAGGAGAACTGCTCTAATTCTCTTTTTTCTCAAGGGTTTTCAAGCTGATAAACCTGGCTGAGGTGAAATCCTTTGGCTTGATTCTGACTCCCCGGGCTTTCACCCCTTTAATCAGATAATCATTTACCGGGAACTGGTCTGAACCGGGTATCAGGCTTTTCTGCTTGAAATCCACCACTGCTGCCACATCTTCCTTGGTTGTCAGACGTATAAGGGTTCCTTCATCGGGAACCAGATTGTAACTGCGGTTTAAAATGTACTGAATAATCCTGCAGCGTTTGATGTAGGGATAATTGTTCTCCGTATTGCGGTATACCAGGGTGAAGACAACTTGCTCACAAGTTTCTTTATCCGCCAGACCGGCATAAAGCATACCCTTCCCCACAAAAAGTTTGTCGGGAACATCCGTAATCAGATAGCTGCCGTCCTTTTTGATGTAAAGAACCCGGTCGTACACCGAGGCATCGAAAAGCACCCTGCCCCCGGAAGCTTCATAACCAAGATATCCTGTTTCCGGATTGTATTTCACCTTGAGATTCTTTTGGGCCGCATCTCTCACATCCACTTTGTGCAGACTGACAATTTCACTTTTCCGGGGATACTTATTCCGGTACTTCTCCAGTATCCCGTCCAGAAATTCCAAAGCATACTCAACAAGATTCTTCAAATGATAATCCACAACATCGATGCGGTCCTGAAGCTGTTTGATCTCGTCTTCCATGCGCTCGATATCGAACTGACTGATTCGGCGGATGGGGATTTTCAGCAGCCTTTCCACATCATCATCTGTAATATCCCGACCGATTTCCTCACCGAAGGGAATAAATCCCTTATGCACCGTTCGGAAGATTCCCGGAACCGTTTTGATCGGCTCGATCCTCTTGTAGATTTTTTCCACGATAAAAATCTTTTCCAGAGTACGAGCGTGAATTTTATCCTGTAATTGACCCTTCTCCAGCAGCAGTTCTTTTTCCAGCAGAGCCACAAGCCGGCCGGAATGGTGCTCAATAACCTCGGGAACGCTCATCACTGCAGGTTTCTCATCCCTAATCATCAGCATGTTCAGGGAAACACTCACCTCACAGTCGGTAAAAGCGTAGAGGCCGTCGAGAACATCCTCGGTATGGACCCCCCGGGAGAGTTTGATTTCAATTTCCACACTCTCGGTGGTGTAATCGTTTATCGCCCCGATTTTAATCTTGTTCGACCGGGCGGCGGCCTCAACCGAAGCGATGAGGCTTTCTGTGGTTACCCCGTAGGGGAGCTCTCTAACCACGATGCGCTTGGGATCTGAGGAATCCAGCTTTGCCCGGCTGAGTACCTTACCGTTCCCCTGGTTGTAGTTGGACACATCGATGATGCCCCCGGAAGGAACATCCGGGAAAAGCTCGAATTCCTCCCCGCGCAGATGAGCCTGTTCAGCCTCCAGCACCTCGACGAAGTTATGAGGCAGCATCCGGGTGGACATACCTACGGCAATTCCTTCTGCTCCCAGTATCAAGGGCAGAGGAATCTTGGCCGGCAGGGTAATCGGCTCTTTACGCCTTCCATCGTAGGAATCGGTGAACTCGGTAATTTCCGGGCCGAAAAGAACCTCTTTACCCAGGGACAGCAGCCGGCATTCGATATACCGGGCTGCAGAAGCCGGATCGCCGGTAAGTGTGTTACCGAAATTCCCCTGTTTGTCGATAAAAAGCTCTTTGTTAGCCAGATTAACCAGAGCTTCATAGATGGATGAGTCGCCGTGGGGGTGGTACTGCATGGCATGGCCCAC
>DEIH01000277.1 GCA_002352375.1 Spirochaeta sp. UBA2779 | reverse complement strand
ACAACCAGGCTGAAACAGCTTTTTAATGAACAGAAAAAGGCCTTTGGATTCGTCGCCGAAAAAGTTAATGACTGCGGCAGGGTAACTACTTATAATCTTGTTAACCTCAGCAATCGTGAAACCTGTGTCCTGGCCCGGCTTGCAAGCCTGCCCCTCCTTGAAGGATGGGGAGAGGATTTTACTCATGGACCATTCAGGTTTTCATACTCAGGTTTCCAGTGGGCAAAACAGGTATTAAATTCTGCCGTCAACGCCGGGGGGAATACCTTTTTTATCGATGAGCTGGGAAAATTGGAACTGAATGGAAAAGGTCATGCAGAGCTGATCAAGTCTGCATTAAAAACCGGCATGAACCTCTATATCTCTATACGGGATGTTAATGTTGATGATGCTGTAAAAGCTTTTAATATCGGAGAACATACCCTTATTGACGTTGATGGGTAACACAGACCACTCCGCCGCCGTCCATAGCGGCAACACATCGGTTACATGTATCACAGTCTGACTCTTCAATAACACCGGATTCAATGTTCTTCGGGAAAGCCGCAGCTGGGGACAAGGGCAGTTGCTCCGCTCTTCTCAAATGCCGAGGCCGCTATAACGGCTTCTTCAATTTCCAGACCTCCCGAAATCCCGTCACTGACGTTCATCTTCACCAGGATGGGGAAATCCTTACCGACAGCAGCCCTGACAGCTTCAACCACAGAAGCTGGAAAGCGGCAGCGTTTTTTTGCAGAACCACCCCACCTGTCATTCCTTCGATTTGTGTAGGGAGAGAGAAATTGACTGAGCATATAACCATGCCCGGCGTGTATTTCCACAGCATCAAACCCTGCCTCTTTCACCAGGACAGATGCTGCTTTGAAAGAATCTATTAGGGCAGCAATCTCTTCATCACCCATAGAAACCGGATAAGTTAATCTGTAATTGTTGAACACCTTCGAGGCACCCAGAGGTTTTCTGCCGATTACCTTCGGGTCGGCAAAGTACCCGCCATGGGTCAGCTGAATGGAAATAGCAGAACCTTCAAGGTGAACGGCATCGGCCAGTTTTTTCAAACCGGGAAGCGACTCAGGACTTAGCACAATCTGATCGGCAAAAGTTCTCCCTTCAGGAGAAACACAACCGTAGGCCAGAGTTGTCATACCTACACCGCCTTCGGCTACCCGGCGGTGATGTTCTATCAATTCTTCTGTTACCCTGCCCCCTCGGCAAAAACCCTCATAACAACCTGAGCGGATTAAACGGTTCTGCAATTTTAATCCGCCCAGGTGTACCGGGGAAAAAGGGTCCGGCGTATTCATACCATTGCTCAATCTACCGAAGGGAAGCCTTTGATACCGGCCAGGAATCCTTCAATATCCTCCTGGGGCAGTTCATAATCTGCAAGCTCACCGGCAAAGTAGGCCTGATAACCCTTGAGGTCCATCAGTCCATGTCCGGAAAGATTGAAAATAATAACTTTTTCTTTACCTTCCTCTGTGGCCTTATTCGCTTCCTGAATGGCCGCGGCAACTGCATGACTGGTTTCCGGGGCGACAATCAAACCCTCGGTGCGGGCAAAGGTAACCGCAGCTTCAAAACACTCCAGCTGATGAATCGCCCGGGGTGCCATCAAACCCTGGTTTACCGCGGCGGAAACAAGGGGCGACATACCGTGGTAACGAAGACCGCCGGCGTGAATGGGTGAGGGTATGAAATCATGCCCCAGGGTATACATCACCATCAGAGGTGTCATCCCTGATTTATCCCCGAGATCATAGGCATAATCACCCCGGGTGATTGAGGGACAGCTGTAAGGCTCTACCGGAATTATGTCAATGTCCGCACCGGCAATTTTATCAGCGGCAAAAGGAAACGCCAGACCGGCAAAGTTGCTGCCGCCTCCGGCACAGCCGATAACTACATCAGCCTGTTTTTCTCCGAACTTGGCCAGCTGAACCTTGGCTTCCTGGCCGATCACCGTCTGGTGCAGCATCACATGATTCAGAACACTCCCGAGAGCGTACTTTGTTTCCCCGGACTTATCAGAGACGGCCGCCTCAACAGCTTCAGAAATCGCAATACCGAGAGAACCGGGAGTGTCCGGCATTTCAGCCAGTATCTTTCGTCCGGTTTCTGTGGTATCCGAAGGGCTGGCGATGCATTCGGCACCCCAGGTCTGCATCATCACCTTACGATAGGGCTTCTGATCGTAACTCACCCTCACCATATAAACTTTACAGTCCAAACCGATCTGTGATGTGGCAAAAGCCAGAGCACTACCCCACTGACCGGCACCGGTCTCAGTAATCAGATGTTTGGTACCCGCCTGTTTGTTGTACCAGGCCTGGGCCACCGCAGAGTTCGGTTTGTGACTTCCTGCGGGGCTCACCGACTCATTTTTATAGTAAATTCTTGCCGGAGTTCCCAGAGCTTTTTCCAGGCTCCGGGCCCGGTGAAGAGGGCTGGGGCGCCATTTCATCAGGATTTCCCGGATTCCGTCAGGAATATCAATCCAGCGCTCAGTGCTCATCTCCTGTTCAATCAGATTCATAGGAAATATTGCTGACATCATCTCCGGTGTTACAGGTTTTCCATCCGGCCCGAGATAAGGCTTTGGCGGCTTTGGAAGGTCGGCAGCGAGATTGTACCACTGTTTAGGCATTTCATCGGGACTAAGGACAACTCTTGAGGTCATGATCGGGCTCCTTGCGTTTCTTTATACAGAAACATCATGTCATAGAGGCAGGACTGCGTCAATAATAAAACCGGCAAGTTAATAAAAATCTCAGCTCTCGGCCAGAGTATATATAGCCACTACATCTTCCTTGTTCAAAGCCTTTATTTCGCCGAAAGGACCGTCTCTCATGGCTTTTTCGGCCATGATATCGTAACGATTATCTGTTACTCCAAGAGCTGAAAGACTGGTGGGCATCCCGATAGACTCATAAAAGGCCTTGTGCCTGCGGATTCCCTCCAGGGCTACTTCATCCTCCCGGCCGGCAATATAATCGATATTCCAAACCCTTGTGGCAAATTGTACAAAACGGGGAAGATTTTCTTTACGGACATGGGTCATCCAGGCGGGGAATACCACCGATAAACCGGCGCCGTGGGCCACATCGTACTGGGCGGAAAGCTCATGCTCGATCTGATGAGAAGCCCAGTTATCGTTCCGTCCCAATCCGACAATGTCGGTATGGGCTATGGTACTGGCCCACATCAGTTCCGCCCGGGCTTCATAGTCCTCAGGGTTGGCAAAAACTCTCGGAGCAATGTCTATTACTGAGCGCATTACCGCTTCACCCAGGCGATCGGTAAGATCGACATTTTCGGTATTGGTAAAATAACGCTCCATCACATGGGAAATCATATCCACGACACCGCAGCCGGTCTGATAGGCGCTTAATGTGTAGGTGAGTTCAGGGTTCATCAGACTGAAAACCGGGCGGATGATGTCTGATCCGTAGGCGAACTTGGACCGGGTTTCTTCATCGGTAATAACGCTGCCGTTACTTCCTTCACTGCCGGCGGCCGGAATGGTAAGAATAATTCCGACGGGCAGGGCTTCCTGTGCATCGGCTTTACCTGTGTAGAAATCCCACACATCACCCTGAAAGGGAACACCGATGGCAATGGCTTTGGCCGAGTCGATTACGCTGCCCCCGCCAACCGCCAGAATACCGGTTACACCCTCAGTGCGGCAGAGGTCAATAGCCTGACGAACCATGAAAAGGGATGGATTCGGCTTCACACCGCCAAGCTCGACAAAATCAGCACCAGCTTCGGCCAGATAACTTTTTACACGATCGTAGAGACCGGACTTTTTAATACTGCCACCGCCATAGTGGAGCAGGATTTTACCCCCCAGTTTAGAACTTTCTGAAACAAGGGCTTCTTCAGCATTGCGGCCGAAAACGAATTGAGTGGGGCTTATGAATTTAAAATCAAGCATAAATTTTCTCCTGTAAAAATTAATATTCTGTGTTTTTCGATGATAGCCTTAAAGGGCTGATATAACTAGAGAGTAATAAAATTTCGTGGAACTCTGTGCTCTGCACGACAGTCTCTTTAGAAGGAATACCAGACGGACCAGTCCATCATTTATAACTGTAGAACGTTAAGTTTATCTGTACT
>DEIH01000031.1:8828-8980 GCA_002352375.1 Spirochaeta sp. UBA2779 | reverse complement strand
GATTGTTAAAGCTGAGAGTCCTGACTTTCCTGAAGCTTTCTCCGGGAACTGACAAATCTGATCAGATCGTGAATATTGGTAACTTCAATCCGGTCCTGAAAAACACTTACCCTTCTCTGTTCCTGGAAATGGTTCAGAATATCTCTGCAGCG
>DEIH01000031.1:3812-8734 GCA_002352375.1 Spirochaeta sp. UBA2779 | reverse complement strand
TCTGTATCCTCAGGATTCAGACCTTCGGCCAGCATTACAAAAACATCCGCTACCCGGGCATGTTCGTCAGAAAGCGTGAGTATGGCAAAGCGCCGTTTCTGGTCGTAGATTCTTTTGGCAAAGAGACCCAGAAGTTTTAAAGCCATCTGGGGATTCCCGATCATCAGAACTTCAAAGTTGTTCCGATTGAACTCCAGCAGCTTACAGTCGTCTATGGCAATGATAGATGCCGATCTGGGGGCGTTTTCCAGCAGAGCCATCTCACCGAAAAACTCTCCGGGCTTGAGAATGTCGATTGTTTTTTCAATATTACCAAAGATTTTTACAATCTTTACCCGGCCGGACTGGATGAGATAAAAAGCATCGCCGGGCTCATACTCACAAAAAACAATCTGACCGGCTTTGAAGATTTTGGCAAACCTCTCGAATTGAGAAAGATCCAGACTCATGGGGAGCCACCTCCCAAATCCCGAATTTTTTTAAGTACCTGGCGATAAAGAGAACCGCCTTCGGGAACCAGCTGTCCGGCTTTCTTTAAAAAACCGAGGGCTTTCTGCTCATCTCCCATCTGCTCATGGCTCAAACCCATATAATAAATCGCCTCACCCAGATAGGGATGCTTTGGATATTTACGGATTACTGAAGCCAGCTGTTTTGTCGCATCTTTGAACATATCCAGGTAATACAGACAGCATCCTACACGGAAATCGACATAGGCCAGATGTTCAGGTTCCCTTTCATCTTTAATCAGAGAGAGAAAACCTTTCATGGCATCTTTATAACGGCCGAGTTTATAGTGGTTGTTTATCTCAACAAAGGTCATCACCGAGTAATCTGCCCCGGTATCTTTTTCTTCACCCATCTCCTCAATGACATCATTCTGAGCGGCATCCGCTTCACCTGCCTTCAATGTTGCCTGAGGTGCATAAATACCGCTGGGCCAGTGATTAAGATAGCTTTTAAAAGCCTGTGATGCCTGGGGATACTGCTGTTCCTTCAGATAGTATTCACCCACAGCAAACATACCGGCTTCCTGACTGGTATTGATACGGTCGGTAGAGAGCAGGCTTTGAACCTGGTGATGTATTCGCCGCAGCTGCGTGGAAAATACCTGCAGCATCTTCATCAGAATGCGTGGATTACCCGAAACGAACTTTTCAAACTCAGTGATTGAAAAATGGATTACCGTACAATCGGTAACCGCCATTGCCGTTTCATCATGGGGATTTCTTCCCAATGCCGCTTTCACTCCGAAGAACTCACCTGTTTTGATTGGTTCACGAATCTCGGCCCCGGTTTCGAGGTCTTCATAACTGAGTTCAACTTTCCCTTCTTTCAGAATGGGGATTCCATCGGCTTTGTCGCCCTGGAAGTAGATAATTGCATTTGCTCGATAGAAGACAGGTTTAGGCAAAAAAAACTCCCTTAGGTCTTACCCACAAGAATACGCACCACCGCATAGGCCTGTCAACAATTCCTTTGCCTGTGTATTCTTAAGATTATGATCGACCTTCACACCCATTCGGATGCCAGCGATGGTGAACTTTCTCCTTCAGAATTAGTTAAGCTGGCAGGCGAAACAGGTATCACAGCATTGGCATTAACAGACCACGATACAATGTCCGGTTTATCAGAAGCCGAAAAAACTGCAAAAAACCTTGGGATGAGATTTATTCCCGGTGTGGAGACTGAAGTTGACTTCGAACCAGGGGAATTTCACATCCTGGGTTTGAATATGAAAANNATGAATGCTGAAGGTTTAGAGATTACTCTGGATAAACTTGATAAAATCGCCGGAGGGGAAATTACAGGACGTATGCACTTCGCCCGCTGGCTTATTAATCGGGGGGATGCCAGAAATGTACCAGAATGTTTTGAAAAATGGCTGGGGCCCGGCTGTCCATTTTACGTTCCCAAACATCGCCCGATGCTGGAAGATGCCATCAAAGCCATTCATGCTTCCGGGGGGAAGGCGGTAATCGCCCACCCGATGTCTCTATGGATATCCTGGGGCCGTCTTGGATCGTACATGCCCGAATGGAAGGAACTGGGTCTCGACGGCATTGAGGCCCGTCATTCGGGGGCATCCCGGCGGGAAGCCGTAAGACTTAAAGAACTGGCGGATAAAAATAACATGTTCATCACAGGAGGTTCAGACTTCCACGGTTCCGGGCGGCCGGACCGGCGCCTGGGTTACGGACCATCGGGAGTACCCCTGGAAGACAATCTGTTGAGTGCTTTCGGCGATGCTTAGAACCGTTATTTTATCTTTTATACTCATTCTTGCCGCTGGAAATACTTCCGTTTTCGCCGACTATCCATTGATTCATTTCACCATAGAATCAAGAGACCCCCTTTACAGTCAGCAGCAGCAGGATGTGGAAATCTGGTATTCAGGAACCCGGGATTTACCGCCGCTGATGATATACCGATATATCCCCCGGAGTTCGGAGAATCTTTTTTCGGTAGCCGCAGCATTCAACCTTCCTTATGACAGCATTGCAACCCTGAACGGATGGGATTCTCCGGGGCTGCTGAACCCGGAAAAAGAATTACTTATCCCGAATATTCCCGGATTGTTTGTACCTGAGAAACCCGAGGGGAACTGGCAAAACGAATTAACCAATAATTCAAGGACTTCCGAACCGGTTAATATCAAAGTTGATTCAAGAAACGGAGAAACAAATAACCTGAAATTCTTTCCCGGGGAGAAGTTCACTTCAGCTGAACGGATCAGGTTCTTAGGCAGTCTGTTTTCCGCTCCCTTAAGAGATGTTAAAATCACCTCTCCCTTCGGCTACCGCTCCAATCCTTTTAGAGGGGGATTGAGTTTTCATCCCGGTGTAGACCTGAGAGCCGGCATGAACACTCCTGTCTTTGCAGCCAGGGATGGGATAGTAAAAGACACCGGGATATTGGAAATTTACGGACATTTCATTATAATAGATCATGATGGCGGTTATCAGTCAGTCTATGCTCATTTGAATGAGGTGCTTGTATCTGCTGGAGAGGCTGTAAATGCTGGAGATAGAATTGCCTTATCAGGGAATTCAGGTGTTTCTACGGGTCCGCACCTGCATTTTGAGATTCGCCGGGATGGGAAGCCCGTTGATCCCTCCAGACTGACATCCTTTTATAATTAATTTTTTCGATGGGAACAGTGGAGAACTATGAAACAAAATTTATTCACAAACCGATATACCGGAATTATCTCGGCTGTTTTTCTGGCCTTCCTGATTACAGTCTCTGCTCAGGGGGAGAATATCCGGGGTGAGATCGCAGGGGCACCGCAAATCGGCGGAACGGAAATCGTATTCCATCCTGAAGATATTATTATTGTCTATTCGGGAACCATTCCGGCGTTTCAGGAAGGCCTCGAGCTCCGTCTTGAGATACCTGAGGCTCTCAACAGATATCAGAACAGCTTTGCTCTGCTGATATTCAGGGATATTACCCCCTCCCCCAGCCCGGAAAACCGCAGTTACACTGGAACCCGGGCCTATATGAGATTACTTCCTTCTCGTACTTCAGCATTTATCCGAATACCATTTACCGAAAATCATGGTATTTCAAGCGATGCATTTACCAACGTTCTTCCGGTTCCTGTAAGCCCGGAACAGTTTCCTCTGCTGATAACGATACTGCCCGTGATGAAGGGAATCCCAGACTCCGCATTTCAGCAGAACCTGAGCATCTCTGTTGTTCCCTTATGGAAGGATGAGGGCTCCCTGTCTGTGAGTGTCGCTAACCCCTCAGGAAACCCTGAAGAAGTTATCAATATCACTGTTGACGGCGCTGAGGTGACTCCCGGTGAAGATTCAATTCTTTCTGCGGGAATCCACAGGGTTCGGATCAGCAGCAGCCATGCACCGACAGTAGAGAAAACCATAGCAATCGAACCGGGAGAAGAACTCACCCTGAATCTTCCTTTGGATTACCGGCCGCCTGAAATAACGGTAAGTATTCCTGAAGGTGCATTTATACTTCTGGATGGAGAAGCTGTGGAAACAGAAGGATCTCTGGCTGTACTCGAAACAGCCCCCGGAGACCACATCATCACCTACAGCCTGGGAAATCTCGAGGTAAACCGGCATTTTACGGTTCGACCCGGCGGAAAAGTGAAAATCAAACTCATTATCGATATTGAGGTTATCGATGTTGGAGAGGGTCAGGGCAGTGAATACGGGGTTGGGGACGGCTGAAAAAAATAGAGGTATTTTTCATAGAGTTAAGTTTTAATGCAAATTGTGCGATAATCATGGTGTCGGCTCATTCGGGATAGTACCCCTCCCAGTTCACTATGTCGGTGACCGACCCCTCTAGCAGGGTGGCCGGTCCTTCCAGACCGGCCTTTTCTTTGCCCATGCGTCCTTGACAAGCCATCCCCTCAAACGTACGGTATGAGCCATGCATTTTACCGGGAAACGACGGACAGTCGTTCTGCTCTTCGCGGGCTTATTATTTGCCATAGCTGCTGCCCTGGGCACCGCCCTCGGGTTGAGTCTTGCAGCCAATCAGAACACTCGGAACATGGATGAAATTATGGCCTCCCGGCCAGCTATCCCTTCCAGGCTTCTCGATATCAACGGAGAACTGATAACCGAATTTTTCTCCGACGAAAAAAGGGACATCATCCCCATCACATCCCTGCCTGAGAACCAGATATACGCCCTGTTAACCAGGGAAGATGCACCGTTTTACAAGCATACAGGTGTTTCTTTAGGCGGACTAATCCGTGCGGTTATCAACAATGGCCTCTACCTGATAACCAACAAGGGTTATTTTTCAGGATTCAGCACACTGACGATGCAGGTAGCCGGGGCAAGACATGCAGACCGGACGGATATTTCTGTGAGCCGTAAACTCAAGGAAATCTGGTGGTCCTACCAGTTGGAAAGGCGGTTTTCCAAAGAAGAAATACT
>DEIH01000031.1:0-3718 GCA_002352375.1 Spirochaeta sp. UBA2779 | reverse complement strand
GTGGAGAACTCTCCTGCTGAAGCAGTTATGCTGGTAATTCAGCTGGCCGGATCCGGTCTTTATTCCCCCATCATCAAACCAGATGCCGCCAGGGGTAGACAGAGAGAGATTCTCAATCAGATGGTATCCGCCGGGCACATCACCTCTGAAGAGGCTGATACATCTTTCAACAAATACTGGAGTAATTTTGATTGGTCCAGATCGGCATCGGACTCACCTTATTTCGACCGCCTGGCAAATGATAAAGCACCGTATTTCAGTGAGTATATCAGGACGAAAATCGAGCAGTACCTCTTCGGGCAGCAGGATATTTACCGCGACGGATACACGATACACACAACCTTGAATCTGGATTTTCAGAGAGAAGCGGATAAAGAAGTATCCCAGGGCCTGATTAAATGGAACCAGGCATACAGATACGACCGGGATACAAAAACGGACTATGCTTCAAGCGATCTGGTTCAAACCATCGATCTGATATCTCTTGTTTTTGATATTCCTGAAATTCGAGTGGCCGGGGCACAGGAAAAACGCCGTGCCGAAGAGTATTTTGAAAATAGGCTGGCTCCGGTAATGGATATGATGGCCATGGCATTCGGCCTGACAGATCTTAAATCCCTGACAAATATTACTTACAAAAAAACACGTTCGAATACCCAGATGAACAATGTTGAAACGGCATTGATAACGTTGGGAAACGACAACGGCTACATTCTGGCGATGATCGGTGGAAGCGAGTTCAATAGAAACAACCAGTTCAACCGGGCCATGGATGCCAAGGTGATGCCGGGTTCTGCCTTTAAACCCCTGTACTACTCGGCTGCAATCAGCTCCGGGGTTGTAACTCCGGCTACCCGCATTTATGACAGTCCCAGGGTGTTTATAAGCCCGGACGGTACTCCGTATGTTCCTGGGAACTATGCCGGACGTTGGGCGGGATATGTTCTCGTTAGGGATGCCCTGGCAAGGTCGCTTAATATCCCCGCCCTGACTGTTCTTGAAAAAATCGGTTTTGATGCTGCCATCAGCAGATCTGCCGCCCTTCTGGGTATAACAGATCCTCAGGAAATCGGTGAAACCTTCGATCGGGTCTATCCTCTAGGCCTTGGAACCCTCAGTATAGCACCCATCAGACTGGCCAGAGCCTATGCCACCATAGCCAACCGGGGAAGAGCCGTTGAACCCATTGCCATCAGATATATTGAAGACCGGGACGGAAATATCATCGTAAATCCTGAGCGGGAACTCCGGGAATCTCAGGAGAAACGGGACATTCAGATAATGTCACCCCAGACGGCTTTTATCATGACCAGCATGCTGCAGACCACCGTAGCCCGGGGTACCCTGGCCTATGCCAGAAGAACGGTTGACGGATTTGACGGCATGCCCATCGCTGGTAAAACCGGAACAACCCAGAACTGGACTGATGCATGGACCATGGGATTTTCACCTTACTACACCACAGCATTATGGATTGGATTCGATAAACGGGGTAACTCACTGGGACGATATCAGACCGGCGCAACATCCACTGGTCCGGTCTGGGCCCGCTACATGAAAACAATTCACAAAGACCTGCCCAGGATTGATTTTCCCCGACCGGAGACAGGTATTGTTGAAGTGATAATTGATAAAAGAACCGGTATGCTTCCCGATGAAGATGCTCCGGAAGACCAGCTCAGGGATGAGATTTTCATCGCAGGTACCGAACCTAAAACCCGAAGTAATATGTCAGCGTTTGAAAAGGACCGTGATGAAGATCAGGTTATCAAAATTTCTGTTGACTCCTCCCTGACAAATCTAAATGACGACGGCAGCAGCAGTGCTGCATTTACCAGAGATTTATTTTCAGAACTCGGACTGGACCCGCTCTATCTGGACGGAGGCAGTTCCCCGAACCGAGGTAACAACGGCTCAGACAACAGCAGCAACACCTCCAGTATTCTGGATTAAAAGCCTATTTCAGACTGGCTTCTTCCTTCAGAGTTGAAGCTGATAGCTTGAGGATTTCACCCGAAGCCCCCTGCACAAAGAGAGATGCACCATCAAATGAAATTGAGGTCCAGGGCTCAATGGCCAGCTCACTTACTGCCGTTCTTTCCAGTGAGGTATTAAACTTCCCCAGACGCCATTCACCATTCTCTGTGGTTACAAGGTAGATATCACTTCCTTTAACCGTCATCAGAGAACCGGGGAATACATCGTTTGAGCCCTCTTTCTGTGTTTCTAAAGTATTCTGATCCAGAAGCATCAGATGAACCTTGCTGTTACCCCCTTCTTTGCCCGCAATTACCAGCAGAGAGTCAGGAAGGACAGCCAGCGTTCGCCCCCGTACCGCAGTTACACTGCTGACAGCCAGTCTTTTCCCATCATCCAGATTGTAAAGAACGACACGTCCGAAGGGGATGCCGTCTCCCTGTTCATCCACCATGAGAAACCAGACCGGGGTAATCTGCGGAGCCGATGTGAAGGTACTCTCCGCCGAAGATTCCTCTAGCTGGGAGTTTTTATCCTCAGAGATATCATCCCTCATTTCAAGAACTTCATCGGTACGCTTATCAATTTGAGTTTGTTCTTCATCAATTGCGGCTTTTTCTTCTTCAACAGCGGCCTGTTCCACTTCAAGGGCGGCTTTTGTTTCTTCTTCCGCCGACGTCAGCTCTTCCCCGGATTTTTCTTTGTCAGTAAGGGTAGAAAGCTCCTCACTCACCGTTTCTTCCTTCTGAGCCACCTCATCCCGGTGCTCATCCAGCTGAGCCTGATCCTTATCAATTTCGTTCTCCCGGAGTTCAACCATATCCTGCCGGGATTCAATGCCCATATCATCTTCTTTTCTTATTTCATCGATTACCTGATTGTCGGTGATAGCGCCGGTATCAACCACAGGAGCAGAATCCCCGGGAGTGAATCCCCCTGCTCTCAGAGGAATGAGAATCTGTGTTTTACCCGGCCAATTGGAATAATGGGTATCCAAACCAATTTTCTCAGCACTCAGAGCATCAGATACCGGTTTTTTATACCGCTCTTTTACCATTTCCAAATCACCGCGGTAGACGGCGTTGTAATAGGTAACAAACTCAGCTACGAGATAGGCATCTCTATTGGAGAATCCGTAGGCTGTTTCAAGATATCCGGCTAATATCGTGCGCAGATTATTGATATGGTCCACTGCGGCTCCATCCTCAATGATGAAAATATCCGCATCCAGCCCTGTTTCTATTTCAGGGCTGACGATATGTAGAATGCGGTATTTCCCGCCAAGAGAGGCTTCTCCGGATTCCAGAGGGTTGATTCCATCCCCCAGGGCTCGGCCTATGCCTCGAATCTGATCCAAGGTATTGATAAATTCATAGGGGCCGACGTAATTAATGAATTTAATGGACTGATCCCCGATACTGGCCAGTTCATCCCGGTCAACCTGAACATCCTCAGACCAGAGAATAGAACCGGCAGCTAGAAAAACGGTTAAAAAGAAAAACAAACGGGAATAATTGGATCGGATCATACGATAGCTCCTCTGGATGAATTATAGTCTCTGAAAAACCGGATGTCCGGTTTTTTTTTAAAGACCTGCAACATTACGGATAATGGCAATGAGTTCTTCCCGGGCTGATGCGGATAAATTACTGCTTAAAAGACTTATTATCAGAGCATTTCCTGCAGGATCACTGATATCACCGTTGTAACGCACCAAGTCTGCCAGTGCTCTGCCGGTTTC
>DEIH01000195.1:13136-13870 GCA_002352375.1 Spirochaeta sp. UBA2779 | reverse complement strand
CCGTTTGTATTTATGAAAAAAGTACCCCAGTCCAAATCAATGCTCAAAGATATCAGGGGCACATGATAGGCAACATTGTAGTTAATACCGTTGATACCAGTAGTCAGTTCATCATGCAAATCTCTGAAACCATCTCCGGGATAAGTAACGAAAGGCATAGGATAAACGCTTCCGGTTGTTGTTGAATAAACCGAATCGGTAATCATATCCCGCCAGGCCCACCAGTCCAGGTGATAACCCACACCGAGTTTCAGCGAAAAGGGGCCGGTATCTGCAACCCTCCAGTTATTAACAACATCGATGATAATGCCCCATCGCAGATTCACATCGCTGGACGACCAGTGACTCCAATCCATATCTGTGTAGAGCCAGTCATAATCGTTCATTTCACCTGTGGCCATTCCGGGTACAGCAGTGCGAAAAACCAGATTCAGACTGTTACTCTTCCCTGATTCCCAGGTGGAATCAAACCCGGCTGTAACCACCGGCTGTAAATCCCAGGTAAGCAGGCTCAGATAATCATTCTGATTCTCCACACCGCTGTTGTCATAGACGATTTCCCGGGCGCCGCCCCAATGCACTCCGATGGAGGGCCCGATGGTCCAGCCCCGCTCCGGGGGTTCAGAGGCATACAGGATTGATTTGGATACAAGTAGGAGAAAAAGGATATTAATGAATGGTATCATACCCCAGGGCAGAGCCCTGGACCCGGAGTCACTCAAGCGACTCCGGGT